>DATFMR010000188.1:0-18431 GCA_035266865.1 Ignavibacteriaceae bacterium | reverse complement strand
GAAAGAAGATGAACCAAACAATCAGAAGTAAGCATATCTACCTTTAATGCAAGCTTATCAATTTGTAATGAATTTCCCTTTAATGCCTCAAGAATTTTTTCTTCAAATAAATTTAATTCTACTTTTGGTTTTGGAATATTTTTTCCAATCACAGGTTTTAGTCTAAGTTCCAATTCTACCAAAACATCCTCTGCATTTTTAATTAATTTAGCTTCACCTTTTTGAATAAGTGAATTTGTTCCTTCAGATTGCTTTACATCCAGATTTCCGGGGATAGCAAAAACTTCTCTTCCTTGATCAAGCGCAAATGATGCGGTTTGTAAAGAGCCACCCGGGATTCCTGTTTCAACAATGATGCATCCCAGTGCAAGTCCGGAAATTATCCGGTTTCTTCTTGGGAAGTTCATTGCATCCGGTTTGGTTCCTAAACTGAATTCTGAGATTACCACGCCGTTTTCGGAAATTTCGTTGAAAAGACTTCTGTTTTCAGGCGGATAAATAACATCAAGCCCCGACCCTGTTACAGCAATAGTTCTGGTTTTGTTATTTAGCGCAACTCTATGAGCAATTGAATCAATTCCACGAGCCAGTCCACTTATGATTGTTAGTTGTTGTTCTGCCAGTTCAGAAGTGATTTTTTCAGCCTGTAACTTTCCATATTGAGTCGGTAGCCGGGTCCCAACCACTGCGATTGAACAATTATCTTTTTCATTAAATTTCCCTTTTTTATAAAGAAGAAAAGGAGGATCAAATATTTTTTTTAATAAAGCCGGGTATTCTTTATCCCAGATTGTAATTATATCAATTTCTAATTTTACAGCCTTTTCCAGCTCCTTCTCTAGTTCTTGTGAAATATAATTTTTATTCTTATTTGCATACTGAATTCGTTTTGCAAGATTTGTATTAATACCTTCAACATTTATAAGTTGCTGCATTTCAGAAGATAAAATATTTTCAAGGGAGTTTAGTTTTTTAAGGAGTGCTTTTAATTTACCCGGTCCAATACCATCGATTGAAAGAAGTAGTTTTAGGTTGGTTAATTGTTCAAAATTTAATTTAGACAAAACACTAAGTTATTTTTCACTATAATCAATTATTAACATCAATTTTATCAACAACTGCAACTACCATCGTATGTACAGGAGCTTTTCTGTGTCCTAATATTTGTTTAACTGCTGCTCCTTCCTGAACAACCAGTACAGTGTCCCCGATGCCAGAGTTAACAAGGTCAATAGCTATAAAATCATTCTTGCCAATAAATTCCCCGTCAAGCCCGATTTTTTGGGCTATTAAAAGTTTATGTCCTTTCAGATGCAGATTTTTTTGTGTCGAAACTATGTTTCCCTTAATCTTTGCCAGATGCAATATTTTCTTCCTTTTGGTCTAAGGAATTATTTTTTCTTCTATAGAAAATTGAAGCAGGAAGGACAAGAATATATCCAATTACAAGTACTATTGGAGAAACCACCAATGAAACTGTACTATCCCATTTCCCAATTGACATCAGGTAGAAACCCAGGATTATTATTCCAATACCTGTGAACAGGAGATAATAATTATTCTTTTCCCAGTAAACATTAAATGGGCTTGTAAATATTTTTTTTGTATGGATACGCTTTTGTTTTTTCTTAGCCGATTTTGCCATTTTATTTCCTTTGTATAAATAAAAAGCCCGATGATAGGGATACCACCGGGCTTGACCCATTATCATCAAAGGGCAGGGGAGAACCCTCTGAAAGGATCAAAATAAATATATGTTTCTCTTTAATGTTTGTCAAGCGATTTTTTAGTATTACTTGTTGATTTGATAAACAATTTTTCTGATTGTATCAAATTGCAGGTATGGGTATTCTTCCCTTATCACATCTATGGCATCCCCAGCGCTTACTTTTGTAGCTCGTAATTGCTTGAATTTTTTTCTTATTTGATAATCTCTAACCGATTTTTCATCAATCAACCCATGTGAACTGAGAAGTTCATAAATATCGTCGCTAATAAGGTCATTAAGAGGATTGTCAATTTTTGCTTTTATTGTTTTCATCTTCTCATCCTTTATATGTGGTACAAATTGCCTTCAAATTGGTATCATTTAATATCTATAGACTACTTTCCTCCTAAAAATGTTCCCTTATTTAACAAAAAAATGGTAAAAAAAATTCCTCTCTTATTCTGTTCCTTAAAAATGAGCTAAATAACTTGAATTTAGTAACTTACTATCTATTAAAATAGGAAAATTTGGGGCAAAGTCAACAGAGTTTAATTAAAAGGAAAGCAAAAATTAAAATATGAGAGTTTTAGATGATCTCAATTCGATTTGAGAGTAAATTGCAAAAAACAAAGCCCAAATATTTATAAATCATTATATTTGGTAAACTAATTTATTCTAAATGTTTATATTCTTTGGTAACTTAAAACTATTAAAAATAATTGTTTTAAATAATAAAATGAGTACATAAATGGCAGAAGATAGGAGTGTTGAATTTTTAGATCTTGTTGTAATTTTTGTAAAACGGAAAAAATTATTTACTACATTAATTTTAAGTGTCGCGGTACTTACTTACTTGTTTATTTTCTTTTTTATTCGAAGTCAATATGATTCTAGTGCCCTCATTATTCCTTCTGAGCAAAATGAGGCCAGCATATTTGGTTCACTTCTTAAGACATTTTCAAACTTACCAATAGGGCTTACCGGCGCCAATCAAAGTTCAAGTACAGACATGTATAAAACAATAGTTTATAGTAGGACCAATCTGGAGAAGGTTGTAAGTAAATTCAACTTAATGCGTGAATACGGTTTAGAAAGTATGGAAAAAACCTTAAAAGAATTAACCAGCAATATTTCGGTTGAAGAAACAAAACAAGGTGCTTTCGAAATTACAGCCAGAGCTACTTCACCAGAAAAAGCTGCAGATATGACCAACTATATAATTAGCCTGTTAAATGAAACTATTGTTGACTTAAACGTAAAAAAAGCCAAGGATAATAAAGAATTTCTAGAGAATCAATATGAAACTATAAAGATAAATCTAAAAAATTCCGAAGATTCGCTGAATGCATTTCAAAAAGTATCGGGTATTTATGACGCTGAAGAACAAATTAAGGCTACTATAGAGGCTTATGCAGACATGGATGCCCAATTAGCACAAAGAGAAATTGAAAAAAGAATTATTGAAAAAACAGTGGGATTTGGCACACCACAAACAAAAAATGCTGAAATAAGCTATGATCAGTTTAAAGAAAAAGTGGCTGAATTAAAAAAGGGGATTGATAAAGATTCTCCTATTTTGGCACTCAATACACTTCCCAATAAAGCCTTGAAATATTTAAGGTATTATAGAAATGTAAAGATAAATGAAAAATTACTGGAGTTTATAATTCCTCTTTATGAACAGTCAAAAATTGAAGTGCAAAAGAATATTCCGGTTTTACAGGTTGTAGATTATGGTGTACCTCCTGAAAAAAGGTCTTTCCCCAAAAGGACTCTTATTACATTAATTATAACATTCATAATTACTTTATTGGTCTATCTAGTAATTCTTCTCAAAGAACTGATTAGTAACTCTAGTAATCCAAAGGTAATATTTATAAGAGAGGAACTTTTCCGCTTCAGGAAATAAATTGATAGGTAATTCAAATATTGAAAGTAAATAATGAAATAGCCTTTAATGCTATCCCATTAAAGGATGAACTAAAATATTTATTCTTAGGAATTATTATATGTGCTCTGCTACTGATTATGTTTTTTATCGTACAAAACGAGAGCTTTATTTATGCCCTTTTTGTTTTGTCTGTTATTACCGTCCTAACTTTTAACTTTGAAATTACTTATGGGTTATTAATTGGTACTATATTTATATCGTTCTTTTTATTAGGGCAACAGATAGGTGTCCTTTTTTCATTTTTTGTTTTTTTATCATTCTTAATTACACATTATAATATTAATCAAGAAAACCTAAAAAACCCTCTTACTATATTCTTTATTATTTATATAATTTCAGTCGTTCCTTCCTTAAGTAACATAAGTAATCCGTTCCTTACATTTATAAGAAGCTTGAGCTTTATTTCAATTTTGCTTTTATGGTATATTTCATCTATTGCGATAAATAATTCTGATAAAATTAAAAAAATATTTTATATCTATGCCTCATTTTTAATACTAAGTAGCTTTTATGTAATATATTTAGCAATAACAACGGGCGAAAGGGTCTTTGGCTTAGCAGATGTGTTTTTTGCTGATTTAGCAGGTATTGGGTTATTTATTTTTATTGTCAATTTGCTTTGTAGACAACGACGAGCTCTGAGAATATATAATTTTGTTCTGCTAATCATTGCTCTTGCAGCATTATTTTTTACTCAAACTAGGAATTCGTGGCTTGCATTTGCTTTAGCCCTACTAATTTTTATAATTTTTCTTATTATTAAATCAGCTAAATTGAATCTGAACAGAAGAAAACTTATCATTTATTTTGCCTCTTTTTTAGTTGTGTTTATTGCCATCTATTTTATGTCCACAATAATTAATCCCTCAATTGAAAGCAGGGCGGAAAACACTGCCGAGAAAACGGTATTGACTAAAGCTCCCGAATCAGTGGGTTCAAATTCACTGATTATGAGAGCTTTTATCTGGCATACTGCAATTCAGGCATTTGAAAAACATCCAATAGAGGGAATCGGATTTTATTCTTTCCCGATTGAATCAAAATATTATTACGAAATACCAAAAGTATTTTATAAGGCTTTTGTTGAAGGTAAAACAGCACATTCAGGATATTTAGCTTTGATTGCAGAAACTGGTATTTTGGGCCTTTTAGGCTTTTTGACTTTATTAATTGCTGCTATAAGGATATCACTCTTATCGGTAAAATTATCAGGAACAATTAATGAAATAATTAATTCACTAATAATTCTGGCCTTTTTTATTTATATAACAATTTCTTTGATTATGACAAGTGCATGGCTTTGGGGACAACAAGGTATTTTATTTGGAATTTTATTAGGAATTACCTGTTCTAATTATAAAATGCTTTCAAAGAAGAGTGTTTAATTGGTTATGCCTTCAGATAAAAAAAACTCAGCTTGGCTTTCAATACAATTTGTTATCTCTGTTATCTTCTCTTTAATAACATTAAAACTTAATATCTCACATTTTGGTAAGGAACTCTTCGGAGTCTGGATAATTTTTATCTCTATATGGAATCTCGGTCCAGCATTAGATCTGGGCTTCAGTACCGCTATAGTAAAATATGTCGCCGAAGCACACGATAAGAAAAAAGCATCTTTAGACCAGCTACTTTCAACCAGTTTTTTTTCATTTTTAAGTATTGGAATTCTTTTATTTGCAGCAGGGAATATAATTTTTAGGATTTTCTTATTAAAAAATACATCAATTGTGCCCTTTCAATATTACAGTGATGCAAATATACTTTCAATTTTATTGGGAATTGTTTTCCTTATATCATTTATTTCATTATTCTTCAAAGCTGTATTTGAAGGCTCAAGTAATTTTGTAATCACAAGCAGAATAGGTTTGTTACAAAACATCCTAATAATGAGCAGTGTTATACTAGTTACCTATATAAATTTATCAATAATATCACTTGCTGTTTTTTACATTATCAGCCAGACAATTATCCTGATTGTTCTGATGGTTTTTTATTTCAAAAATTTTTCTTCTGTTAAAATTAGGCCTTCAAATTTCAGCACTTTAAAGCTAAAAGAAATTGGAAGTTTTAGTTTATCAGTACAAATGGTCTCAATCTTTAATGCACTAATTGACCCTCTAATTAAATTTATTATCGGAAATTATAATAGCATCAGCCTAGTCTCAGTTTACGAAGTAGCGCGCAGATTTGCAATTTCAATTTCTCTGTTCTTTTTTACAACTTTTAAAACAATTTTACCCAAAACCAGTATTCTTCGTAATAGAAAAGAGTACAAAGATTTTCTCTATAATGAAGGAGCTAAGTATACTAAACTGGGAATTATCTATTCAGGATTATCATTTGGTGTTTTTTCAATTTTCATTGCGCTTTTTCTGGATTACTGGTTTGGTTATAAAAACCTATTGTTAATATTTATGATGCTGGCCTTACCAGAATCAATTAATAATTTTGGATATACTATTTATAATTTTATACTTGGAATAGGAAAAGCTTCTATCCTGGCATTAGTACAGTTTACCAATTTAATTGCCGTAGTATTAGCTATGTCAATTATTTTTGTCCTTTTCAACAGTCCGCTGGGCCTATTGGGGTATTTCTTCTCTGTGATCATTGGTAATACTTTAATGCTGTTTTATGTAAAAAAGAAAGCAGGCATTGAACTGGTTAAATTTTTAAAATTTATAAAATTTTATAAGTTAATTGCTCTAATAACACTTTTAGTAATTGGTGTAACGTTTATATATTTAGGGAGAATTAACTATGTAGTCATTTTTACCTTTTTATGTAGTGCATCATTATTTCTATTTTTTAATGATTTAGTTTTTTACTTCAGAATGTTTATTAATCAGTTCAAGGATATGAAATTTTGAAACAGTCTTTTTTATTTTACAGGAATAATTGATCTTGATGAACAAACCTTTGGTTTCTGCAATTGTTTCAACCTATAACTCAGAAAATTTTATCAGGGGAAAAATAGAAGATCTATTAAATCAGACCATTTCTGATAAAGTTGAAATAATAGTAGTAAATAGCGGATCACTACAAAATGAAGATTCAATAATAAGAGAATATTTATCAAAATATTCCAACATTAAATATATAAAAACAGAAAAGCGGGAGACTATTTATCAATCATGGAATAGTGCAATTAGGATTTCCAACGGAAAATTTATTACAAATTCAAATACAGATGATAGGTTAAGAAACGATGCATATGAGAAATTAACAAAATATTTAATGGATTTTCCGGATGTTGCAATGGTATATGCTGACCAATACATTTCAGATTTAGACAACCAGTTATTTTCTGAAATAAAAAGACTAAAACCTTTTAATTTTCCTGATTATGATATTAAATATCAGCTCGAAAGGTGCATTATTGGTTCACAACCAATGTGGCGCGCTAGTTTACATTTTAAAGATAACCTATGGTTTGATGAAGAGTTTGAAGTAAGTGGAGATCATGAATTTGAATTAAAAATTTCTCATAAATATCAAATCCATCATATTAAAGATAAGTTAGGCTTATTTTATAAATCTAAAAATAGAAAAAATAAAGAATATGAAGACTCGTCAAGAAATTTGGAAGAAGTTCGTAAGATTCAGCAAATCCACATACCAATTTATTTAAATAATGTAGTTGAAAAAGAATTTGATGAGTTAATAAAATATTATGGAAAATACTTGAAGTTTCCATTACCTATATTGTTTTTAATAAAATCATTTCAGGGATTAAAGAAATATTATTATCCAAAATATTTCTTTCACTCGATTGGATATATATATTTCTTCAATATTCTATTAATGAGAAAAATGAATGAAGCTGAAAAGTCGAAAAAAATTGCTGGTAGATTTTTTAAGTATAAAAAATCTGAATTAATACTTAGTGCATTTAATTTGAATCTAAAAAATGGCTGAAAAATCAACTAAAAAGATAGGCCTGGGAATAATTACTTGTAATAGGTTAGAGTTCTTTAAAAAATGCATCCAAAATTTGCCGTTTGTTGATGAATTGGTGATTGTAAATGACGGCTATCCTTATCCAGAAAATGTTTATCCAAATAATGCAAAAGTAATTCAACATTTGAATAATAAGGGTATTGCCAAAACAAAAAACGATGCCCTTAGATATCTTTATGAAAAGAACTGTGAATATATGTTTTTAAGTGAAGATGATGTTATAATAAACGGAAATAACATTTTTGCAAAATACATTATGGCGTCTGAATTAAGTGGTATCAAACATTTTAATTTTGGATATGTTAAGGAGAATTTAGGGAGGGATGGCAATTTTTTAATAAAAAAAATAATTGATTATAGTGGTATAAGAATAGCCTTCTTTAACAATCTTTCAGGAACTTTTTCTTATTTCCATCGAGAAGTTATCGAATCTGTAGGTTACATGGACGAGAATTTTAAGAATGCACTTGAGCATGTTGATCACACTTATCAAATAATAAAGTCAGGCTTTCACCCTCCTCTCAGGTGGTTTGCAGATATATTAGATAGTAATCAGTTTTTAATTGATCAGGATGAATTGTCAAAAAATAGTTTAATCCAAAATATTAAGGGATGGAAAATCAGGGTTTATTATAACAGTTTTATGTTCTTTTTAAAGAATAAATATTTCCCCTGGAATTTACCCGAAGTTAATGAAGTGACACTAAATGAATATTTAAAGAATGCAGAGCCTTCTTCTAATTAAATGATTTTATAATAAAAATTTTAGAACGTAGTTTAATAATCAATTTGTGTTAATATAGGATGTTCGGCATTTGGATTTAACTATACGCTTAGATATTTAAACTCTAGACAAAAAATGATTTTTTTATGAAATATACATTACCTCAAGTTTCAATAATAATATTGAACTGGAATGGGTCTCAGGATACAATGGAATGTCTAAAGTCTTTGAACAATGTTACTTATAGAAATATTGAAATTATAGTAGTTGATAATGGTTCAAAAGAAGCAGAATTAAGGTTATTAGAAGATTTTCTAAAAGGAAAGGATGTAACGTTTATAAAGAACAAAACAAACCTTGGTTTTACCGGTGGCAATAATGTGGGTATTAAAAAAGCGTTGAGTAATAAGGCAGATTTTATACTAATATTAAATAATGATACAATGGTTAGTCCAGGATTTATTGAACCTCTATTAAGCGTCTTTAATAAATCTGAGAATGCAGGAATAGTGGCACCACAAATAAATTATTATAATAATAAAAAATTAATTTGGTCGGCAGGTGGAAAAATAGACAAAATGCGGGGTTCCGGTTTTGCTATTTCTGATCAATATGAAAGAGAAAATAATAAAATAGAAAAATCTGTCGGATTTGTTTCGGGTTGTTGTATGCTTGTTAAGAGAGAAGTCTTTGAAGTGATCGGAATTTTTGATGAAAATTATTTTGCTTACGTTGAAGATACAGACCTGTGTTATAGAACAATTCAGGACGGATTTAAAATATTTGTAGCTGGCAATTCCAAAATTTATCATAAGGTTAGTCGTTCTACCATTAAAAATTTAACACAACTTCCACTCTATTATGTGACTAGAAACAGATTATATTTTGCAGGAAAAAATTTAAATTATTTAAATTATTTGGTCGTTAGACTTTATTTAATTGTTACTATGTTTTTTAAAACTTTATTATGGTCTGTCTCGGGCAAAAGACTAAACATTAGTACTGTAATAAAAGCATTTAGTGATTTTGATAATGATAAAATGAATAAGACAGACCATAATAAATTCAGAGTAGTCTAAATGAATATTGGAATTGATGCACGTTTATTAAGCACAAAAGTAAGAGGGATTTATAAGTATGTTGCGAAAATAATCGAATTTGTGCCACGGTTTGATAATGAAAATAATTACTTTGTATTTCAATATGAGGATTTACCTGCAGACAATGCATTTTATAATTATATAAAGATTCCGAGGAGCAAATTACCAAGACAGCTTTATGAACATTTCTGGTTAAATTTTAAACTTCCTGGATTAATTAAAAAAAATAGTATAGATATCTTTTTTACTCCTTATATGTTCGTTCCATTTTATAAAGGGAAATGGAAGAATGTAATAGTAATTCACGACGCGCTTACAAAAGTTTGTAAGGAATATTTTAGTTTTCACTATCGCAAATATCTGGATTTACTAGTTCCTGCTTCCATACGGAGAAGTGATGCAATAATTACAATATCCAAGTCGGCACTGAATGATATCATAAACTATTATCCGGTATCACCCGATAAAATTAGATATTTACATCATTGGACTGATGAGATTTTTAGGCCAGCTGAAATTCCGGAAAATGAAAAAAACAAAATATTAAAGAAGTACAATATCCCTGCACAATATATACTGTTTGTTAGCGTTTTAGAAGAAAGAAAAAATTTAAGGGGCATTCTGAAAGTATCTGATATGTTAACATCTCAAAGTATAGATATTAAGTTTGTTTTAGTGGGAAGGGAAGGCTTTGGTTTCAATAAAATTAGAAATGAAATTCAATTGAGGAAAGAAAGAATTATAGTTTTGCAAAATGTTGATAGCGATTCAGATCTTGTGGCTCTGTATAATTTAGCAAGAATATTTTTCTTCCCGACTCATTATGAAGGATTTGGTCTGCCGCCTTTAGAAGCTATGAAGTGTGGGGTCCCCGTAGTTACTTCAAATAATTCCTCACTACCAGAAGTAGTTGGAAAGGGAGGGATAATGGGTGATGCAGATGATTATGAATTCTTTGCAAATAGCATTAAAAAATTATTAGAAGATGAAAAATTCTATGGTCTGATGAAAAACAAAGCTATTGAACAAGCGAAAAAATTTAATCCTAATGACCACATTTTAAATCTGACCAAAATTTTTAATAGCTTAAAATAACCAACCAGATTGGCTTAAACCAATTTAGTTAAAGTTAGATAAGCATTTTTATTTATCTTTATATATGAAGATTGTTCAAACAAATAAAGCATATTATCCCAAAGTAGGAGGAATAGAATCTACAATAGCAACACTTTCTGAAGGATTGGTCAATAAATATTCTGCTTCTGTTCAAGTATTAGTTTGTAATAGCAAGTTTTCTTTTTATTCAACACAAAAAACTATTAATGGTGTTGATGTAAAATATGTTAGTAACTACGGAATTGTATCTTCTTTACCAATTAGTCCGTGGTATTTTAAGGAATTATCAAATTTATCCGGCAATATTTTACATATTCACGAGCCATTCCCATTAGCAGATCTTTCGTTGTTAATGTTTCCTAAAATTAGGAAGAATTTTAAAAAAATCGTGGTTTCCTGGCATAGTGACATTATTAGACAAAAATGGGTACTCGCTTTTTATAGGAAATATCTTCATAACTTTTTAGAATTAGCGGATAAAATTACTGTTAGTAGTCCCGCATTGATTGATAACTCAGAATTCTTACCGGCTTATAGTGAGAAATGTGAAGTTATTCCACATGGAGTAAATTTAGATTGGGCAAAATCACGTTTAGAACTAAGCGAAAATAAAAAAGATGAAAAATTAATATTATTTGTCGGGAGACTGGTTTATTATAAAGGGATTGAATATTTAATAGATGCAATGAGTTCAGTAAAAAATGCAAAATTATTAATAATTGGATCCGGGCCTCTTAAAGAGCAATTAATATCAAAAATTAAGCAATTAGAATTAAATTCAAGAATAAAAATAATACCAGAAGTTGAAAAAGATAAATTACAGGAATGTTATAAAAATTGTGATATGCTAGTGCTGCCATCAATAGAAAAAAGTGAAACTTATGGAATCGTTCAAATTGAAGCGATGGCATGTGGGAAACCCATTATTTGTACAGAAATTGGCACAGGTACAAGCTATATTAATCAAAATGAAGTTACCGGTATTGTTGTTCCGCCCCGTGATTCAAATGAATTAGCAAACGCGATAAACAGATTGGTCAGCGATAAAGACTTAAGTTTCAAGCTTGGTCAAAATGGAAAAGAAAGAGCTTTTAATGAATTTAATGCAGAAAAAATGGTGCAGAGAACCTATGACCTGTATGAAAATCTTATTAATGATTAAAATTAAAGATTCGTAAGTTTTGAAAAAGCGTACCGAAAAAATAATTCTCTTAACCGCAGATTTCATATTTATAAATCTGGCGGGATGGTTATACTTTTTGTTCCGTGTTCAGTCGGGATATTTTAGTTTCAAAATTCAGCCTGAATTCTTTCCACCATTGATTGTCATATACATTTACTGGCTTGTCATTTTTACATTTGTCGGTATGTACAAAGCGTGGTTTGCTGCTTCCAGGTTCGATGAAATTTCAACTCTCTTTAAAGCTAGTTTCGTAGGAATTTTCATTCTCTTTTTTGCTATTTATATTGACGATTCGTTGCATGGTATATCATCCGGTTCCAGGATTCTTCTTTTCGTCTATTGGGGAATGCTATTTGTCTTTGTTGGATCCGGAAGAATACTAGTCAGAAGTTTTCAAAGGCGCCTTCTTGTAAAAGGGATTGGCAGAAAGAATGCTGTAATTATAGGATTTAACTCAAAAGCATTTGAAGTGTTCGATCAGATTGCTGAACATAGAGCATTGGGATTGGATATAATTGGTTTTATTTCTGACAACGGTAATAAAAGCGAAAACTATAAAGATGTTAATATTATTGGAAGTTTGAGTGAAATAAAATCCCTTTTGGGGAAAATAATTGTGCAGGAAATAATAATTGCTCTTGAAAAAAAGAACGATGATTTACTTTTGGATTTATTGGCTGAAGCCCCCTTAAAAGGTATCGGCCTAAAAATTGTTCCAAATCTTTATGAAATCCTTACAGGGCAGGCAAGAACTTCACAGATTTACGGTATGCCGCTTATCGACCTGATGCCGGAGTTAATGCCTGAATGGGAAAGAAAATTAAAAAGATTTTTTGATATTTTTGTTTCATTTTTAATACTAATAATTACACTTCCGCTGAGTATTTTAGTTTCTCTCATAATTAAAATTGACAGTTCCGGTACAATTTTTTTCAAACAGAAAAGGTGCGGGCTTGACGGAAAAATATTTAAAATGATTAAATTCCGATCGATGTTTTCTGATGCTGAAGAAAAAAGCGGTCCTGTCTGGTCGCAAAAAGATGATCCGCGGATTACTAGAATAGGTAAGTTTTTGAGAAAAACAAGAATTGACGAATTACCGCAAATGATTAATGTTCTAAAGGGTGAGATGAGCCTTGTTGGTCCCCGCCCTGAAAGACCATTTTTTGTAGAAAAATTTACGAAAGTAATCCCATATTACAAGCGTCGCCTGAATGTCCGTCCGGGAATTACAGGATGGGCTCAGGTAAAACATAAATATGATGAATCGATTGAAGATGTAAAAGAAAAACTTCGGTATGATCTGTTTTATATTGAAAACATCTCAATAAGGATGGATTTTAAAATTTTATTCAGGACAATTTTCGTAATGCTTTTTGGGAAAGGGCATTATCAGTAAAATCCTAACATCCGCGCATCATTTTTGTTTTTGAAAATAAATCTATTTAAAGTATAATTAATCTAAAGATTCTGGAAATCTGAATGGCAGAAAAATCTCTTATAATAATACCGACTTACAATGAGCAGGAGAATATTACTACTCTTATACCGGATATTCTTAACAGGTATAAAAATCTTGATCTGGATATACTTGTTGTTGATGATAATTCTCCTGACGGAACGGCAAAATTAGTTCAGGAATTAGCTGCTTCTAATCCAAGAATTAAAATATTGTCCAGGCCCAATAAAATGGGGCTTGGAACTGCCTATATTACAGGGTTTAAATATGCACTCGAAAATAGCTATGATTATATTTTCGAAATGGATGCTGATTATTCTCACGATCCAAAAGAGATAAAGAATTTTTTAAAAGCTATCAAAAAATATGACCTTGTCCTTGGCAGTCGTTATGTTAAAGGTGTAAATGTTGTAAATTGGCCAATGAGAAGATTGCTGCTTAGTTATTTTGCAAATTATTATACGCGAATAATTACAGGTTTACCTATTTGTGATACAACAGGCGGGTTTAAATGTTTTAACAGGAAAGTTCTGGAAGCTATAAATCTGGATGAGGTAAAATCAAATGGTTATACTTTTCAAATTGAAATGACTTTTAAAGCCTGGAAAAAGGGATTTAAAATAGGAGAAATACCAATTATTTTTATCGATAGAACAGCCGGACATTCAAAAATGTCAAGAAAGATCGTCTATGAAGCAATATTTATGGTATGGAAATTAAGAATTAGAAGTCTGCTGGGATTATTATAAGACTAAACTAATTCGGTTGGAAATTTGATTTACCTATGATGCAATTCCTGGTTCTCCCAAAATTTTCTTTATCTTTTGTTCAAGTATATTATTTCCCGTACTTAAAGAAGAAATAAAATGGATCTGTCCATAATTATAGTCAACTACAATGTAAAAGAATTCCTGCAAAATCTTCTTCACTCAATTGACAAAGCTACTAAAAATATTCAGCACGAAATTATTATAATTGATAATGCTTCGGATGACGGTAGTATTCAGTTTATTAAATCAAAATTCCTTCCTGATGATAGAATTACCCTTATAGAGAACAAAGAAAATTTGGGCTTTGGCAAAGCAAATAACATTGGCTTAAAACATGCAAAGGGGAAGTTTATTCTTTTGATAAACCCGGACTGCCTTTTAAGTGAGGATACTTTGATAGAAATGATCAGTTTTCTTGATAAAAATCCCCATGCAGGTATTGCCGGATGCAAAATTCTAAATCCTGATGGTTCGTTGCAACTGGCCTGCAGAAGAAGTTTTCCGGGCCCCTGGACTTCATTTTGTAAAGTTACAGGACTGAGTACTTTTTTTCCTAAAAGTAAAATCTTTGCAAAATACAATCTAACCTACCTGGATGAAAATAAATCATATGAGGTTGATGCGATCTCCGGATCTTTTATGATGATAAAAAAGGATGCTCTTAAAAGAGTAAATGGATTTGATGAAGATTTTTTTATGTACGGGGAAGATCTTGATCTTTGTTACAGATTTCAAAAAGCCGGATTTAAAGTTTACTATGTCCATTCCACTCAAATAATTCATTATAAAGGTGAAAGCACAAGAAGAAGCAGTATTGACGAGACCAAAATTTTTTACGATGCAATGCATTTATTTGTTAAAAAACACTTCTCTAGTTTTTTGCTGGTAGAAATTATTTTAAGGTCTGCAATTGTTGTCCGGAAATTTTTTGCTTTTATAGGGAAGAAAAAATTAATAATTATTCCTCTGCTGGTTGATATAATATTATTTGAATCCTCTATTTACTTTGCTGAGGAAATTTATTCATCCATAAGTAAATGGGGTGGCTTTCCTGATTGGTCATTCAGAATTGTTTATTCTTTGCCTGTTTTTATTCAGGTTATTATTCTTTTGGTAAATAGTTCTTACAAAAAAGATAGTCTTCCGGTACTCAGGACCGTTGCTTCAATATTAGTTGGCTTTTTTGTTCTTTCTTCAATTACATATTTTTTTAAGCAATATGGATATAGCAGAGCTGTGTTGCTAATAACTTATGCTTTCGTATTCTTCTCATTCATTAGCTGGAGAGCTGTTGCAAAGTTATTCTTTAAAATCGGTATTGAAGGTGGCGGGCCTGATAAAAAAAGAACAGTTGTTATTGGTACTAACAAAGAAGCAATTCAAATTGCCCAAAAACTTCAAAAAAGAAGCATTGATTATCACAATGTTATTGGTCTTATAGGTTTTTCCAAAAATGAAATTGGGAGTAAAAGCGAACAATTTGAAATTTTGGGAACTACTGACATATTAAACAGGGTTATAAAGAATTATAATATAAATGAGGTTGTATTTTCGTCTGAGGAGATTTCCTATTCACAAATGATGGCAATTGTTGCCTCTTGCCAGAAAGAAAATATAGAATTTAAACTGATTGGGAAAAGCCTGGAGTTTATTGTTGGTAAAACTTCCGTTTCAATGCTGGATGATATACCTGTAATTGAAATTAAATACAATATTTCAAGACCTCTTTTCAGGTCTGTAAAATTTTTGTTCGATATTCTACTGGGAGTTGTAACTTTGTTTTTGATATATCCTTTCATATATTTGGCTGTTTGGCTCGGCAAAAAGCCAACTCCTTTTACTAATATGGTTGTGAAAATTCCATTTGTTGTTAGTGGAAAAATGAGTTTTGTAGGACCAAGAAAGAGTAATCCTGATTCTGAAGTTTTTCTTGGAAAAAAAGGATTAACAGGTTTCTGGTTCATCGAAGAAGTAAAAGAGGAAGAGAAACTGGAAATCTTTTATGCAAGAAATCAAAGTTTATGGTTGGATCTTGAAGTACTGGGAAAAACAATATTAAAAATCTGGAATAGAAATTAAAAAATATGGCAAAAACAATATTAGAATTTGAAAAACCTATTTATGAACTTGAAGCCAAGCTTGAGGAAATGAAAAATCTTTCTGATAGCCTGGATATTGAAAGCGAAATTAAAAACATAGAAGAAAAAGTGAAAAACTTAAAAGAATCAATCTACAGGGATTTGACCAGGTGGCAGAGAGTGCAGCTCGCAAGGCATCCCGACCGGCCTTACACGCTCGATTACATTTATAATATGACCAGCAATTTTGTTGAACTTCACGGTGATCGCGGCTATAAAGACGATAAAGCAATAGTTGGTGGATTTGCTTCGATTGATGATTATAAAGTTATGATAATAGGCCACCAGAAAGGAAGAGATACAAAATCTAATTTGTACAGGAATTTTGGAATGCCTAATCCCGAAGGTTACAGGAAAGCTTTAAGGCTGATGAAACTTGCCGAGAAATTTAACAAACCTGTCATTACAATGATTGATACTCCCGGAGCATATCCCGGTCTTGAAGCCGAGGAAAGAGGTCAGGCAGAAGCGATTGCAAGAAATCTTTTTGAAATGAGCAGGCTTCGTGTTCCAATAATTGTAATAATAATTGGAGAAGGTGCAAGCGGAGGCGCCTTGGGAATTGGAGTTGGAGACAGAATTTTGATGCTGGAAAATTGCTGGTATTCAGTTATCAGTCCTGAATCCTGTTCAAGTATTTTGTGGCGAAGTTGGGAATATAAAGAACAGGCAGCAGAAGCATTAAAGTTAACAGCGCCTGATCTGATGGAGCAAAAAATAATTGACAGAATTGTTCCCGAACCAATGGGAGGCGCACATAAAGATCACGAAGGTATAGGCTCAACTCTTAAAGATGTAATAAAAGAAGAACTTTCTAATCTCATAAAAATTAAACCTGACAAACTAATCGAACAGCGTCTTGAAAAGTTTGGGAAAATGGGGGCGTTTACAGAATAAATTATTGATGTTAAAATTTAACTGTTGCAATACTATTAGTCCCTTCCAGAATTATGATGACATTCAAAACAGAAATCCGCGTTAGATATGCTGACACAGACCAGATGCAGTTCGTTTACAATGGAAAATACCTGGAATATTTTGAAGTTGGCAGAACCGAACTGATCAGAAGCTCGGGTTTGTCTTACAGCAAAATTGAATCGGAAGGATATCAACTACCTTTAATTGAAGCCCATATAAAATATATTTCTGCTGCATTTTATGATGACATTCTTGTGATAGAAACTTCACTGAAAGAGATCCCTAAATTTAAAATGAAACTTGAGTACAAAATTTTCAGGAAAGAAAATAACGAGCTTGTTACTGAAGGATATACTGAGCATATTTTTGTAAAAAAGGATACAAAGAAACCAGTCCGCCCGCCGAAGTTTTTTGTTGACGCGATTAATAAATATTATTAATTCGTCTAAATTATTTTTAATCTTTGTATTTTCTCGCCAAACTTTACTAATTTATCTCTCAAATAAATTGTTATTAAATGCTTAATAAACTAAAAGAACTTTCAAAGGATACTGCTATTTATGGTGTAAGCACCATGGTTGGCAGGTTCCTCACTTTTCTTTTAGTCCCTTTCTATACACACGTATTTTCTGACTTTGATTACGGTATTGTCTCCAATCTTTACATTTTTATAGCAATTTTTAACGTGATATTTATTTACGGTATGGATGCGGCATATTTAAAATACGCTGCTGCTCAATCAGAAAAAGATGATAAAAATAATTTTTCTACTCCGTACCTATCCGTTTTTGCATTTGGAGTAATTTTAGTCCTTTTAATACTAATTCTTAAAAAAGGAATATTCGTTACGTTTGATATCCCTTTTGATCATTTGAACCTGGTTTTTTTAGTTGTCCCGATTTTATTTATCGATGCTTTAAACGTAATTCCGTTTATAAAACTTAGAATTGAAAGAAATGCTAAAAAGTTCGCTTCATTTAAACTGATAAATATAGTTATAAATGTCTGCCTAAATCTTTATTTGATATTAGTATTAAAATGGGGAATAGAAGCTGTCTTTATAAGCAATATAGCTGCGTCCGGATTCACTTTTCTATTTCTGCTTCCAACTGTTCTGAAACACTTCAGACTTAAAGTTCGGTTCGATTTATTAAAGAAATTTTTGAAATTCGGAATTCCATATTTACCCGCAGGACTCGCATCAATGTTCATACAGGGTATTGACAGGCCAATACTCGGACACTTAACTGATCTTGGAACTGTTGGTGTTTATAATGCTAATTATAAACTCGGCATTTTAATGATGCTTTTTGTAAGTATGTTCCAGTATGCGTGGCAGCCGTTCTTTTTACAGAATGCAGAAGAAAAAAATGCAAAAGAAATTTTTTCAAAGGTTTTAAC
>DATFMR010000187.1:0-6147 GCA_035266865.1 Ignavibacteriaceae bacterium | reverse complement strand
AAATTAAAAACCGGCAGCCTGATAGGAAAAGTTGGTGAAAGTCTCGAAGGAAATATTCTCCATTTTGAAATCTGGAATGCGCGCGATCACAAAAACCCCTCTGTCTGGCTTGCAAAAAAATAGCCCATTTTTGTAGCTCGTGAAAGGACGAAGCCAAATATTCCCGTTTAGTCGATTATTCTGATATCCGGGTAAATATGTCGGCATTCTTCGGTTTTTTTATTAAAAACCGAAGAATATGTCGCTTCCTGTGTTATTTTTAGTCTTTTTATTTAAATATTTTATAAGTTTGTAGTTAACATTTTGATCATTTTAAACTGAGAAATTATGAAAAAGTTATTACTTCTGGGTGCTGAAGCAATTGCTCAGGGAGCAATAGACGGCGGAATGTCTGGCGTATATGCTTATCCCGGTACCCCATCAACAGAAATTACAGAATATGTTCAGAAGTCTAAATCAGCGTCTGAAAAAAAGATACACAGCAACTGGTCGGCTAATGAAAAAACAGCAATGGAAACTGCACTTGGTATGTCTTATGCCGGAAAACGTGCAATGGTTTGTATGAAGCATGTAGGATTAAATGTTGCTGCCGATGCTTTTATTAACTCGGCTATAACTGGTGTAAATGGAGGCTTAATAGTTACAGTCGCCGATGATCCATCGATGCATTCATCACAGAACGAACAGGACTCAAGATTTTATGGCAAGTTTGCTATGATCCCGGTTTTTGAACCTGTCAATCAGCAGGAAGCTTATGATATGGCACGTGAAGGTTTCGCACTTTCGGAAAAATATAAAATTCCGGTTTTAATTCGAATTACAACAAGGCTTTCTCATTCAAGAGCAGGCGTGGAAACTTCAGATTTACAGGAACAAAATTCTGTTTCTACTCCGGGAGATCCAATACAGTTTGTTCTGCTTCCTTCCAACGCCAGGAAAAGATATAAAATTTTACTCGAAAACCAGTCTGAATTTGAAAAAATGTCAGAAGATTCAGTTTATAACAAATATTATGAAGGAAAGGATAAATCACTTGGAATTATAGCCTGCGGTATAAGCTACAATTACCTGATGGAAAATTTTAAAGATAAGGAATGTGATTTCCCGATCCTGCAGATTGGACACTATCCGGTACCTAAAAAGAAAATTGAAAAATTAGTTGATGAATGTAAAGAGATATTAGTGCTTGAAGAAGGTTATCCTTTAGTAGAAGAACAATTAAAAGGATTACTTAACAGGGGTAAAAAAATTAAAGGGCGCCTGGATGGAACTGTACCCAGAGATGGTGAATTGAATCCGAACATTGTTGCAGCAGCTTTGGGATTTGAAAAGACCACTGGATTAGCCATTCCATCCCTTGTAGCAAATCGTCCACCTGAATTATGTAACGGATGTAGCCACAGGGATATTTTTAATTCACTGAATGAAGCGATGAAAGAGTACGGGAAAATGAGAGTTTTTTCGGACATCGGCTGTTATACACTCGGTGCACTTCCGCCTTTTAATGCGATAAATTCCTGTGTCGATATGGGCGCATCAATTACTATGGCAAAAGGTGCTGCAGATGCGGGACTTGTTCCTGCTGTTGCTGTAATTGGCGATTCCACTTTTGCACATTCAGGAATTACAGGATTGCTTGATGCCGTAAATGAAAATACTCCTATTACAGTAATTATTGCAGATAATTCAACTACAGGTATGACGGGAGGACAGGATTCTTCTGCTTACGGAAAAATTGAATCAATCTGCAAGGGAATTGGTGTTGAACCGGGACATATTAGGAAATTACTACCGGTTCCTAAAAAGCACAATGAAATGGTTGACGTGATTAAAGAAGAACTGAAGTATAACGGAGTTTCTGTTATTATTGCAGAAAGAGAATGCATTCAAACTGCAACGAGAAAAAAGAAAGTGATAAAGACAGAAACAATAAACGCTTAAAATATTTTGAAATTAATAATCTAATAATATTATGAAAACAGATATAATTTTAGCAGGAGTTGGCGGACAGGGGATACTCTCAATTGCCGCAGTTATCGGAATGGCCGCTCTCGAAAATAATTTATTTCTCAAACAGTCAGAAGTACACGGCATGAGCCAGAGGGGCGGTGCCGTGCAATCGCATCTGCGTTTATCAGATAAAGAAATCTCATCAGATTTAATTCCAATGGGACAGGCCGATTTGATTATATCGGTAGAGCCAATGGAATCATTGAGATACTTGCCGAATCTTTCAGGTGACGGCTGGGTGATTACAAATACAACTCCATTTAACAACATTACCGATTATCCTGATATAGAAGCACTAATGTCGGAGATAAATTCTCTGCCCAGACACATAGCTCTGGATGCCGATAAGATTGCGAAGGGGATTAAGTCTCCGAAATCATCTAATATAGTTGTTCTTGGCGCGGCGTCTCCATTTCTAAATATAGAACTTAAAAACCTTGAATCAGGGATTCAGAAAATATTCGGCAGAAAGGGAGAACAGGTAGTAAAACTAAATATTGATGCCTTACACGCAGGGAGAAAATTTGCAGAGGAGAGGCAACTGGTTAAATAAGATCTAGTTATTTTCTTAATTCCTTATTGAAATCGTTACTTATTAATGAAACTGCAGGATTGGAACTTTTTTTTTCTTAAAAACATTTTGAGTTTTCTTTACAGAATATCCTTCTCTTTTATAAAAGCGTCGGGCGTCAGTTCTTTCAATCCGGCTTCTTACTCTGATTTTAGAATAACCATCGTCTTTCGCCCAATTTTCTGCAGCGTATCTAAAAGCAGTCTTGTAGAATTAAAGATTTATGACGTGCTGAGGAGAGAAGTTAGAACTATTGTAAATGAGCAATTGCCCGGCGGTAATTATCATTAAAACTTCAATGCCGCAAATCTTTCCAGCGGAGTTTATTTCTACAGTATCAGGTTAGTGATTCTAATTGGGTTAGAAAGATACTGCTGCCGAAGTAAGGATTCCGCTTGTAATCTTCATATCGGTAAAAACAAAGTATAATTTTGCTTTATTTAATATTTTGTTATAGATCTTTGCAATAATATAAGTAATTGGTAAATTATCTATATAGAGATGAATGACTAAATTTTAGTAAACACGCACAGCATATTTTTTTAGTATTTGTGAAGTCTTAAAATAACTACTAAATTTTGAAATAGGTTAATTCTTAGTAGACTGCAATTAATTATGAAACTTTATAAGAGGGAATCTTTTATAATAAATATAGCCTTACTATTTAGTAGTGTAATAATTCTCTTTATCATCTGTGAACTGTATTTATCATATTTCCATCCCGAATATAATTCAATTTATCAACCCGATAAGAAATTGCTATTCAGATTAGTCCCTGATGGCAAAAAGATATATAGAAGAATTCCTGTAAATGGAGGACAAAAAATACAGATTAGAATTAACGATAGTGGATTCAGAGGTAAAGAAATTGAAAAAATAAAAAAGAAAAGAATAATGGTTTACGGAGATTCGTTTATTGAAGGCGAATTCTCGGAGTTAAAAAATACTTTTTGTGAGAGGCTGAAATTTGAAATTAACAATGCTTCAAAGCAATATATTGAAGTAATTAATGCGGGGGTTGTTGGATACGGTCCTGATCAATCTCTTTTGAAGTTAGAAGAGGATTATGAAAAATATAAACCGGATATTGTTATATTTTCAATATATGCTGGGAATGATTTTGGAGATTTAATTAGGAATAAAATTTTTAGCTATGCTTCTATTAAATCTTCTTCGAAAATTAATTATGCAGATAAAAAAAAATATTTATCACTAACTGAAACTAAAAAAAAATATGACCAGAATCAGGATTCGTCTTTATTAAGTAATACTAATAACTATTACCTAAAAGAATCATTAAGAGTTTGTTTAGATAATAATGCGTATCCGGGTGGGATTCGTAAATTTAACTTAGTAAGGTATATTGAAAGAAAATTAAACTTAAATAGCTGCAATGATTATAACTATAATGGAATAAATGGAAGCAATTATGTTGACTGGTCACTAGGGGTGTGTAATGATGAATTTAAGGATTATGTTTCTGGCGATAATATAGTTAAAAATTTATTTAATGATCATTATGATGCTGATATTTCATTATCTCCAGAATCCAAATCAGCTCGATACAAAATTAATTTGATGTATATTGTATTAAATAATCTATATCATTTTAGTAAGATTAAAGATTTAAGGACTTTGGTCCTAATTATTCCTCCAAAGATCGATTTGTATCAGGATGGTTACTTTAAACTTAACAAGTCTATATATCCAAAATTTAACTCCATACGTTTAAGTAAACTTGCTGAAGAAATAGCAGTATTAAATCATCTTAATTGTTTGAACCTTTATAGTTTTTTTAAGACAGATAATCCACTTGAATTTTACTTTAATGGAAGTAATGATCATTGGAATGACAGAGGACAAGACTATGCGGCCAGGTTAACAACTAATTTAATTCTAAACTTATTCTCAGATAATAGGTAACCAAATTAATCTTGTTTCGTAATTTTTTTTCTATCATGAAAAGTAATTCATCCAAAACATTTCAACCCGGTTTCTTAAAAGGCGTTTTTCAGAAAGGGATAAATTATTTCTATATAAACCTGGTTGACAGGCTTGTAGCCTTCTTATCATTTTTATTGCTCGCGAGGGCATTCGATCTACACCTGTACGGAAAAATTTCGACGGTATTTGCATTCAGCTCAATCCTCGTAACTGTTTTTGATTTAGGTCTGCCGATTTACGCGCAGAGGGAGGCCGCTAAAAAAGAAAACCTTAGCAAAACTGTCAGCGAAATATTTTCTGTTAAAGTTGTTTCAATAATCCTTTACGTTATCTTTTTCCCGCTGATCGCCGTTTCATTTTACAGCGACATCCCGTTTGGAATAATTCTGATTATCGGCGCTGTTTCTCTTCTTCAGAATCTTTCGGGACTTTTATCCTATTTTTATTTCGGTAAGGAAAACAGCTGGCTGGTTTTAAAATCGAGCATCGTTTCAAAACTAATTCTTCTGGTTGCTGTAACATTTTCATATTTCTTCCTTCGCGACATTTACATCTTCCTGTCAGGTTACGTACTGTCCTATATTTTCCTTACAATAGTTTACCTTAGAAACCTAGATAAGTACGATATTAAAACTGCGGAGGTAAAATTTCTCCCGGGCAGCTTAAAAATTACACTTGTTACCGTTCTGCCGATCGGGATATCGGGAATCTTCAACCTAGTTTACGATAAAATAGATATTGTAATTCTCTCCGCTTTTCTGGATTTCGATAAAGTCGCGCAGTACAGCGTGGCATACACGGTTTACAGGGTAGCGCTGATAACATTTACAGTTATATTGTTCCCGGCATTCAACCAGTTCAGCAGGCTGGCTGATAATTATAAAGTAAACACGCGGCTGCTGATGAAGTACGTGCTTACAACTGTTCTCATTTCGGTCGTTGTAACAGTAATTTTTGTTTTTGTTGTTTCGGGACTCATCCCGGTTTTCTTCGGCGATAAATACGATGCCGCTTCGCTTATTCTTGTCCCTCTCAGTTTTTCAATTATATTGTGGGGACTTAACGCGTTGTCGGGTGTATATCTGAACGGACTCGGGAAATTCAAAAATGTAATGGTCGCTACACTAACCGGCATGATTTTTAATATTGTAAGCAACATTGTGCTGATACCGGTTTACGGCGTAATTGGTTCTGTTTACGCTACTATCGCGACGGAGGGGCTTATACTTCTAACGGAAGTAATTTTTATTTTGAACTATTATTCCGGACAAAGGAAAATGAACGCGGCCGGAACGGACAATTAATATTTAATAAAAATTGATTTACCAGGGATGAAGATTTTATTTACAGGCGAATACAGCAATTTACCTGGCGACCCGGCGCCGCTTTTTGTCTCGCGTACGCTTTACGATGCCATAAATAAAAGTGGCAACGAAACTTTTTATCTCGCTTATTTCCAGGACGGGAAAAAATACAGCAGGTGGCAGAAACTGTTTGGAAAGGAGGTAATTGATAAATCAAAAAATATTTACAGGCTCGGTATATTCCCGTACATATTTATCGTGTCAAAGATTAACCCGGATATTATTAATCTTATTAATATTCAGCTGTTTTACTCGGTG
>DATFMR010000186.1:0-34901 GCA_035266865.1 Ignavibacteriaceae bacterium | reverse complement strand
GAAATTATAAATATTCAAAATTCTGAGAAAAGCTGGGCAAATTATTTAATTGGTGTAGTTGATCAGTTAATAAAATCCGGAAAAAAAATAAAGGGATTTAATTGTGTCTTTGGAGGAGATATTCCCATCGGAGCAGGACTTTCTTCCTCGGCAGCAATAGAAGCCGGGCTAACTTTTGCACTTAATCATATTTACGAATTAAGTATTGGAAACCTGGAAATTGTTAAATTGGCACAGAAGGCGGAAAATGAATTTGTTGGTGTGCAATGTGGAATTATGGATCAGTTTATAAATATTTTCGGGAAAGAGAATCATGTTTTGAAACTTGATTGCCGTTCCTTAATGTATGAATATGTCCCTTTCAATTCTGTAAGTTATAAGGTGGTACTTTTTGATTCTCGCGTTAAACATTCACTCGCTTCTACCGAATACAACTCAAGAAGAAAACAATGCGAAGAAGGCGTTAGGATATTGCGAAAACATATTCCTGGTATTGAAAGCTTAAGAGATGTTAGAAAAGAACAACTGTTTGAATATCAAAAACATTTTGATAACATAATTTTTGATCGCTGTTTATATGTAATTGAAGAAAACGAAAGAGTTGGAAAAGCCTGTGAAGCATTGAAGGGAAATAATTTTGAAACGTTTGGATTACAGATGATTTATTCACACGAAGGTCTTCGCGATAAATATGAAGTTAGTTGCAGGGAACTGGATTATCTTGTTGAAGCCGCCACCGTGCAGCAGGGAGTGTTGGGTTCCAGGATGATGGGAGGGGGATTCGGAGGATGCACCATAAATTTAATCAAAAATGATTATGTTAAAGATGTAAGCCAAATTATTTCTGAAGAATATAGGATAACCTTCGGCGAGAAGCCGGGAGTTTATATTTGTAAAATTGTTGATGGAACTGGTTTAGTAAAATAATATTTACTTTGTGAACTTGGCAATACCTTTAGGTTTAAATTAATTACTGAGATAACAAAGAAGGCACAAAGGACACAAATATTATAATAAAAAATTACGGAGAATTATGAAAAACAAATTATTACTAATAGCAATAACTATTTTAATATCACTTACATTCTTTTCCTGCAGTAATAATAATAAACCTGTGGGAACGAAAACAATCGGTGTCAGTCTTCTCACACGGGGACATATTTTTTATCGTGATCTTGAAGATGGATTAATGGCAGGAGCTGAGAAGAATGGTTATCAATTAATTATTACGTCTGCAGATTTTGATCTCGGCAAACAAATATCACAGGTTGAAGATTTTATCGCCAGGAAAGTTGATGCGATCGTTGTTTGTCCGGTTGATTCAAAAGGAGTTGGTTCTGCCATTTATGAAGCTAATAAAGCAAATATCCCGGTATTTACAGCGGATATAGCAGCAGAAGAAGGTAATATTGTTTCGCATATAGCATCAGATAATATAGCAGGAGGTAGACTTGCTGGTGAGTTCCTTGCAAAATTTTTAGGCGGAAAAGGAAATCTCGCAATAATCAATCAACCGGCAATTACTTCTGTGCTGGATCGTGTTAAAGGTTTTATGGAAGCCATTTCAAAATATCCCGGAATTAAAATCGTTGCGGATGTAAACGGGTATGGAGTAAGAGACCGTTCTTTACAAGCTGCTGCTGATGCTTTACAATCTCACCCTGACTTAAATGGAATATTCGGAATAAATGATGATTCAGCACTTGGCGCACTGGATGCGGTAAAACAGTTTAACAGGAAAGGAATTGCAATAGTTGGGTACGATGCAACTCCGCCTGCGAGAAAAGAAATCTTATCAGGCTCAGCTTTAAAGGCTGATGTAATACAAAATCCTAATTTAATTGGCTCAACAACAGTAGAAAAAATAAAAGAATATTTTGAGGGTAAAACTGTTCCTAAAATTGTTCCTGTTGATGTGGGAATTGTTGATCAGGCAGCTTTGGAAAAAGAAAGTAAATAGTAATAAGATTGCTTCGCTTTGCTCGCAATGACAAGACTATCTGTCATTGCGAGGACCCCGACTTGTCGGGGGACGAAGCAATCCTCAAAAAAATCTAGTATAAAAAGTAAAATATGTCTTCACTGCTCCGAATGGAAAATATCTCGAAACGGTATCCAGGTGTACTCGCACTTGATAACGTTTCCTTTGATTTGACAAAGGGTGAGGTACATTGCTTGCTCGGTGAAAACGGCGCAGGTAAATCAACATTAATGAAAATTTTATCCGGTGCATTAAAAAAAAATACCGGAAAAACTTCTATTGAAGACAAAGAAGTAAATTACAGCACGCCTTCTGAAGCCCGGAAACTGGGAATCGGTATTATCTACCAGGATTTCAAGCTTATTCCTGAATTAACCGCTGCAGATAACATTTACCTTGGAAGCGAAATAATGAAAAATTCATTTACGTTTCTTGATAAGGGGAAGATGAATGAACTTGCCCAAAAAGCACTTCAAGAATTGGGTGAAGAAATTCCTGCAAACGTACCTGTTTTTAAATTAAGTGTAGCTCAGCGGCAAATGATTGAAATTGCAAAAGCCACGCACAGGAATATTAAAATTCTTGCCATGGATGAACCGACTGCCTCTTTAACTACATCTGAAATTGAAAATCTTTTTAATGTTATAAAAAAGTTAAAATCGGAAGGAGTGGGAATTATTTACATTTCCCACAGGCTGGAAGAAATTTTTGAAATCGGTGATCGCGTGACTGTAATGCGGGATGGCAAAAAGATTGCAACATCAGAGATTAAAGTAACTAATATTAAAGAGCTTATCAGACAAATGGTTGGGCGGGAGCTTGCTGATGAATTTCCAAAACATACTGCAAAAATTGGTGAGGAAATTTTAAATCTCGAAAACTTAAATAGCGGAAAATTAAAAAATATAGACCTGAAACTTCACAAAGGAGAAATATTAGGACTTGCCGGTTTGGTCGGTGCGGGCAGGAGCGAAGTTGCAAGAGTGATTTTCGGTGCAGATAAAACCGAAAGTGGCAAAATAATGTTTGAAGGGAAAGAGAAAAAATTCAAATCGCCAAAAGATGCAATTAATTCCGGAATCGCTTTATTGACAGAGGACAGGAATCTCTATGGGCTTTTTATGGAAAGAAGTATCCGTGAGAATGTCTCAATTTCTAATCTTTCTCCACTAATGAAAGGTCTTTTTATAGACAAATCTGAAGAGAAAAAAATGGTCAGTAGTTATTTCGATCAATTGCAGATAAAAGCACCTTCACAGGAGACAAAAGTCGAAAACTTAAGCGGCGGAAACCGGCAAAAGGTTGTACTTGCCAGGTGGCTACATACCCATTCAAAAATTATTATTTTTGACGAACCTACAGCAGGAATTGATGTCGGTGTAAAGTTTGAGATTTATAATCTTATAAATAAACTGGTTGAACAGGGAATAGGAGTGATTGTAATTTCGTCTGAGTTGCCGGAATTGATTGGAATCTGTGATAGAATTGCAATTATGTGTGAAGGAAGAATTACGGGCGAATTGGAGAAAAAAGATTTCTCGCAGGAGAAGATACTAAATTTAGCTACGCAGGTTGAGGAAAGAGTATAATTTAATTCAACAGATTGCTTCACCTGACGGCTGCCGGGTTCGCAATGACAGAGAGTGTTGTCATTGCGAGAAGTGAAAATGACGAAGCAATCTTTAAAAAATAATATGAACTATGCTATCAAAAATCCGTGGCAAAAAATATTTTGAAAAAGTTTCAGAATTTAGTCTTGTAATTGTATTTCTGCTTGAGGTTCTGATATTTTCACAACTTTCTCCATTCTTCTTTTCAGCAGAAAATCTTTTAAACGTAACCTTACAAGCTTCAATTACGGCAATTATTGCTGCCGGAATGACATTCGTAATTCTTACTGCAGGAATTGATCTTTCAGTTGGTTCACTTGTTGCATTTGCTGGTGTACTTACTGCAAGTTTGTTAAAAATAAATCTTCCCCTGTATCTTGTTTTCCCAATTGCACTGCTCGGTGGAATTTTATTTGGTGTTGTATCCGGCGGTGTAGCTGGAATTTTTGTAACAAAATTCAGAATAACTCCATTTATAGTAACGCTGGCTTTGATGACAATCTGGCGCGGCGCTTCTTTTGTTTATACAGAAGGTCGTCCGGTCTGGGAACTTCCGGATGCATTTAGTTTCTTGGGAGCCGGAAGAATTCTCGGTATTCCATTCCCAACAATAATTATGGTAGTAGTTTTTGTTTTATCCCACATTGTTTTAACAAAAACAAAATTTGGCAGATATGTTTATGCTGTCGGTGGAAATCTTGAAGCAGCAAGACTTGCAGGAATAAATACTAATTTAATTTTAACATCAGTTTATATTATTTCAGGAGTTCTCTCAGCAATAAGTGGAATTTTGTTAGCGTCACGCGTCAATTCCGGACAACCAAATGCCGGATTGATGTATGAACTGGACGTAATTGCTGCGGTTGTAGTCGGAGGTACAAGTTTATTCGGCGGACGCGGTACAATTATCGGAACTTTTATCGGAGCGATGTTAATTGCAGTTCTTAAAAACGGTTTAAATCTTTTAAATGTAGGTTCATATATTCAGCAGATTGTTGTTGGTGTTGTAATTCTACTTGCGGTTCTTCTGGATCAGCTAAGACAGAAGTAATTAACACTATTGGAACAAACTTTATTCAGATGTCATTTCGACCGTAGGGAGAAATCTTTAATTATGAAATAGATTTCTCAACCCGCTAAAGCAGGATTCGAAATGACAAGCTTGATAACAATTTAAGCTTTTAACTCAAAGGTATAAAATGAAATCACTTAAATATTTTCTTGTCCTTTCGTTATTTCCTCTATTAATATTTGCACAAAATAAAAAAGATCAACAAACCGAAACCAATGTTGATAAAGTTGCAAAAAGACTTTCATTTCTCAGCACTTATGCCTACGACGACTGGAAAAAAAGTCCTAACCTTTCCGGTGGAATTGTAATTGAAGGTGATCCAACCTCATTAAATTTTGATGATTCAAAATGGGGAACACTTAGTCTTAATGAACATATCTCTGACGATTCTTGTTGGTTAAGAAAAACGGTTGTATTACCAAAACAAATTCTTGGCGTTCCGGTAAAAGGAAAAGTAAAGCTTATGCTTTCTGTTGATGATTACGGATATCTCTGGATAAACGGGGAAAGCAAAGGTTATTTTCCCTGGGATGGTGATTTTGTGCTAACTGAAAATGCAAAACCGGGAGATAAATTCGTTGTTGTAATAAAGGCAATAAATACAGGTGGTCCTCTTAGATTAATAAGGGCTGAACTTGATATGGGAGTTGTTACTCCACTCCGAGAGGAAATTCAGGACCTTGCGTTGAGTTTAAGGACCGGACAAAAATTATTGAGCTTTGATACCTACCAGACAAATGCCCGCGTTAAAACAGATCCCGGAATTGATAAATCCAATCTGGATAAAAACGAAAAAATAAAATTAAATAATCTTCTTCAGGAAGAAGCATTAAAAATAGATGTAAGCGCGCTAGAAGCAGGTGACCTGACAAAATATAAAGAATCAGTTGAAGAAGTTAAAAAAGCACTTGTACCCGTAGCTGCGTTTGCTAAAAAATTCACTCTTTATTTTGATTCAAATGCTCATATAGATGCTGCCTGGTTGTGGCGATCAAAAGAAACAAAATTAATTTGTAGAAATACTTTTGCTTCTGTGCTTCACATAATGGACGAAAAGCCAATTTTTACTTATACGCAGAGTGCAGCACAATATTTTCAATGGATGCAGAACTTGTATCCCGATGTTTTCAACGGAATAAAAGCAAGGATAAAAGACGGACGCTGGGAAATTGTCGGCGGCATGTGGATAGAACCTGATTGCAACCTGCCAAGCGGTGTTTCATGGAACAGGCAGCTTCTTTATGCTAAAAATTATTTTAAAAATGAGATGGGAGTCGATGTAAAACTCGGTTGGAATCCGGATTCATTCGGATACAACTGGAACATGCCGATGTTTTATAAAAATGCGGGTATTGATGCTTTCATAACCCAGAAGATCGGCTGGAATGATACAAACGTTTTTCCATACAGACTTTTCTGGTGGGAATCTCCCGACGGGTCAAAAATATTATCATATTTCCCTTTCGATTATGTTAACACAATTACACAATCTTATCAATTGGTAGATTGGTTGAGACAATTTGAAGCAAATACAGGTTTCAGAAATTTTATGATCCTGTTCGGAGTTGGTGATCACGGTGGTGGTCCATCTATAGATATGATTACCAGGGTAGAACATTTGATGAATGTTTTTATTTATCCAAAAATTCAATATGGTACAGCACAGAATTACATAAACTTGCTGAAGAAACAAGATCTTTCAAAACTTCCTGTTTGGGATGATGAGCTCTATCTGGAATATCATCGTGGCACTTACACTTCTCACGGCAAGATTAAAAAATATAACAGGAAGATGGAGAACCTTCTTGCAGAATCAGAAAAATTTTCTTCAATTTCTTCTTTCTATGGAAATAAATATCCGGAAAAAGATCTGGGCGATGCATGGAAGGATGTTATGTTTAATCAGTTCCATGATATTCTTCCCGGCTCAAGTATAAGGGAAGTATATATTGATGCGGTTGAAAAGTTTGAAAAAGCCGAAAAGATCGGCGATTTTACTCTGAACGCTGCATTAACTGATATAAATAAGAATATAAATACAACGGGCATTAAAGATGGCAGTCCTTTAACTGTTTTTAATCCATTAAACTGGAAAAGAACAGACATCGTAAAATTTAATCTTCCCGAAGGCGATGAAAATAATTATTCTGTTTTTACAGAGGAAGGAAGAGAAATACCCTCACAAATGGTAAATCTGGATCATTACACAAACCAATTAATGTTTATAGCGACGGATGTACCATCAATTGGATACAAAACTTATGTTTTGAAAAAAAATAAAACAACATTAACTAATTCCGGATTATCTGCTACTGAAACCAAAATAGATAATCAATATTTTACAGTTGCCATTGATACATCAACAGGATGGGTAAAAAATATTTATGATAAAAGGAACAATAAAGAAATATTTAAGAATGAAGGGAATAAGCTTCAATTACTGGAAGATACACCTAAAAACTGGGACGCCTGGAATATCGGTTTGACCGGTGTTGAATATCCATCAAATTTCAGAAAAGCAGAAGTTATTGAAACAGGTCCGGTTAGAACAATTGTAAGATTGCACCGTGATTATTTAAAGCCCGGAGTTGTTAAAGATTACCCGACACCAAATTTTCCTTCGTCCTTTTTTACGCAGGATGTAATTCTTTACAACGGTCTTGACAGAATAGATTTTCAAACTAAAGTCGACTGGTGGGAAGAACATACTATGTTGAAAGTAGCTTTCCCATTTTCTTTCAGCGATACAATGGCTACTTATGAAATTCCTTATGGATCGATTCAACGTTCAACTGAAAGTAAAACTGACTGGCAAAAAGCACGATTCGAAGTAGCAGCAGAAAAATGGGCTGATATGACTTCCGGTGATTATGGAGTAAGTTTATTAAACAACTCTAAATATGGTTATGACACTAAAGACAACGTGATGAGATTGTCTCTGCTCCGTTCACCCAAATGGCCTGATCCTACACAGGATATGGGAAAACATACAATTGATTATGCACTTTATCCACACAAAGGGGATTGGAAATCTGCAAACACAGTTCAAAGAGGATGGGAGTATAATGAACCTTTAATTGCTTCTATGAATTCAATTCATCCTGGCAATCTTCCTTTAAACAAATCTTTTATAAAACTAAATGAAGATAACCTGGTACTTACAACCGTAAAAAAAGCTGAAGGTTCGGGAGCATGGGTTATTCAGTGGTACGATGCCGAAGGTAGAGAGACAGAAGCAACAATTACATTGCCGGCAGTTCCTAAAAAAGTTTTACAATCAAATTTTATGGAAGAAGATGGAAAGCCGATTGAGTTTAATGGAAGTGTTGTAAAGGTAAAAACGAAAAAACATTCTGTTGAGACAATCAAAGTATATTTTTAATCAGAACTGTAATAACAATAAACCAGGCTTAGAAGATTTATATAAACTTTTAAGCCTGGTTTTATTTTAAATTAGCTTTATAAAAATACGTTGAAACAAGTTTTCACTCTGCATATTTTTATGAAAATATTACAGGTTATTATGAAAAAGATTTTATTCTTTGCTCTATTGATTATTTCCCAATTCTCAGCAATCGCACAAAATGAAGTATGGAATTTTTTAGACAAGGGGCAGTACAATGTCGGATTTAAAGTATTTCCTCTTTACGATTCTTCCAGAACAATTAATGATGCAAACCATTTCCGTCCAGTCCAGGTAAGCCTCTGGTATCCGGCAAAAGCTTCGGATGTAACTCCAATGAACTACAAAGATTATTTTTTATTAAGCGCTGAAGAAACTGATTATGAAATTTCGGACGTGATGAAAGATAGTGCTATAGTCAGATATAAAAATCTGTTAAAACAAAATGGAGTAATTGAAGAGGCAGCAGACAAATGGTTTCGTACAAGAATGCTTGCTGTAAAAGATGCAAAACCAAAACCCGGAAAATATCCATTGATTGTAGTTGCACAGGGTAATTTTCATTCGGCTCATCACCAAGCTTTTTTATGCGAATTACTCGCCAGCAATGGTTATGTTGTAATAACTACTCCTTCTCAAACAAGAATCTCTGAACAACTGACTGATGCATCTCAGGCAGTTGAAAGTGCAAACGAACAGGTTACCGATATGAAATTTGCCATTAAATCATTAAGATATTTTGGAAATATTGATTTTAGTAACATTGCTTTGCTGGGACATAGTTTCGGTGGCAGGTCAATCCAGGTTTTGCAAATGAAAAACAAAAACGTAAAATGTCTTGTAAGTCTTGATGGAGGACTGGGATTAAATACTGCTGTTGATGATATAAAAAAGTCTCCGGATTTTGATTCGAATAAAATGGATGTGCCACTACTTCATTTTTATGAGGATACAGAAACATTCCTAACGCCGGATTTCAGATTAATTAATAGTTATATGAAATCAAAAAGATTTTTGGTTAAGATAAATAATATGCATCACTTTTATTTTTCTACGCTTGGTCTGGTTTCAGGAATAATCAAAGGTTTTAATCCCCTTTCTGAAAACACAGGTGAGAAATATAAAATCATTTGTGATATGACAAGAGATTTTCTGAACACAGTTTTTAAGAATAATGAACTTGAAATGGATGATTTACGAAATAAATTTTCTCTGTTTGCCGGGGAGAATAAATTTATCTCCTTTGTGTATAAATAATTTGTAAAATAAAACTAAATTTAAAAATGATTAAAAAATTTATTATCCTGTCAATTTCAATAAGTCTCGTAATTCTTAATTTATCTGGATGCTCACAAAAAGTTAAAAGACCAAAATTAATAGTTCAGTTATCCATTGATGGATTAAAAGCCGGTTTGCTTGAGCGATATGATAAGGTCTTTAAATATGGATTCAGGAAACTTTTAGATGAGGGATTAAAATTTACTAATGCGAATGTGGATCATGCAGTTACAGTTTCACAGGCAGGGCATGTAACAATTGCAACGGGAGACCATCCGGCTAAACATGGTATTGTTGACGCAGCATTTTATTCAACAATAAATAATGAAAGAGTTTTAGTTGATTGTGTACAGGATTCTACAGAACATATTTTGGGCTACCCAAAAAGTAAAGGAGTCTCGCCAAGACAGATATTAGCCTCGAGTATTGCCGGATGGGTTACTGATAATGATTCAAAATCAAAAAGTCTCGCAGTTGGTACCGGATATATTTCATCTTTATTGTACTCGTACAAAAAGAACAGCGATGTTTATTGGAACATGGGCGGAAAATATCTCACTTCAACATATTATAAGAATAAATATCCGTTATGGGTCCAGGATTTTAATGATAATATCTTACCAAAAATAAAAGAGAACCCTGAAGTTTGGGCAAATACAGTCCCTGAAAAATACAGGGGACTGTCACGTCCCGACACAGCATTTTATGAAGGGGATAAAATTCATACAACATTTCCTCATTCAATAAATGATGAACTGGGTGACTTATTAAAGAAGAGTCCCGAACGTGCAAAGAGCATCTGGTTTGGTTGGACGCCAACAAGTGACATTACAACTTTAAAATTTGCAGAGACAGGAATCGATTCTATGAAACTAGGGCAAAGGAATACAACCGATTATCTTGCTATTATTTTAAGCCAGGTTGATGGAAATTCTCATTATTACGGACCTATGAGCATGGAAGTTTTTGATATTTTAGTAAGGCTTGATAAAGCTATCGGTGAATTTATTAATTATCTGGATGAAAAAGTTGGAAGAGATAATTATGTGCTGGCGTTAACAGCTGATCATGGATTTCCTGAAGTTGTTGAATATAAACAACAACAAAATAAATTTGCCCGCAGATTAAAGAAAGATGAAATAGAAAATTTTTTTAATACAATAGAAAAATCAGCAAAAGGACTATCTGATTTATCTGAAGAGCGAAATAACTTAATTATAAAAGCTGCAAAGAAATTTGATTTTATAGCTGATGTGTATTCCTACTCTGAACTATCAGATAAGAATAATTCAACTGATAAATATTTGTCACTTTATCAAAACTCATTCAGAAAAGACAGAGTTCCTCGTTTACCTCTTTTTTCGCTTGAAAATTTTGGAACACCTATCGGAAAAGCCGGAGCAATGGTAAGGATGGAAGAGGGAGTAATGATCAACGTTGACGTGGATACGCATGGCTCTGTATATGATTATGATCGCAAAATTCCATTAATATTTTATGGAAGTTCCATAAAACCTGGTATTAATAAAAATGAAGCTCATATAATTGATGTATCGCCTACACTTGCTCATATAGCAGGAGTTCCCGTTCCTGGCGATACTGATGGAAAAAACATTGTGGACGATAATAACTAAATTAATTTTTGTTTCTCCTGCTCCAGTAATAATAAACAGGCAGACCGAGACCGAGCATAATTAATCCGGCTATTGCCTGTTCAGGTTTTTCAATTAATGTATTTATCACAAACCATGCCGCAACTCCAATAAAAATTAATGGAGTAAAAGGATACCCCAGTGTTTTATAATCTCTTTTAGCATCAGGCAATTTTTTTCTGAAAATAAAAACACTCGCAGCGGCAAGTCCAAAAAATATCCAGTCAGTAAATACTACGTAAGAAATTAAGTTTTCAAATGTTCCCCAGAAAAGAATTAATACTATTGCCCATGTGGATTGAATTATAATTGCGTTGTAGGGAGTTCTGTATTTAGGATGCACTTTTGCAATCTGCGGGAAAAATATTCCGTCTTTTGCCATCGCAAAATAAATTCTTGGAGCAGTAAGTGTATAAATTCCGGCAGTTCCGAAAGTTGAAATAAAAATTGCCACTGCAATTATTCCACCGCCAACAGGACCTAGCACAGTTTTAACAGCATCCGCTGCCACGCTTGGAGAATTTGCAATTGTATCTACCGGAAGCAGAAACATATATGCAATATTAATTGCAACATAAATTGCTGTTACTGACAGAGCTGCAATTATCATTGCGACAGGTACATCGCGCTTTGCATCTTTTGCTTCCCCGGCTGTATAAGTTGCATGCTGCCATCCTCCATACGACCATAAAACACCAACCATAGCAACAGCAAGTCCGCCGGTAACCCCGGAAGGCATATCAAATGAAAAATTTGTAATTGTACTGCTGCCGAAAATAAAACCAGCCGCAATTAACCCGAATATTCCGAGTAATTTTAAGACAGTAAAAAGATCGCCAAAAATTCCGCCTATTTTTACTCCCATTACATTGATTACTGTCAAAAAGAAAATTCCGCACACAGCAACCAGTTTCAAAGTAAGGGGAGTCATCGGGAAGAAATAGGCAAGATATGTTGTAAAAGCCACTGACAGGGCAGCAATTCCACCTGTATTTACAACAAGGAAATAAGCCCAGCCGTATAGAAATCCTACAGGCTTGCCGTAACTTTCTGAAAGAAAGACATAAACTCCACCGGCTTGCGGCATCAGAGCTCCAAGTTCTGCAAAAGTTAAAGCCCCGCAAAGTATGAGCAATCCGCCGCCGAGCCAGACTAATAAAATTAATGCAGGGGAGTGAATTGAATTTGCGATAATTGCAGGAGTAAGAAATATTCCGGATCCGATTGTTGATCCGATTGCTATCATAATCAGATCAAACCGGGTGAGAGCTTTTTTCAGTTCTGCCAAGTGATTTCTCTTTTTTTATATAATATATTAAAAATTAGAATGAACTTGAAAGAATTTTATTTTGTTCTTAGTAACGTAATTTCTGTCATATTTATCGTTGATCTTTTTAAGAATATGGTTAAATTCATTCTTTAAGGTCTTACTTATTTTATAAAAAACTTACTGATTTACACATCACAAGAGGTTCATATGCCTGCATCACTTAAATATAAATTAAACAAGATTTTTCTATTAGTATCTTCCTTAATTCTAGTATTAACCTTCGATATTTCTTCACAAACAATAGACACATCTTTTTTCAATGGATTAAAGTATAGAAATATTGGACCATACAGAGGAGGCAGAGCGGATGCCGTAACAGGCGTTCCCGGAAACCCGATGCTTTATTATTTCGGTTCAACAGGGGGAGGTGTTTGGAAAACTGAAGATGCAGGTCAAACCTGGCAAAATATTTCTGATGGATTTTTTGGTGGATCAATTGGTGCGGTTGCAGTTAGCGATTGGGATCCAAATGTTATTTATGTTGGTACCGGAGAAGAAACTCTGAGAGGAAATGTTTCCAGTGGAAACGGAATGTGGAAATCTGTTGATGCCGGTAAAACGTGGAAACATATGGGGCTTGAAGATTCAAAACATATCACAAGAATAAGGATTGATCCAAGAAACCCTGATATTGTTTACGCGGCAGCATTGGGACATCTTTATGGGCCAAATAATGAAAGAGGAGTTTATAAAAGCAAAGATGGAGGAAAAACATGGGAAAGAGTTTTATTTGTAAATGATAAAGTCGGGGCAGTTGACCTGGTTCTCGATCCGGCAAATTCAAGAATACTATACGCATCAACATGGAATGTAAAAAGAACTCCATATAGCTTTGAAAGCGGCGGAGAAGGTTCAGGTTTATGGAAATCCACAGATGCCGGAAAAACCTGGGAGAACCTTTCAAAAAACGAGGGCTTTCCCAAAGGCACACTTGGAATAATAGGAGTAACTGTTTCACCGGTAAATCACGACCGTATTTGGGCAATAGTTGAAGCGAAAGATGGCGGAGTTTTTAGATCCGACGATGGAGGAACAATATGGAAAAATGTAAATGATGATAGAAGTTTGAGGCAGCGCGCATGGTATTATTCAAGAATTTATGCAGATACAAAAAATCAGGATATGGTTTATGTATTAAATGTTGGCTTCTGGGTTTCTAAAGATGGCGGGAAAAGTTTTGAAAGAATAAGAACTCCGCATGGTGATCATCATGATTTATGGATAAACCCGGAAGACCCGACAAAAATGATAATCGCCGACGACGGTGGAGCTCAGGTATCTGTGAATCAGGGGGAAAGCTGGAGTACTTATCATAATCAGCCAACAGCACAATTTTACAGGGTAACAACTGATGATCATTTTCCTTATAGAATTTATGGAGCTCAACAGGATAACTCAACTTTAAGAATACTGCATCGAACCGATGGCGGAAATATTGGCGAACGAGACTGGGAGTCATCAGCCGGCGGAGAAAGCGGGTGGCTGGCTCCTGATCCGAAAGATAATGATATAGTCTATGGTGGTTCGTATGATGGATTAATAATCAGGTATAATCATAAAACAGGCGAAACGCGAGCTGTCGATGTTTGGCCTGATAATCCGATGGGACACGGTGCAAAAGATTTAAAATATCGGTTCCAATGGAATTTCCCATTGTTATTTTCAATTCATGATAAAAACACATTGTACGCAGCGGGAAATGTTTTATTTAAAACAACAAACGAAGGACAAAGCTGGGAAGCAATTAGTCCCGATTTAACCAAAGATGATACTACTAAACTTGGTTCATCAGGTGGACCAATTACAAAAGACAACACAAGCATTGAATATTATGCAACAATTTTTACAGTTGCAGAAAGTTCGCTGAAGCCGGGCATAATATGGACAGGCTCGGATGATGGATTAATTTATTTAACTAAAGAAAATGGAAATTCCTGGGCCAATGTTACTCCACCCAAAAACCTTTTGCCTGAATGGGCACAGATAAACAGCATTGAGGCAGATCCTTTTATTGAAGGCGGATTGTATGTTGCCGCAACAAGATATAAATCGGATGATTTTCATGCTTATATCCTGAAGACCAAGGATTACGGAAAGAGTTGGGAAAAGATAACAAATGGAATTGCACCGGATCATTTTACCAGAGTCGTTCGTGCTGATCCTAACAGGAAAGGACTGCTTTATGCGGGCACAGAAAATGGAATTTATATTTCTTTTGATGACGGTGATAACTGGAATCCATTTCAATTAAATTTGCCAATAGTTCCAATAACAGATTTGGCAGTAAAAAATAGTGATCTGGTTGTTGCAACGCAGGGAAGAGCCTTTTGGGTGCTTGATGATCTTTCCCCGATCTATCAAATTAACAGCGAAGTTTTGAAAAGCCAGGTTTGGTTATATAAACCTGGAAAGACATACAGGGCTGGCGGTTATTCTTCCAATAATACAATTACATCTGGAAAAAATCTTGGACAGGGAGTAATAATTGATTACTATTTCAAAACTCTTCCGGACAGCAATTCTATTCAATTACAAATATTGGATAAAAACCTAAACTTAATCAGCACATTTAAACCAAACGAAAAAGAAAAAAAATATCAGATGCCTTTGGAACAAGGGTTAAAAAGGTTTACGTGGAATATGAGATATCCTGATGCAGAAGATTTCAAAGGACTTATAATGTGGGCAGGAAGTACAACCGGACCAATTGCTGTGCCGGGTAAATATTTTGCAAAATTAATTTCAAAAAAAGATACTTTAACAGTTCCGTTTGAAATATTAAAAGATCCGCGTTCCGGGGCAACTTTGGCAGATCTGCAGGAGCAATTTGATTTTCTGATTTCTGTAAGGGATAAATTATCTGAAGCAAATACGGCAGTAAAAAAAATAAGGCAAATAAGAGATCAGATGAATAAAGTTCTGGAAAAGGCAAAAGATCAAAATGGTGAAGATGAAATTAAAAAGGCGAAAGAAGAAGTGGATAAAATTCTTACGGATGTAGAAGAAAATTTATACCAGGTTAAAAACAGGAGTTCTCAGGATCCTTTAAATTATCCAATCAAACTAAACGATAAACTAAGCGGAGTAGGAAGTCTCACTTCAATTGGTGATTACAAACCAACTGACCAGGCTATAAAAGTAAAAAATGAATTGGTAAATAAAATTGATGTTGAGTTAGAAAAACTCAAAAAGGTAATTAAGATTGATATACCGGCTTTCAATAAACTTGTGCACGAAAAAGATATACCCGCAGTTTATATTGAAATGAAGAAAGAATAGATACTTTTTTGGAAAGATATTATCAAATAGCCCGTTTTTTCGGGCTATTTTTTTTATATACCAAAATTGCTCTTGACTTACTGGAAAATTCTAACGATTCTGAAGTGTTCACAAATTTATTTTCAGGAGGCAGAATGCAGCATATGGAATTTGATATATCTGAAGTTGAAATGAAAACTTTAACTTCAGCTCTTGAAAAATATTTATCTGAGTTAAGACTTGAAATTACCGATGCTGATAACGATGAATTCAGAGAAAAGCTCAGAGAAGAAAAAAGAATCATTTATTCTTTCCTGGAGAAACTTGAAGAAGTAAAATGAAAATTGCTGTCCGAATTTCATTTCTAATTTATCACTCCTATGCATTTTGCAGTTAATTATTTAATTTAGATAAAAATATTTAAAAATTTATTTTTAGCGGATTATTAATGAAGAATATTCTTGTACTAGGAGCGGGAATGGTAGGAAGCGCAATTGTTAAGGATCTTGCGCAGGATTTTGAAGTTAATGTAATTGACAGGGATGACAAAAACCTTGGCCAGTTCTCAAATTATAGTTCTGTAAATGCCAAATCAGGTGATGTTTCTAACTTTGAATTTTTATTAAAGGAAAGCGGCGATGCTGATTTAATAATCTGTGCTGTTCCCGGCTCAATCGGGTTTGAAACACTTGAAAGAATTATCCGCTGCGGAAAAAATGTTGTAGATATTTCCTTTTTCGATAAAGACCCGTTTGAACTTGATAAACTTGCAAAAGAAAATAATATAACTGCAGTTGTCGATTGCGGTGTGGCACCTGGAATGAGTAATCTAATTTTGGGTTATCAAAATTCTAAAATGGATATTGAATCCTTTCACTGCATGGTTGGCGGATTGCCATTTAAAAAAATATGGCCTTTCCATTATAAAGCCCCTTTTTCACCTGCTGATGTCCTTGAAGAATATACGCGTCCGGCAAGATTAAGAGTAAATGGGGAAGTGATTGTAAAACCTGCTTTGTCTGATGTTGAAATAGTTGAGTTTAAAAATGCAGGCGAACTGGAATCATTCAACACTGATGGGCTAAGAACATTACTAACCACGATGAAAATTCCTAACATGACTGAAAAAACATTGAGGTACCCGGGGCATGCCGAGTATATGAAAGTATTGAGGGAAACTGGATTTTTCAACAAAGATGAAATAGACATTGAAGGACAAAAAGTTAGCCCGATTTCTCTCACATCAAAATTGTTATTCCCTATATGGAAACTGGGAAAAAGTGAACCTGAATTTACTGCTCTGAAATTAATAATCAGTGGTAAAGAGAATGGAATTAGTAAGAAATACACATATGAATTATTTGACGAATATGATAAGGAAACTGATATCTCTTCAATGGCTAGAACTACCGGCTATACCTGTACAGCGACTGCAAGATTAATTCTGAATGGAAAATTTAATCGGAAAGGAATTTGTCCGCCGGAGTTTGTTGGGGCTGAACCAGGGTGCTATGAGTTTGTATTAAGCGAATTAAATAAGAGGAATGTTGTTTATAACATACTTTAATGTTTTGATTTGATAGCTTCATATAGATCATATCTTTTTAATTAAACTCTGGATTTTTCTGTTACTGCATTAAGTATTACCCTCCTTTTTAATTTGATACATCAAAAATAATCACAATCCCATTTTGGGAATTTCCACCTTCATTTAATCTAAAATTAGCCCAAAACGGTCGATAACAGACAATTTTAAATGAACTTTAGGTGGTATAATAGTTGTTTTATTTAACATAAAATTATTTTGAATTATGGAACCCTTAAATCTTGATATGTTTCTTACTCCACCGCGTGATCGCGAAATCAGCGAGTATAAAATACTTGATTATCTGAAAAATTGCAGGGAGGAGTTTAATACTAACAGGTTATATCCCGAACTTGCTGATTTGCGTGTTCTTGCTTCACGCCTGGAAACAATTCTGGAGCAAAAAACATATTTAAAAACCTCCCCGTCTGGAAAAGTTAAAAGTACAATTATTAAGGGAAAATATGTCAGTTTAGAGAGTGAAGAATATAATAGTGAAAACAACAGTGATGAATGTATTGAATTAATTGAATGGACGCTTGATCAATTTTATTCACTAATTGAAGAGGGACTGGTAATTTATGATTTCGTTGTACAAAATTTAGTACTTGAACCAGTCGGTAAAATTCCGCGTTATAAAGATGAAGGATATTTACTTGTCCCTGATAATATCAATTCCTTATTGACAATAAATCAATATGAATGCTCGATGGGATATGCTGCTTGTAAGCCAATCAGGTCAGTAAAAACGATGGTATTGAAATCAATCCCATTGGAAGCACATAACAGACCTCCAAAAGAAGTAAAAAAAGAATTAATTAAGGATAAAATTATTTTACCGGGCTTTTCTGTATTTTCATGTCAAACAGATCTCGATTTTGATTTTACTCAAACTATTTTGCCAATAGCAAGAAAGAAACTGGTCTATGAGTTAATGTATTAGAGGCTGTTTTTGCAGCAATCTGACACTCAATCCGGAATTTTGAGCACCATTTGGGCTTTTCAAAAAATAATTAAAATTAATTTGTAGTATTAATAAAAAAACATTAAACTTGTGTTATCCAAACCAAAGAAATATTTTTTACTCTGTTTCAGGGTCCTCCCCTGCTCTGAAACGTTAAGAGTAAGGTCCTCTTATCGCTCGGTAAGGGGACTTTTTGTTTTAAATAATTTTTATTCTGATAAACATCTAATAATATCCTCTGCACTGATTAAATTATTTATCCGGTATCCAGTGCATATATTTAGGGCTTTAATTTTTTATTATAATTTATAAATGTGTTGTTAAAAAATGATATGATTACAATGTCTCAATATATTAAAATAGTATTTATTTTATTAAGTCTGTTTCCTATTTCTTTTGCCCAAATTGATTCTACACAATCCAGCAATCCAGAGCCGGACTGGCAGATAAATAAAGATCTCATCGTAAATAAAAATGGTAGACCACAAAATGAATTAATAGCTTATATTATCAAAAATCTTAAAGCCCATAATGGCGGAGGAGTCAGGGTAACTAAGAATGAATTTCTCAATTATTTTAAACGTCCCGAATCAAGAATCGTTTATTCAAACAGACTAATAAAATATGCCACGCCATTAAGTGAAGAAATTCAAAAAAAAGAACACGAAAATTTTGCGAAGATCTTTTTAAATGAAAGGAAATTAAATCAAGGTGTGGAATTTATTAAAGAGCATTTTAAATTTTTGTCGTTAGCGGAGAAGCAATATGGAATTCAGATTAAAGACCTTGTTTCTATTTTAATGTGGGAATCCGGCTTGGGCGTATATACTGGAAAATATCAGATATTTAATATTTACCTGGGACAAATTCTATTTCTGGATGAAGCACAAAATTATGCTGTGGAAGAACTAAAAAGAGAAGGGAAAGAAAATCCTTTAGATGATCCTGCATATGCTAAAAAGGAAAAACGGCGTCTTGATTATCGAAAAAGAGATGCAGCAAATTCCTTGGTTTCATTATTGAGATATTGCAAGCAAAATCATATTGATCCGCTAAAACAGAAAGGTAGTTGGGGCGGGGCAATTGGATATGTGCAATTTATGCCTTATAATTTTAAATACGTTGTTGATGCAAATAAAGATGGGGAAAAAGATCTTTTTTCATGGCCGGATGCCATATTGTCGGCTGCTAATTTTCTTGAGAGTCGCGGCAAGTACAAATCTGACATTGAGAGTAGAAGGAGCGCATTGCTGAAGTATAATGCAAGTCCGGAATACGTTGACGGAGTTATTCTCTATGCCGAAGAGCTCTGGAAAAGATATCTTAGCCCACAATAAAAATTGATTGATTTTTATGCCGAGTAGACTGAGGAAGCCGTTTCTCCTCCATGACCTGTCCAGTCAGTATGAAAATATTTCCCTTCAGGTTTATCAATTCTTTCATATTGATGTGCTCCAAAGTAATCCCTCTGTGCCTGGAGCAGATTAGCGGGAAGTCTTTCACTTCTGTATCCATCATAGTAAGCTAGTGCTGATGACATTGCAGGCATAGGTATTCCGTTTTTTACCGCCTCGCTAATTACAAGCCTTAATGAATCCTGTGATTCACTTATCTTTTCATTAAAGAATGGTGCAAGGAGAAGGTTGGTTAATTTTGGATTATTATCGAAAGCGTCTTTAATTTTTGCAAGAAATACGGAACGAATAATGCAGCCGCCGCGCCACATCTGTGCAACGCCTCCATAATTGAGATTCCATCTGAATTCATTTGCTGCTCCTCTCATTAACTCGTAGCCCTGTGTATAAGAAATTATTTTTGAAGCATAGAGTGCCTTCTTTAAATGATCTGTGAAAGTTTTTTTATTCTCCTTAAACTTAATTGTGGGTCCGTTTAATACTTTTGAAGCAGACACTCTTTCTTTTTTTATAGAGGATAAAATTCTTGCAAATACTGATTCAGTTATTAATGTTAAAGGTACACCGGTATCAAGCGAAGAAATTACTGTCCACTTGCCTGTTCCTTTTTGTCCTGCTTTATCTAATATTTTATCGACAAGGTAACTTCCATCAATATCTTTAAATGCGAGAATGTCTCTTGTTATTTCAATTAAATAACTATCTAATTCTCCTTTGTTCCATTCTTTAAAAACATTGTGCATTTCATCGTTGCTCATACCCAAAAGATCTTTCATAACCTGGTATGCTTCACAAATCAATTGCATATCCCCATACTCAATCCCGTTGTGAACCATTTTTACAAAGTGTCCTGCTCCATCTTCGCCTATCCAGTCACAGCATGGAACATTGTCGTCTACTTTGGCAGCTATTGCCTGCAGAATTGTTTTCACTTCAGGCCATGCTTCTTTGGAACCTCCGGGCATGATTGAGGGACCGTTTAAGGCACCTTCTTCACCGCCTGATACACCTGCACCTACATAGAACATTCCTTGGCTTTCCAGGTATTTTGTTCTTCTTGTTGTATCAGGGAAGTGAGAATTCCCACCGTCTATAAGGATATCTCCCTTATCAAGGTGTGGTAATAGTGATTCAATTAATTTATCAACTGCATCTCCGGCAGGGATCATCATCATAATTTTACGCGGAACTTCCAGCGAATCAATCATCTCTTCTTTTGAATAACACCCTTTTATTTTTTTCCCTTTTGCCCTGCCGTGTATAAATTTATCGACTCTTTCTTTTGATAGATCAAAAACAGATACAGAAAATCCTTTGTTTTCCATATTTAGTGAGAGGTTTTCTCCCATCACACCAATTCCAATCATTGCAATATTAGATTTCATAAAATAATTTTCTCCATTAAATATTTATTTATCCTGAATACTTATTCTGGTATAATATAATAAACTATCCTGTTTCATTCATAGTTCCATTTCTACTCGGTAGTTTTTCATGCAGTCCGCATAATACCCTATGGTATGATGATTCTGATTTGACCTGTTTCAAGGTGAATCTCCACGCATAGGGTTGCTGTTTCCAAATCTGTCGGGTAGAAAACTCAGTTGCGCCAGAATTCCTGGATTGCGTTCAAATAACACTGTGCTTTCTTTTTAACTAACGCATAATATATAAAATTAAAAAAGAAGCAAAATGTGAAGGTTAATTGTAATGTCCGGGGCAGATTGTTATTTAATAGTAAAGAATTTACTCAACTCATCTTTAATCCAACCATATAGGTCTATTTTACCTTGCCTGGCAAATGAATTCATGATCTCCACCATTTCAGGCGTCCTTAAATATCCGAAAGATTTATGAGGATTGATGTGTCCTTCGTAGGAATAATTATTTTTTACAAGCTTGTCCTGTATTCTAACCCCTTTTGAATTTTTTCCATATAATTCTGCGAGCTTATGGTTTATTGCTACCTGGTCTTCCAGGTCTGCAAAGTTGTACCATGCTCCGGTTATTTTTTCAGGCACATTCAATTTTATAAATGAATTTTTTGCTTCTTCTTTTTTGTAATTATCAATTACATATTTTTGCCCGAGAGGTGAGCCGATTGTAACAAGAGTGTCAATTTTAATATCAGCCGCTTTTTCTATTAATGTATCGTGTGCGATTATTGATCCCATCGAATGAGCAATTATCATTATTTTTTTGTCTCTATGTTTTTTTAACATTTCATAAAAACGATTAATAATAATTTCTCTTGTGAGTTCTTTTTTACCGTTAAATTCTAAATAGGTTGGTGAGTAATAACTTTCAAGGTCTTTCATATGCAGATGAATAAATAATTCAGTAATGGATTCATTATTTAGTGAAAGGACGCGGTCAACTATAAATTTGTCATAATACCTTTCAAGGTATTCAATAGCTTTTTGCCTGAATCCTATGGGGCGTAGAACAGCGGGAGCCTCTCCCGGGATATATTTTTCTTCCATAAAAGCTGGATTCTTTCTATCTGTTTCGTTCGGGTCAAGAGATGATTTATGCAGAATATCCGCCCAGTAGGCCATTTCAAAATTAATTGAAGGGATCTTTAAATTTTGTTTTCTGAATCCCTCATAAATGGATTTCAGCCACCATTCTTTCAAAATTCCGGCCGGAGGCTTATTTCCAATTCCATGAATGCCAATTATTATGCTTTTCATAGTTTCCCCGTATTCAAATTGAAATTTAGGAAAAATTGGGGATATTTGAACGAAAAAATGAATTTTTGCTATAAAATAAAACTAATTGCAGCCTGTCTCTTTTTGCTAATCTACTCTCAACTCCTTAACTTGAAATAACTATTTTTCTGAACTTTACTTTTGCAGCCTCGCATATATGCAGAAAAGAAAAGGACAAACAGAAAGTCAGCCCACATTTGCCCGTGACCTCGGGCTTTTTGATGCAACAATGATCGGTGTCGGCGCTATGATTGGTGCCGGTATTTTTGTGCTTACTGGAATTGCAGCAGGAGAAGCCGGACCTGCATCAATACTCGCTTTCGCGTTAAACGGGGTTGTAACTCTCTTAACTGCATTTGCTTATGCGGAACTCGCATCCGCGATACCCAAAGCTGGGGGCGGATATTCATTTGTTAAAATGGCATATCCCGGTGCGGTCGGATTTGTCTCCGGCTGGATGCTCTGGTTTGCTTACACTGTTGCCTGCAGTTTGTACGCTCTCGGTTTTGCCGGATATTTCTGGGAGTTCATTCATAAATATATTCCTTTTGTTTCAACGGGAGTTTTTTCTCTAATCGGAAATAAGGCTCCCGTTTTATTGGTTACAATAATCATCGGTTCGGCTTTTATATGGCTGAATGCGCGCGGTGCGGAAGTTACCGGCAAGGCGGAAAATATTCTTACCCTTTCAAAATTATTTGTACTCGGAATTTTTATTTATTTCGGATTAAAGGAAATTTTCGGAAATCCTGAACAGGCAAAGCAAAGTTTCACTCCTTTTTTCACCAAGGGATTCAGCGGAGTTTTTATTGCGATGGGATTAACCTTTATCGCTTTTGAAGGTTATGATTTAATTGCAACTGTAGCCGAGGAAATTAAATCACCCGAAATTAATATTCCGCGTGCAACATTTATCGCTCTCGGCATTACTATTGTAATGTATATTTTAATTTTGTTCGTTTCCCTCGCCGCAATAAATCCGGGCGGAATGCCGAGCTGGGAATTTTTAGGAAAGTTCAAAGAAACCGCGATAGTTCGTGCAGCAGAAAATTTTATGCCCGCCATCGGTGTGGCTTTAATTGTATTCGGCGGAATATTGTCCACTTCCTCAGCTTTAAACGCAACTGTAATGGCTGCATCGCGTGTTGCATTTTCTATGGGAAGAGATCTCTGGCTTCCGAAACGCGTTTCCAAAATTCATTCGACCAGGAGAACACCTCACGTTGCAATTTACAGCACCGGCGCAATCTTATTAATTATGGCGGTCACTCTCCCGATTGAAACAGTTGGTTCAGCTGCAAGTTTAATGTTTCTTTTAACTTTCGCACTGGTGAATTTATCGGTGATAGTTTTAAGAAGAAATCATCCTGAAATTCCGCGGAAATATAAAGTGCCTTTTTACCCGGTCGTTCCACTGCTCGGTTTTGTTTTAAATATTTTTCTTGCACTTTACCAATTCGATTTTCAACCTATTGCGTGGTACGTAACTGTCGGCTGGATAGCGTTCGGTCTACTTCTTTATTATTCCATTTTTGAAAAACAGGCTGCCACAATTGAACCGCAGGTACTTTTACCCGGGGCTGCAAATGTTGAAATAGACTCCGAGCCAACGGTTTTGGTTGCAATTCATAATCCCGATACAATTGAAATATTATTGAAGCTTGCGATTCCCGTTGCAAAACAGAGGGATCAGAAAATTCTTGCAGTTAGTGTAGTTGAAGTTCCCCGGCAGATGCCTATTCACGAAGGAATGCGTTTCACTCATCACAAAGAAGCATTGCTTAATAAAGCAAAAAAAATCGGGCAGGAATATAAAGTCGAAATTGAAACCGATGTTATTATCGGGCATAATTCTTCACAGGGAATTCTTGCGGCAGCTTATCAGCATAATGCCAGTCTGCTTGTAATGGGATGGAAAGGTTACACTAAAACACGGGACAGGATATTTGGTGAAATAGCAGACAGGGTAATCCGGTTTGCACCCTGCGATCTAATGATGCTGAAAATCGGTGAAACCCAGGATATTAAAAACTGCTTTTTACCGACTGCCGGCGGACCAAATGCTCAGCTTGCTTCAACAATCTTAAATGCAATTGCCAAAGATCTGAATTTATCGGTAACAGCCGGCTTTATTGCACAGGAAAATGCTACGCATGAACAAATAGAAACTGGAAATGAAAGAATTAAATTAGTACTAAGTAATCTTGATCCGGGAATAAATTCGAGTGAAAAAATTATAAAATCAAAATCTGTTGCAGGGGGAATTGCGAAAGCCAGCCAGGATTACGACCTTGTTGTAATCGGTGCTGCAAAAGAACCGGTTTTCCGTAAAATGCTTTTCGGCGAAATTCCCGAAAAAGTTGCCCGCTTTTCTCCAACTTCAGTTCTTGTTGTAAAAAGATATGAAGGAATTGTAAAAAATATTCTGAAAAAAGTGCTGGGATAACAATTCAGTTTTACAATAAAAAACCCCGGTGAACCGGGGTAGAAATAAACTTATTTCAAATCATTAAATGGGCTAAACTTCACCGCTTCTTCTGTGCGGTTTTCTTTCCCATCTTCTTTTAGGAGCATGGTTGGAACGAAATGAACCTGATTTTTTTGAAGACCTGAATTTTTTAACCGGGACGTCAAAATTAGTACTATTTGAATCTCCCGATTTAAATGGATGGTCTTCTATAACTGGAATATTAGTCTTTATCATCCTGTTAATATCTCTCAAATAACTTCTCTCTTCCGAATCGCAGAAAGAAAGCGCTGTTCCGCCTAATCCTGCTCTCCCTGTTCTCCCGATCCTGTGAATATAGGTTTCGGACACTTCAGGAATGTCAAAATTAAACACGTGAGATAATTTGTCAATATCAATTCCTCTTGCAGCAATATCAGTCGCAACAAGAACTCTTGTCCTTTGTAATTTGAAGTTATTTAAAGCAAGCTGTCTCGCACCCTGTGATTTATTCCCGTGAATTGCGGCGGAATGTATTTTCGCGGCGTTCAAGAATTTTGTCACTGAATCTGCTCCTCTTTTTGTCCTTGTAAATACAAGTGCAGAAGGAATGCTTTCATTTTTTAATAAGTGTATCAATAAACTTTTCTTATTTGGTTTGGAAACAAAATAAACTCCCTGTTTAATTACTTCGACAGTTTTTATTTCCGGAGCTATTTCTATTTTTACAGGATTAGTTAATATTGTTTTTGTAAGCTTTATTATTTCATTTGGCATTGTTGCGGAGAAAAAGAGTGTTTGTCTTTTCTGCGGAACTTTGGCAATTATTTTTTTGATATCATTAATAAATCCCATATCAAGCATTCTGTCAGCTTCATCAAGTACGAGTATCTCTATCTGAGAAAGATTAATATAATTTTGATTTATTAAATCGAGTAATCTTCCCGGGGTGGCTATTAATATATCCACACCCTGTCTTAGTTTATCTGTTTGTGTTCTTTGAGAAACACCTCCGTAAACGACAGTGTTTTTTAATCCGGTATGTTTTCCATACGCGCTGAAGCTTTCACTAACCTGCAAAGCCAGTTCTCTCGTCGGAGTTAAAATAAGTGACCTTATTGCTTTCCTGTTTCCCTTTTTGTGCGGGTTTGCATTTGAATTCCCGGTATTTATTCGTTCGCTTAGAATTTGTAAAATAGGAATTGCAAAAGCCGCTGTTTTACCAGTGCCCGTTTGTGCGCAGCCTAAAATATCTTTTCCTTCAAGTATTACCGGAATAGCCTGCTGCTGAATTGGAGTAGGTTTTGTATAACCTTCGTTTTTTAGTGCTGTTTGAATCGGTTTAATCAGATTCAGATTTTCGAATGACATATATCTTTCTTTATAATTAGTATTTTGCCGCATTAAAACAGGTCGGAATTAACCGATCGTTTTGGTTTTAATACAACCGTTTGTTTAAATAATTTATTATGTTTTTGTAATCAGAAGGGGAATGTGTGGTAGCATACTTGTTGAAAAGTCGTCTCCAGAAAACTCCTGTCGGAGGATTCCCATAAAAATCACGCGGTCAAATATACGATATTAAAAACTGAGTTCAAATTATTGCTTTGTAAGTATTTGGCTTGTTTTGCAGATCGGAATGACTTGATAGTGTCTTAATTTCCCTGATTGTCATTTCGAACGAGCCTGCCTGTCAGTAAACAGGTCCGCGAGTGAGAAATCTATCCAATTTGAAGAAAAAGATTTCTCCCCCGACAGGTCGGAGTCGAAATGACAATTATGATACACCCCGCTTTGCCGGTAATTAAATATTTAACTACTATAACTGTATATTTACACCTCAATTATTTGGATGGATAAATTTTATAAATGGCAGAAAATGTTACTCCTGTAATTTTAACCGCACTCGAATTAGAAGTTCATTACGGCGAGCAGGTAATTCTGGACAAGGCTTCTCTTACAATTCACGAAAATGACAGGATTGGTCTGGTCGGCAGAAACGGTGCTGGTAAATCTACTTTTCTTAAAATAATTTCCGGATTATTATTAACTGATTCAGGAGAAGTTGCAAAAAGGAAAAATCTTGTTGTCGGTTTTCTTTCGCAGGAATTTACTCTCGATGAAGCATTAAATGTTTATGAAAATATATTATGCGGAGCCGAAGCCGAAACTAATTTAATTAAAGAATATGAACGAACACCTTTTGATGCCCCAAACAAACATCATTTGGAAGAAACCATATTGCAGAAGGATTCGTGGAATCTTGAAAAAAGAATTAATGTTCTTATTCGCTCTCTGGATGCACCTGAAGCGGAGAGGAATATTATAACTCTCTCGGGGGGAGAAAAACGCCGTGTTGCACTTTGCCGTGCTCTAATTTCAAAACCCGATCTTTTAATACTCGATGAACCGACCAATCATCTCGATACAAAATCAATTGAATGGCTGGAGAATTTTCTCGCTTCGTATAAAGGAACCTGTGTCTTTGTAACTCACGATCGCTATTTCCTCGATAGAATTGCAAACCGGATTGTAGAACTTTCTTCCGGCAATTTCTTTTCACACCAGGGAAATTACACTGATTATTTAATTAATAGATCAGAGCGGCAGGCAATAAAGGAAGTTGAAGAACATAAACGCCAGGTATTTTTGAAACGCGAACTGGAGTGGGTCAGGAGAGGCCCGCGTGCGAGAAGAACAAAAGCCAAAAGCAGGCTGGATAATTTTTATGAATTATCGGCACAGACAAATGATGAAGTGGAACTGGATGTTGAATTAATAATTCCACCGGCTGAAAGATTGGGTAAAAAAGTTGTTGAGTTGAAGAATGTCGGAATAAAACTCGGTGAAAGAATTCTGTTTGATAAATTTAATTTCAATTTTGAAGCAGGGAAGAAAATCGGAGTTGTAGGACATAACGGGGCGGGCAAAACTACTTTGCTCAAAATGATTTTGGGTGAGCTGAATCCGACAAAAGGCAAAATTGAAATTGGTGAAAACACACGGTTTAATTATGTGGACCAGGCAAGGCTTTTACTTAACGAAGAAGACACGGTTATCCGGGCAATAGGTGAGGGGAGTGAAACTATAAAATTTGGAAAAAACCAGTTAAGTATATGGACGTATTTAAGAAGATTCCTTTTTACCGATGACAGGATTAATACTGAAGTAGGAAGACTATCGGGGGGAGAAAAAAGCCGGCTTACGCTTGCGAAAATTTTATGCGCTGGCGGAAATTTTTTAATGCTCGATGAGCCGACAAATGATTTGGATCTTCCCACGTTAAGAATTCTTGAAGAAGCGCTCACAGCATTTGAAGGATGTGTTATGGTTGTTAGTCACGATCGCTATTTTCTCAACCGTGTTTGTAATGGAATTCTTGCACTGGAAGGAAACGGAGAAATTTATTACAGCGAAGGTGGGTATGATTATTATATCGAAAAAAAGAAACTTCGTGAAAATGAAAATGAGAAGGGGAAGTCAATTGAGAAAAAAGAATCCAATGCCGGAGAATCCCGTGTTAAAGCGAAGCCGAAAAAATTAAGTTATAAGGATGCCCTTGAACTTGAAACGATTGAAGAAAAAATAGTTGAAGCGGAAAGTGAAGTGGAGGAAATTGAAAAAACATTCACATCACCCGATTTTTATGTAAAGCATGGAGAAAAAATAAACGAACTTACTGCTGAGCTTGATGAAGCAAAAGAAAAAGTGAAAAAGTTATATGAAAGATGGGAAGAACTCGAAAGAATGAAAGCGAATATTTAATTCTTATTTTTTAAAGTCTTAATACTAATAAATTCCAATCTAAACAGACCTTTCTGGTACAAATTAAAAAAATATAAGTTTTATAAACTTTTCCGGAATTTTGCAGTCTAAATTAAGAATACATCTCTAAAATTTAGCCGGAGCCACAATGAAACGACTTTTTCAGGGAATAGTTTTATTCATAATTTTTTCAATAAATTGCTTTTCTCAAAGCGGAGAGCAAATATTGCAACCCGTATTATTAAATGACGGCTGGGAAATTTCTTCTTTAAATGCTGAAAATTTTTCTTCCGGACCTCTGCTGAAAATGGAAGAAGATATCAATTCAGGAAAATTCAAAAAAATCACCAGCATATTAATTGCAAGAGATGGCAAACTGGTTTATGAAAAATATTTCGGAGACTCAAAACAAACTGATTTAAGGGATACGCGTTCGGCAACAAAAACTGTAACAAGTATGTTAATCGGAATTGCAATAGATAAAAAAATCATAACCGGAGTTGACGCGAAGGTAATGAGTTTCTTCCCTGGTAAAATGCCGGTTAAAAATCCCGACCCTCGAAAAGATAAAATCACAATAGAAGATTTTCTTACCATGAGTTCGGTTCTTGAATGTGATGATTGGAACCAGTTCTCCCGCGGAAATGAAGAGAGAATGTACCCGATAGAGGATTACATCCAGTTTACACTAAATCTGCCTGTGCGGGGAACGCCGCCGTGGGCTGATAAACCCGAAGATCTTCCATATGGTAGAAGTTTTAGTTATTGCACTGCAGGTGCTGTAACGCTCGGGGGAATTATTAAACGGGCATCAAAAACTACAGTTCCTGATTTTGCAGCGAAATTTCTTTTTGATCCGCTTGGCATAAAAATTATTAAATGGCAGTTTATACCTACCGGTTTGGCAATGACTGGCGGCGGGCTGCGTCTTCAGAGTCGTGACTTGTTAAAACTTGTTCAATTGTATTTATATAAAGGCAAATGGAACGGGAAACAGATTATTTCAAAAGAATGGATTGAAAGATCAATTGAACCGCATGCCGAAATTGATGATGAAACTAAATATGGATATTTATGGTGGTTAAAGTCATTCGGAAATGGCTCAAAAAAATATGCAGCTTATTATATGAGTGGAAATGGTGGGAATAAAGTCTTGGCTTTCCCCGGATTAAACATGACTGTAGTAATAACATCTGCAAATTATAATACACGCGGAATGCACGAACAGACTGATAAAATATTATCTGATTTTATTATGAATGCAATAGAATAAAAGTAAAATTAATAATTAATTAAAAAATCCGGCTTTTGCCGGATTTAAAAACTTACAGATATTAAAATATTCTATTTGTTGATAGAATCCCCAAAACTTTTGCTCTGATTTTTCTTTTCCCTTTTGGCAGCTTTCTTTTCTTTCATTGTTTTTGCCGGAGCCTTTTTGGTACTTTTTTTAGAATCCTGTCCTTTGCTCATACTCACTCCTATAAATTTAGAATAAGTTATTTTTAGGGCGAGAGCAATCTGGCATAATCCTATATTAAAAGCAATACAAATTATTTTCTGTCTGATATTGAATTATCTGAAAAGCAATAAAAAAGCCCCGGTTGTTTTCGGGGCTTTTAATTTTAGTAACTTAATTATTCCTGCTATCTCACAATTAAGGATATTGGGTTTTCTATTTTCATATATTTTTTAGCTGCGTTTTTTACGTCTGCCAGTTTTATGTTCTTCAATGCATCCAAAAATTGTTTATCGTAATTAAAATCGTTATCAAAATAGAGAGAATAACCAAGGTAATATGCCTGGTTAATGCTGGAAAGCCTTCTGAACATCATTCTTCCCAGGTACATATTGATCGATTTTTCAACTTCATCCTGGGTAAGATTATCTAAAACTGACTGGTCAAAAAAGCCGGGATATTGAGGAACCAATTTATCTACATTCTGCGGACGAGTTCCTTGTGATATAAAAAATAGCGCTTTGTCGTTGATTACATCTATTCCGGCACTCATATGATATGCCATTCCCTGCTTCTCCCGAATTTCAAAGATGATATCGTCTGAAAGAACAAGTGATAATGCCTGTAACGCTGGTGCGTCTTTTGGATCAATTTGTTTTATAAATCCCCAGGATAAATATGAACGCTCACCTCCACCGGAAGTATCTATGGTAATTGGATTGTCATTCAGTTTGAAAGTGGGTGAAAATGCAGGCGACTGGTTTTTGGTTTTGGAAGTCGCAAAATCCGCAAATAGAGAATTAACAGTTGAAGGACTTCCCGGTGAAACCACAGAAACTATCATATTTGAAGGATTAAAATATTCTTTTTCAAAAGCTAAAAGATTCTGATATGTCAACTCGGGCTGATCGCCGGAATATGGATCAGGTTCATAAACAAGTGATTTATATTTTGAATCAAACAATTTTTTTGCTTTATCTCCACCCATTGACATCATCTCAATGCCTTTAAATTTCTCAACTGCTTTTTTAAATTCTGCTTCGGTTGGCACAAAATTCTTTATCTGGTTATTGATATATTTAATTGCACCTGGCATATCGTCTGCCAGTCCCTCAGCCCTTATATAACCAAAATCAGGATGAAGATAAATATTGTCCATTGGTATGTAAGGATTATCATTAACAGTGTAAGTAAAACCATATTTTTTACTCGCAGCCTGGTTGGCATCAGAAGTCAGTCTTTGTCCCAGGCAATCGTGTAATATTTCTGCCGCATCCTTACCGTACTTATTTTCAAGAGCTGCTTTATGTTTTAGTAAATAATGAATTGCCAGTATATCGCTTGCCTCATTCTGGACTACAATTAATCTTTTACCCGTTGCATCATCCTTAAATAATAGTGCATTACCGGTTGATCCGGAATTTTCATTTTCATCTTTAACTATTGGAGATTGTATTATTATCTTTGCGGGCGCCTTCAGTTTTAAGCCCGCTATTAATTTTGCAGCTTCAGTGTACTTGTTTCCATTGAATGAAGCGAGAACGGATTCTATCCCTTCTTTTACTATTGGGTCGGAATTATAAATACCGAACATATGCGGCTTTTCTACGTTTTTTAAAAAATCAGTCCGTTCTTTGGTTGCTTCCGATTTAACGGTTTCATCAGGTAAGTGAAAATCCAGGCTCGCTATCTTCTTCTCCACTGAACCGGCTACTTTATTTAAGTCAATATTATTTCCATTCTTATTCAATGTTACTTTTGCTTCCACGTAATCAGAAAAGGGTGATGTACGAAGGGATAATTTTATTGATTTTAATTTATCGGGAAATTCTTTTTTCAGGGACGACTGAAATTCAATCTGTTTTTTCTCGAAAATGGTTTCCATTAAGTTGAAGCATTCCGAAGTTTCATTATCCGGCAATTTGTAAAATAACTGGATGACTTTATCAGTTCCTTCATAAAAACGATGCGATACCGGATTTTCTGAAATTGATCCCGGTTTTTGAAATCCTGTTGCCCAGCCGGAATTGTTTTCGTGAATTACATTTCCCGGTTTTGCATTTCCAAAAATTTCTTTTATCAGCACAAGCATTTCCTTTGTTCTGAAATTCCCGATTACACTCAAAACCATATTGTTCGGTACGTAATTGTTTTTATAGAATTTATTCACTTCATCGCGCGACATTGATTCAATGGTCGAGTATGTTCCAAGTGTAGGCAATGATAGTGCGTGCCCGGGATATAAAACAGAAATTGTATTTCGTTCAAGTTGTTCAAGCGGATCTGCAAGGCTTTTTGAAATTTCTTCCAGTACAATACCTTTTTCTTTTTTGAATTTCTCTTCAGGCAGGGTAGAATTAAAAAGCATATCTGCCTGTATCTCCAATCCTTTTTTTATATTTCCGGCGGGAGTGACCATCATAAAATCCGTGTAATAATTATCGGTGTGTGCATTGTTGTATCCGCCGATTCTATCAACATCGTCATACAGTTGTTTTTGATCTCTTGATGTAGTTCCGTTAAACAAAAGATGTTCCAGCATATGGCTCATGCCGCTGGTTGAAAAATTTTCGTATGCAGAGCCGATTTTTATTACAACGTTTGATCCGACCATCGGGAGTGCCGGGTTCTCAATAAGCAGTACTTTCATCCCGTTGTCTAATTGATAAATTGAAATGCCCTTTGGAAGAGGTTGTATTTTATCCGCCTGCGTTGAATTTTGGGCAAATATACAGGAAGTCTGAAAAATCAGAGTAACTAAAAAGGTTACTAAAATCTTTACTGCTTTATTTTTTTTCATTTTGGTAATCTCCGGATTTTCAAATAGATATTAAGCATAAAGTAAATTTAATTAAATTTTGTCGATAATTTCTGCTTATAGCTAAATATTAAGTATTAAGGCCCTGTTTGTGCGATAAAAAATTTGATTTAATTTAATTAACTCCTTATACTAATAAAAACACACTGCCATTATCATATTTTGAAACCAGGCGCTTAACCAGCTGGTTTAAATAACTTCAACTAAAAATCTTAGAGGGCTTAATATGCATTAGTAAGGTAGTGTGCGTTTATCACTTCGCCGGAGACAACATGAAAAATAAGAAAATCATTATTCTAATATCCTGTATTATCGGATTTATAATTTTATATTTACTGTTTGTACCGGGTCTGCCTGAGAGCTTAAAACAACTAAAGAAGCAAATCAGCAAAAATAAAAAACTTACCGTATTTATCAGGAACTCTCCCTCTGTTTATTATGAAGGTGTTGATGGGCCTACTGGTTTTGAATATGATCTTGTAAATGCGCTCGCAGATTCTCTGGATATGGAGCTCGATTTAAAAGTTTACTACAATGTTAATGATGTGCTGGATGAAATTAAAAATGGAGAAGGGGATTTAGCTTCGGCTGCTATTACAATTACAGATGATAGGGAAAACGAATATGTTTTTAGTGATCCTTACCAGACAGTTCAGCAGCAGGTTATTTACAAAAGAGGACACGACTTTCCGGAAGATTTGGCCGACCTGGGTAATTTTCAAATATTGGTTGGTGCTAACAGCAGCTATGATCAAAGATTAAAAGTCCTGAAAGAAGAATTCCCCGGGCTGAGCTGGGAAACTACCGATGAACTTTCTACGGAGCAGATTTTGGAAAAAGTTTGGAAGGGGGAAATTGAGTGCACAGTTGCGGATAATAATTTATTTGCTATCAATCAAAGGTATTTCCCTGGACTCGAATCAGCTTTGCCAATAAGCGAAGAACAATCTTTGGCGTGGGTAATTAATGATGAAAATAAAGTATTGCAGCAATATGTAAATTTATGGCTTGAAAAATTTGAATCTGAAAAACAACTGGCAATTATAAGAGACAGGTACTACGGCCATATTAATATTTTTGATTTTGTCGATATCAGGGCTTTTCATAAGAGAGTTGAAACACGCCTTCCAAAATATAAAGGCCTTTTCAAAAAAGCGGGAAAGAAAAATGGAATTCCATGGAAATTATTGGCGGCGCAGGCATACCAGGAATCTCACTGGGATCCTAAAGCAAAAAGCCGGACAGGCGTAAGAGGGATTATGATGTTAACGGAAAATACTGCCCGGTCGCTTGGAATCTCAAATCGGCTGGATCCTGTTGAAAGTATTATGGGTGGAGCAAGATATTTGAAAAGCCTGGAACGAATAGTTCCCGATGATTTTATTGAGGAGGATAGAATAATTTATTCCCTTGCGGCTTATAATGTGGGAATGGGACATATGAAAGATGCACGGGTTCTGGCTAAAAAGTTGGGCTACGATGAAATGAGCTGGAAGGGACTAAAAAAAGCGCTTCCATTATTGAGCAATGAAAAATATTACAAAACACTGCAGTATGGCTATGCCCGCGGAACCGAACCGGTCAGGTACATAAACAGGATCCAAAATTACACCGAAATATTGGAACAGAAACTGTAATATGGATTAATTCTATTTTGATATATATCATAATCTGCTTGTCATATCGATTCCGCCAACGGCGGGAGAGATATCTTGAAACCTGTATTTTTAACTGAATTTTTTCTGCGATGATCTGCGTTATCTGCGAGAACTTTTACCTATTAAATCTTCTCACTCTCAGAATCTTTTGATTTGCACAGATATTTTTTCTGCGATGATCTGCGTTATCTGCGAGAACTTTTACCTATTAAATTTTCTCACTCTCAGAATCTTTTGATTTGCACAGATATTTTTTCTGCGATGCTCTGCCTGCCGTTAGGTAGGTCTGCGTTATCAGCGAGAACTTTTCTCAATAAAAGCTTCTGCGAAGATCTGCGTTATCTGCGAGAACTCCTTACCCTGAATTTAAACCGGCTGATTCAGGTCCCCATATACAATCCAATTCTATAATCCGTATCCAACACTTAAGTTCAAAATATCATTTGTCCCGAGCATCCACTCCGGGGTTCTGTTTAATTCATTATCCGTAATTTTT
>DATFMR010000185.1:0-62021 GCA_035266865.1 Ignavibacteriaceae bacterium | reverse complement strand
TTATATCCAACAAATATACCGGCTATGGGGCTATCATCCTTGTAGTCACCGGTTGACTGTTCGTGAGTGGGATCATCGGAAGTCAGATGACCCAGCATATAACCGCCAAAGGCTCCGACATACCATTTAGTTGAGTCAGCTGGCACATTGGCATACAGGTTATTTGCGAAAAACATAACGGTAATGAGACCGTAAATCCACAAATTCGATTTTCGAATTAGCATTCTTACCTCCTGTTAATTTTTAGGTTGTTTCTTTCTCAGTTTATCTGGCAATACAATACCATTCTACAGAATCGTAAATACTTACACAATAACGTGAATACGTGATTTTAAATGTTTGATTTATTGATGAAATGCCCGAAGTATTTATCTGTACGGAGATTTGGAGAATATTCAATCGGATTTTCGTATATGAGTAATACTGATATGTTATGGTTCTATATAAATTGTTTTATTAAAATCCATATCCCACAGGACCATAACCGGGTACGCTTACATAACCTCTTTGATTACCCTGATCGTAATTTCCGGCACTAAAACGGGTAGACCAGATATTGTCGCCGCTGCTGTACGAATTTTGTTTCGCTGCTGTATATAAATTTACTGTTGGAATTGGTGAGCCTTCGTAACCCGCGTCTCCGTTTGCAGCAAGCCAGTATCTACCGGGTTGAATATAATATCCAAGCAGCTTGCTCCAGACAAACCATTCCTGCTGGGGAAGTTCACGTCCGTTTACAAATACTCCAGTATTGCCATTGGATGCTTTTTGATCAAGCTTTCCAAATTTATGATTCGGGTACATAAAGCCATAAGCAGGGTAACCGACCACCCCGTATAAACCACACATGGAATCGTACCAGTAATTTCCGGGAAGTGGTTTAACTTTATAAGTACTTTGAATTTCTGCAATTTGTTTTTCGGTAAGTACAATATTATTTACTATTACTTTTCCTGCTCCTGATTTGGCCTTATTTGTGTTCCTATCGGAAGACTCTGAATCATAAGCGAATTCATCACCCGTTCGATTTAAAATTACTGATTCAGCAAACTCATCCTCTTCCGGTTTTTCGTACGCGGGATCAAAAAATGTAACATTAAGTTTATTATTAATGAGTTCAGCAGTAAATTTTAATAATTCGACAGAGCCTTCCATATTACCGCTTACTTTTCCGTCCTCCAGTTTTCCCTTTATATTAAAAAGTATTCCTGATAATGCCATATTCCCTGTAACATTACCGTCTGATTTCTGCTCAAGGTTAATTCTAATTTCCTGACCGGAATTAATTATGTTATAGGAACCTGAATAATTCTGTGAATTAGAGCAGCCACAAATTAGCAGCATTAAAAGAAGTGTTATTACGCCCTTCAAAATATTCTCACTAATTAAATTTAGTTGATCAAATCTATTATCTACATGATTTTCAGTAATTGGATAAGAATATTATTAATATTCTGTAAATAAATTCGAAGGAAAGAAGCTAATCCGGGAAGTGAAGAAAATTCAAAATTATTGTGAAGTCAAATAGATTTTTCCCGGTATTTTGTTTGAGCAATTATTATAATTTGCAAATAAAATTTTTTATAAGCAATATCCTTCAGCCTCCTAAATTCGAAATGTAATAATTCCTTTATTCTTTCTTTTAGGGGTTTTATTTTAGATAATTATTGCACATTTATGCTATACTTTTTAAGTTATTAAGAAATTAACCATCTACATATAAAACCGAAATTTCTCTTTCAAAAAATCAAACATTTTTAATAATTATTTAGGGAGGAAAAAATGAAGAGAATAATCATTCTTCTTGCTTCTGTTGTATTTTTTTCATTACTAATAGTTTCTTGCGGAAAGGATCAACACAAAAATCTTGTAGAAGTTACTGCAAAAGATTATTATTTCAATACACAGGATTCAATTCCTTCGGGATGGACAACCTTTCAATTTATAAATCAGGGACACGCTACACATTTCTTCTTTTTAACTGAGCTGCCTGATAATATCAATTTTCAGAATTATATAAGTGAAGTAGGTCCGGCATTTGTTGCGGCCTGGGATACATTGAAGGCCGGTGCAACAAAGGCAGTGGCAGGAGCTGTACTTGGCAGCCATCTTCCGGAATGGTATGCAAATGCAAAGTATATGGGGGGCGCAGGCCTGATAGCTGTGGGTAAAACAGAAGAAACAACTGTAATACTTGAGCCGGGTAATTATGTAATGGAATGCTATGTAAAAACGGAAGAAGGAAAATTTCACAGCGAGCTTGGAATGATTCGACCTATTACAGTTACAAAAAAGGTTTCTGAAATGATGGAACCGGATGATGCGGATATTCAAATTAATCTTTTTAATTTTAAATTGGCTGTCAAAGGGAATGTAACTTCGGGTGAACATACAGTTGCAGTACATTTTGATGAACAGCCCCCGGTTGGTCTCGGTAATGATGTACACCTGGTCAAATTAAAAGAGGATACGGATCTGAATAAAGTAATGGAATGGATGGACTGGATGAATATTAATGGAATGCGAACTCCTGCACCGGCAGAATTTTTAGGTGGAGTGCAGGAAATGCCGGCAGGATTTACATCATATTTTAAAGTTAATCTAAGACCAGGAAGTTATGCATGGATTACTGAGGCTTCAGCTGATAAAGGAATGATCAAAAAATTCACAATTGAATAAAAATATAATTAAATAAAAAAAGGCCAATTGTATATCAATACATATCAGGTTTGTGTTGTTATTTATGAATTGAAATGGGATTACAGTTATTAATTTAGTTGAATAAAACATTAATAACTTTAATCCATTGGATTTGTGTAGGTAACTATTTAAATGTGAACTTCTGTCAAAAATTATATGCTACAATATCAAAAATATTATTTTCTAATAGGATAGAATTAATACCCGGAGGATTTTAAAAAAATAATTCTTTATATAGTTTTTAGGTTAAACCATTCGATACTTTCCTGAAATGGAAGCCATAAATTGTGAACAAAATTGCTAGTGAAAATAATCGCGGTTTCCGGAATAGTGACCAGAAGAATAATTTCCAATAGTAAATCCTCTCTTCACCAATAATTCCCAGCTTAAACATAGATTTAAATAGTGCTATTATATAATTTGAATTCAGGTGAAAAACTTTTTTCTTTTTTGGCTCAAAGTTTTTCAGGAATAACATTACACGCTCATAATATTGTTTTGGAGCATAAATGGTATTCAACATTTTTTTGTAGCCTTCCAGTAGCTGGTTCAGATTCATTTTGGGGATAAAATTGATCGAGATATCAGTATTATTTCCATTAAAATCCTTAAGCATTCTGCCTTCGCTATAGAGTCTCTTCTGAAGTTTTGTCCCTTTTGGTGCATTCAGCAATCCAACCATAGCCGTAACAATCCTGCTTTCCTGTATAAAATTGGTAAGCTTGGAAAAAATAGTAATTGGATCATTATCGAATCCTACAATAAATCCTCCCTGTACTTCAAGTCCGGCATCCTGAATTTTATTTATACTTTTAATCATATCCCGGTTCCTGTTTTGAGGCTTATTGCATTCAATTAAACTATCATCATTGGGAGATTCTATTCCAATAAATACAGCCTCAAAACCCGCTTTTACCATCAGGTCCATCAGTCTATCATCATCGGCCAGGTTAAGCGAGACCTCCGTGTTTAAATAAAATGGATGATTTCGTTTTATCATCCATTCCGAAATTGCCGGTAGAATTTCTTTTTTTAATTTTCCTTTATTTCCAATAAAATTATCATCTACAAAGAAAACAGGACCACGCCAGCCTGTAAAATATAATTGATCCAGTTCGGCTATTATTTGTTCCTTTGTCTTTGTCCGGGGCCTTCTTCCGTAAAGCACGGTTATATCACAAAAATAGCAGTCAAAAGGGCAGCCGCGTGAATACTGAATATTCATTGAGGTATAATTTTTTAGTGATACAAGATCCCAGAGCGGCAGGGGAGTAGTTGTAACATCAGCCCATTCCATTGTTGTATATTTATTTTTTGCTTTGCCATTTTCAAGGTCTTTCAAAAATTCCGGGATAGTAATTTCTGCTTCATTCAGTACAAGGTGATCAATGTCCTTGTAAAGTTCCGGACTACTGGTAAACAATGGACCACCAGCAACAATTTTTGCATTAAGATTCGTACACCTATGAATTACCTCTTCCACAGATTCACTCTGAACTGACATCGCACTAATAAAAACATAATCAGCCCAGATAATATCATCATCAGTTAAACTGTTTGCGTTCATATCGATAAGTTTTTTATCCCAATCTTCAGGGAGAATCGAAGCTACTGTTAAAAGTCCAAGCGGAGGGAAACTTGCTTTTTTAGAAACAAATTTTAATGCGTGTTTGAAACTCCAGAATGTATCGGGATACTTTGGATATACCATTAGAATCTTCATATATCTTTCCTCAGGAGTTAAGATGAAAATGCAAAAAGTAGTATTATCAAAGAATAATTAGATTAAATAGTGCGCTATATGGCGGTTGTAGAATTTGGGGCTAAAGAAAAATTTCAGGATACTTAAATTAACAAACTTGAATGATTTAGAAGTAGTCTTTCTCCCAAAAAGTATTCCCATTAAATAATCAATTATCGGCTATTACAAATTAAATTAAACCGGATTTGACCAATAGCTCCTTTTAATTATGAATATATTAATCATTTAAACAATTACATTCAATGCTTATTGAAGGAAGTCGATATTCAGCAGTGTCTCAATTCCACAAAAGTCATCCCGAACCTGACTGCCGACAGGCAGGCTTGTTTCGGGGTCTCTTAAATTTATTAGATTCTGAATTAAATTCTGAATGACAGTTAGTATTCTTTTATTTAAGGATTGAAATTAGGATACTGCCATTACGGTCAGATTGACAAACGTTCTCTTACTAGTATAAACCGTTATTATATCTATAATTAGAGAGGTCAGGCTTCTTTTTTATTGAGAAATCTTTTGACCAGGAAAAATGTGTCCAAAATGGCAAGTATCATGAAAAAATATCCTGCATAATTTTTCCAGGATCCAATATCTTCTGGGCGAATAAATACTGTGTTCATTAATCCAATCAACAAAAATAGCGCTGTTCTGATTATTGTCCAGGTTGTCTTTTTCATAATTCTGCCGGTTAATAATTTATATTAGCAAAAAATTAAAACACAAATATCACAAGAGCCAGAATTCCGTAAAAACAAAATCCTGCAATTGTAAACCACCATAGAGATTTAATAAATGGATCTCTCGGAGTATCATTTAAAGGCGGATAAAAAATAAAATAAACAGGGAGCAGGAAAGCAGATAACCTGAGAAACATATTAAAGTATTTGTTTTGCATTTGATTCTCCCTTTCTATTTTTTGATTTACTTACAATCCCACTGATAAAGAAAACCAAAAAGTAAACAATACTTAAAATAGCTTCTGTCGTAGTGCCTTTTGAAAACTGGTAAATTGAAATCCCAAGTGACAAAATTCCAAAGGCAAATAATAAATTAGAAATTCTGAATTTCATTTTAAATATTCCTTATTATCTATATTCAATTTTATTCTTTTGAGGGCCTAATTTTTTAAATAGTGCATAATTAAAAAAAAGAGCGCCCACGGTTTTACAATCCAGTCTACAATATCCATTGGGCGAGTGGAACGGAAATTAAAATAAAGTACCATAAATAAAAAAAGGGCTGAGCCGGTCAGTAAGTTCATTCTTTTAGATGATCTGCCGCGGTCGTCTTTTTATCCATTTTATTCCCAAAATAGTTTTTATTGAGCAGTATGAAATATAAGTTAACCGCAGGATCCCCATATGTTAAATTTTATTAATAAAGTAAGACACAAAACAAAATGAAGCAATAAAAATTTGATAACAATTATCGAAAATGTGATCAGCGGTAAAACAGATCCTGAAAGAAGGGGTATTATTCCTTTGTATAATTGGAATAATCAAAAATAATTTTCTTTTTTCCTGATTTATCAAGTTTTATTATCCTTGGTCCGTCGTTACCGTTTTTAGATTTATATTCAGGTATGTAAGAATTTCCCGAATTAAATTCTATGGCAGTGGGGAGCCAGTTTTCTTCAGATTTATAGAATGTCTCTGTCTGTCCATTACTTAAAATTTTAATAATTCTTTTGCCGGCAGTTTCAGCAACATATACGAAACCATTATTGTCTTTTTTAATTCCCAATAAAATATCATTATGAATATCCTTCGGCCTGTTGAGGCTGGAAATTAAATTCCTGGCGATAACTTCAGAATTCCCCGAAGGATCAATTTTTATAATACATCCGTTACCAACTCCAATCTCTGTTGCATAAATTGTTCCATCCGATGCGGCATAAACTGTTTGGTTCCAGGTAAATTGATAATCTCCTATATTTTTTTGATTCCCGTTCTTATCGATTGCTCTTAAATATTTATGCTCTCTAAGTCCATAGATAATATTACCGTTCTGTGACCAGGTACAATTACCCCCGAAAAATTCCAAATAATTATTTGTATGATAGAGTGTATCAATTTTCCCGTTTGGATGTATTCTTACCATGGTGTGGTTACCTTCTCCGTGGGCAGTTATGAGATTTTGATCGTTGTCCAGGCTCACATTATGGGCGTGGAAGTTTCTTAAAAGAAGTTTTAATTCTCCCGCAGCTGTTAATTTCCACACAGAACCGCCGTTGTGAGAAATATCAGCAAAATATAAATTACCATTTCTGTCCATTACAAGTCCCCAGGAAGGGTGGGGCTCTGCGACAACAGCAAACAGCAAAACCAGCAGAAATATTTTAATAATTTTTATCATCAAACTTTTATTGATCCTTTTCTCCGGGTTCAGTGAGTTTTCTTTCTTCACGAATTTCGCCAATGTGGTAATAGGCAATAATTTCTTCGATCAAATTATCTTTAATATAATACCATTCACTTACATCTAATCTAAAATCTGCCTGTATAGCAGTATACCGAACGCAGGCTTTCTCTTTGCCGTAAATTTTATCCTTAATTTCAAAAAGGTAACCGAAAAATTTATCCTTGTTGGATTCTACAATCTTCAGGTACTCTTTTTTCCCGTTAACTGTACCCAAAGGGCTTGTATGCCTGAAATTTTCCGAGATTGGCAAATTCAAAAAATCTCCTTTTTCCCATTTGTCAAACCAATTCTTTACGAGGATTTCCAATTCCATTTTTTTGCTCACTTGTTTAAATATGGCGCATTAAATTTATAGTTACCCCGTTGGGATCTTTAACAAAAAACCTCTCCACTCCCCAGGGTTCTTTGGTTTTTGGATATGTAATTTGATAATTCATTGAAACTGCCCTGTCATAAACTGTATCGAGGTCCGGAACTTCGGCGGAAATTGATACCCCGGGGTTTACAGGACCATTTTCACTTTTAACTATTATCACCTGTGCGGTTGGGTTTTCTTTTGAAATATAATTCAGCACCCAGCCCATATCCATTGCCAGTTCCAGTCCTAGAAATTCACCGTAGAATTGTTTTGTTTCATCAAATCGGGATGATTCTATTACAGGGACTATTCTCCTTATCTTAAAATCCATTTTAATACCTCATAAAATATTAATATTGACAGCCCATTTTAATAATCGCCAACTTTTTTGATAAACACAATAAAAAATTTGCAGATATGTCCATTTTGATTATGAAGAATAAAATGCTGTTTTAGTTCAACTTGCAATTTAATAAACCAGGAGGCGCGTTGATTTTTTTATTTAAGTAGTTGTTAAACTATTATATTTCTGTCCTTTAATTCTCTTATATAAGTTGCAATTTGCACGCCGAATCCTGATTTAATCATCTATGCGAAGAAATAGCCGACGCAGAATCAGGAGAAGCAGGGACTTTTATTTATCAAAGAGGTTCTGTCAATTTTTGTGTTACTTCGTTAGCCAACTCGTCAAGCAGTTTTTTACCTTCTGCCCACATTCCCAAATTTGAAGCAGAATTTATATGCCCATATTTTCCGATGTTCTTTTGTTTACTACCCCAGCAACTGGCTAAGAATGAGGCTCTATCTGAGCTTATATAAAGATCATCACTGCTAGTAACTAATAAAGATGCAATTGGAAGGGCTTTTATTGGTATTTCTTGAATTCCAGATGCCTTGGATGGAAAATTTGAATTATTGGGATCGGAGGGGGCAACAAGAAAGGCTGCTTTAACAGAGTTTCGATATTTTTCTTCTATCCAATTAATTATAGTAATGCTGCCAAGACTGTGTCCAATTAAGATTATAGGAGAAACAAATTGAGCTATAACTTTATCGAGTTGTTCAGTCCACACCAGACAATCAGGATGTTCCCAATCGTTTTGTTGGGCACGATAAAAATTTTTATATTTCTGTTCCCACAAACTCTGCCAGTGTTGTGGTCCGGAACCACTATATCCGGGTACATTAATAAATGTGAAGGCAGACATCTTTTACTCCAAAATTTACTAAAGATGGTATTACAGAATAATTTACACTGCTATACGGGCTGTTTCGTTGAGTCAACAATTTTGTCCTTTCCAAAATTAATATGTTTAATAAACCCACTTTTACTAATTAATGTAATAACTTTTACCAGCGGTTCATTAGCAGCCCGGGTTATAGTTTTTGTCTCTAATCATATTATATGAACAGTTATTACAATCTAACCTGTCAACTTACATTGTTTCTATTTCAGTTAAGTGTGTACGCTTAAAGTTGTCTGAATATTTAAAACCAAAGTTGAATACTCTATCTATAGTTGAATGTGCAAACAGAATAATACCTATTAATTGAGTTGTAGGAGAGTATATCATTGCTCCGATAATATACAGGGAAATTGAGATTGCCCGATGATGAACAATGTTGTAAACAATAGCCCCAACTCTGGTGTTAAAAATGTAACCAATCATTCCTATATCAGGAATTAATAACAATGCCGGAAACAGCCACCACGATATTTCTAATTTAGAAAAAAGATATATAGATAAAATGAATAAAAATAATTCTTCCATTTTCAGTAAATATTTCACTTTTACCTCTAAATTTATATCAATATAATAATCTGCGCTATTAAAAGCCTGCATAATTTTATAATCAAATTTGGGATATTATTAAAATTTTTGTTAGCAAATAAAGGTCTGAAAGTCAGGGGGGTTGCTACAATTTATTTTTATTATTTTTCTTATGCTCATGCATGAATTTACCGAACTTTTTATCCTTCTGTCTTTTTTCATAATAAGACATTTCGTTATACAAAGATTCCTTTTGTATCTTCATATAATTTTTATATCTCTCTATTGATATTCCACCTTTTTCCAGTGCCTGCAAAACAGCGCAACCTTGCTCTACAACGTGTGTACAATCTGCATATCTACATTGTTTTGATAATTCAGCAATTTCGTTAAATGTTTCATTTAGACCGGAATCTGCTGAGATTATTCCCAGCTCACGTATACCCGGATTATCGATTATAATTGCCCCGTTATCGAGCACTATTAATTCTCGCCGGGTAGTTGTATGCATTCCTCTTCCATCTTTTTCTCTTATAGGCTGTGTCTTGAATGTATCTTCGTTTATTAAATTATTTAATAAGGTGGTTTTACCGACTCCGGATGAGCCAAGTAAACTGTAAGTATGCAACGGCTTTAGTAATGATTTAATATTTTCAATATCGGAAATGTTGCTATTACTAAAAGATATTATATCTATGCCGGGCATAATTTTGCGAATTTCATTTTTCTTTTTATCAATATCCCCGGCGTTTTCAAGGTCGCTTTTGCTTAAGAATACTACAGGTTTTATTTTACTTTCATTAATCATGACAAGATACCGTTCAAGTCTTCTCAAGTTATAATTTGCATCAAGAGACTGCATTATTATTGCAACATCTATATTCGCTGCAATTAGTTGATGTTCAACTTTATTACCGGATGTTTTTCTTTTTAACAGTGATTTTCTAGGAAAGATATCGTGTATTATTGCCAGCGAATCATTATCAAATGATTGCATATAAACCCAATCGCCAACCGCGGGAAAATCAAGAGAAGATTCCAGGTTAAACAAAAATTTACCGGTAAGCTCCGCGAAAATATCTTTTTGCCCGTTTGTAACTATAAAACTGTTCTTATTTATACTGATTACTCTGGCAATTTGGAATTGATCTGCTTTTGTAGTTTCTAGCCTATCCCGGAACCATTTGTCGAATCCAAGTTTTTCAATGTTACTCATATAATTACTATTTACTCCAAAAATTTCAATTAAAACCTAACGCAGTTGCGGCTAACGAGCCTGTCCGGCGAATCCCGACTTGTTGGGAGAAGACGGGGGCGCGTTTATTTGCTTGTTTGCCTTCGCAATTATTCGATGTAAACACTAAATAACAATATTATTAGTAATATTGATGTAATACATGAAAATATTGTTCTAATTACATTCCAACGATTCCATTGTAATTCAAAATTATCACGTGCAGTATTGCAAGATTTTTCATCTTCTGTATGTATGTCAAAAGATTGTAATTTATTATTTAACGGTACATTAATTATAATTGTGGGTATATGAACACCTAAAAGATTGATAAGTAATGATAGGATCATTAATGTAAACTTAAATCCTTCAATTTCTTGCAAACTCAATATAAAAGTAATTATTAGAGTAATAATTGAACCTATCCATATTATTATAAATATAGGCTGACGATCTTGAATAACCTTATCAATAGCCTGAAATGTTTTAATAAACTCTTTATCGCTTAATATTTTTATTCCTGGCATAATTACGATAGCAAAAGCTAATAAAAAACCTCCAACCATTGAGCAAAGGAATGTTGTAGACATCAGAAAAATATGGAATACGTTCATTGATAATTCTCCTTATTCCGTTCAACTTCTTAAGAAACCTAATGCCGCGGCAAATAACTTGCCGCCCTCTAAACAAAAGACTTAATTATTAACGAATGGTAATTTTAACAGAGCAATGTTTTATTTCCATTGTAAACATTGCGACTTAACTTTCTGAACCTCGTTCCCATCAGCCAAATGACAAGCAAAACTTCCAAACCCAATTTTTACAAATTCACCTCGAACATCCTCGCGGTCAAGTTGATTTGTTAGTTATAATCATTTTTAATTTTATTTTTTATCTGACTATAGCTAAGTCATAGCTATGTTAGACATTCGTTATTTTTCGTAAATTACTTTTGCCCGTTAAATTTTGGGTCAAAATCCACCATCCATTCAATACCGAATTTATCTCTAAACATTCCAAAATATGAGCCCCAAGGACTGTCACCAATGGGATATTCAATATTTCCTCCTACTGAAAGTCCGCTAAATAATGTGTCGGCTTCTTCACGACTTTCTGTACTGATAAATATCTTAGACCTGTTTTCATTTTCATTTACTTGTCCCATACTTTCTGGAACGTCATTGGCCATTAAAATATTTTTGCCAATTGGCAATGCGATGTTCATTATCTTATTTGCATCATTTTCTGATACTGGAAATTCAGGACTTGATATATCTTTGAAGCGTATAATCTTTGTGAACTCTCCACCAAATACTGATTTGTAAAAATTGAATGCTTCTTCGGCATTTCCATTAAAGTTAATATGTGGATTGATAAGTGCCATAATTTTATTTAATCTCCTATAAGAATTTATTTTTAAAAAGCTTTTTCAAAATTGGTTTTGCTATTATACATATTAGCAAAAAAGCGTATTATTACAGTGTAAATGCGACAATATTAGAGGTTAAATACAACATTTTATTTTGACTGCGGCTCTGCTAAATTAATTTATTTTAATACGGTTCCAAATCTTTATTTGCCTGATTACACTTACTTGATACTTGGCTTATAACGGTGTTGCGGCTAACCCTTCCGCCCACAACAGCAATGTAGCTTTGAAAACGAACGCCAATAATTTTTTATTGACTTTTTATTTACAATCTACTTCAAAAAGCAACCAACTTTTACATTGCAACCTAATAACTACACAAATGCCGAACCGCTTAAAGCAGGCGGCTTGAAAAACTTGTTGTAAGCGCTTTGAAAATATGATTTCTTTAACCAACTCTCAACGTTCGAGGCTTTGTGTAGTTGGCAAATTACCCAACTGTCCGCCTGGAACTGAAGCTAAATTTATAATTAAAAGTTGATTGTTACACTATTGCCCGACAGAATTCCGTCCGCTAAATATGAAGTTGGGAAATGCACTGCTGATGTTTGTTTTTCCATCCAGCCCCAATTGCACAAAACCTTCTGTTAGTGGCTGTTATTTACTTGTCTTTGCCCGAACAACTTACCAACGAGACAATGACTGGCAGAAACGGGATAATATGAAGTTTGTTTATTTTCTACGCACCTCATGTCTTTATTTTTTGTGATTGTTTAGCAGTGGTTATTTTAGTCACTGCTGAATACAGGCCAGTAAACTTTGTCAGTTTGTGTGCTTTTTTCCCTCTTTGTCAATTTCGCTGTCAATAGATTTCAGAAAATTATGGACAGCCATATGTCGCTCGTTACTCTCAGCCTCCGGCCAGGCGCTGTTGATAACCACCACAAGGCGCCTCCCAAGATCGATATGAATCATTTGACCATGGATGCCCAATGCCTCGAAAGAATTGCCATTAAAAATCCACCATCCGAATCCATATCCCCCACCGGGCCAAAGCGGTACCTGTATATGGGTCGCTGTCTTGAACCAATCGTCAGGAACGATAGATTCCCCGTTAATGCGTCCGTCTTCGAGAACGAATTGTCCGAACCTTGCAAAATCACGGAGCGTCATTTGAAGGCAACAGCCTGCCAGTTCCTGACCAGTTCGATCCAGGGTCCAGGTGGCATTTTGCTCCATACCGTAAGGAATCCAGATCTTGGAGGAAAGATAGTGGGATAAGGTTTTATGTGTAGCTGAGCTGACAAGGACACCCAGCAGGTGAGTTTCACCTGTACTATACACCCATTTTTTGCCAGGCTCTGCTTCGGCCGGCAAACGTCGCATGTAACTTACTGTTGCATTCATGCCCGGTTCAACCGAATCTGTATTAAATCTGGCAATGTCAGCATTCGGATCAGTATAGTTCTCGTTCCATTGTACACCGGTGGTCATAGTCAATAAATGACGGATGGTCACTTTTTCGTAGGCGCTTCCTTTTAAATCTGATATGTAGTCCGTTACGTAGTCGTCCACGCCTTTTATGTAACCATCCTTGATGGCGGCCCCCACTAGGGTGCTCGTTACTGACTTCGCAACAGACAGTGACGACCATAGGTTCGATTCGCTGTGCCCAAGTGCATAGCGTTCCAAGCGGATCTTTCCATCCTGTAAAATGAGGAAGCCGGCTACTTTCTGTTCCCTCATAAAATCTTCCAGCGCTTTTTCTTTTTCTCCGCCTGGGCTAAATGCGGCAATGGGCAATCCTTGCGAAAGTTCGTGCACTTTGCTCCCATTCGGCACTTCACGCTCTTCCTGGTTCCAATGTGATGAATTTTTTGAAAGTGAATCCGGGTTAGTGATGTCCTGAGCAAGAGAAGATGAAGTTGAGATAAGTACAATGGCTATTACTATAATACTTAGAAATGATGAGGTAACTGGCATGCGCATAATTTGACTACTCCTTTTGAGTTGTTAAAAATAACATTCAACCTCTAAAAGCGGTGCTATTTTATATATACTGATAATTGGTATTAAAAATATGTTGAAGGCCCTGTTTGCAATAGCCACTTATGGTTTCGGGTTTTGCGTTCGGGCTGGTATCGGAGCACAAAACTATCAACCTAGAATGAACTTGAATAATAGTAGAAGCTCCAAGTTTGGAATTCGGCGATAACATCATAATAAACGTAATGCACATAACAAGATATGTTTTGATGATCACTCATCGCATACCGGATCTATATATGTGTAAAATAATTTCCTTTATTTTTATTTCATCAAATTACAATTTTTTTATCATAAATATTTGTGCAGCTTTTAACGGCCTTACCGATAAGCGGCCTGCCTTTGCCGGAGCGGCTACGCGCAGGCAGGCGCCCCAGCTTGCCCGGCGAAGTCCGACCTGTCCGGCGAAATGAAGTGAAGAAGGAAGGACATAGACGGGGTCGGTTTTGAGGAGCGGGTTATATGCGCTTTTATTTTTAAAAAACAATTTGTAATATTTTTTATTACTTCAAATATTTATCGAACCATTTTATTAATTCTTTCATAGCCTTATTTGAAATTTCATAATTAAATTTACCATCATTTCCCCTCCATATATGCCCAACGTCTGAATATTTTATTAACTTTGTTTTAACACCAAGTGTATCCAAATCTTTAAAAATTCTTTCTGAAGGTTCCTGTATAAAAGTAGAATCTTGCTCACCATACATAATTAGAGTTGGCGGATCTGAAGATGAGATGTAATTGTAAAGCGATAGCTTTTTCAGTGTCTCATTTTTCAGATTTAAAGAAGGAAGAACAATCTTTAGATTTGGATATTTGAGAAAATCATATCCGGCAGGATAATAAATCACAATAGATTTAATTTTTTTATGGTGTTTAAATCCTACATATGCTGCAAGATAACCACCGGAACTCGTCCCCCATATTCCCAATCTATTCGGAGTAATGTTAAAACTATTTGCATTTTTTAATACGAAGTCAAGAGCTAATTCACAATCAATTACTATTTCATCAAGCATGAAGGTGGGAGCACTACTATGATGAATATCTATAACAGTATATCCATATTGAAGCAATTCTTGAAAACTAAATTGTTGCATAAAAGTAGGAGCATTCAATTCTTCCATTTTAATGAAAGTAGGTTTCTTGTCTGATGACTTTGACTCAGTGATCGCATATTGTTTAGGCACAAACGGAGAATAGAAACCCCCGCTATTAATAAATAAAACAGCTGCGCCATTTTGAACAAGTGGTTGATATACGTCCATAGTTAAAGTCGTTCCATTTTTGTTGCTGTATACAACATCAGGCGTAACTATTACGCTTTCATATGTATTATTTTGTTGAAAATTGTTTTGAGCACAAAGAAATGTAGTTGATACAAGGTAAATGATAGTTGTTATAATTATTCTCTTTGTCACTTTTTATCCTCTCAATATATATTCTGATAAAATATTCATAGCATATAACGAAGTTGCAAATAACCGGCCTGCCGGCGAAGTCCCGATTAATCGAGACGAAGACGGGAACAGCAATGCCGAGCAGAAACGTTACACCAAATGTTTAACAAACTGTGCTTAACTTTCTGAGTAAGTACAGTTTGTAGTTCTGTTATTTAAAAAGTCTCCCTTAATGAAACTTTGAACAAAAAGTAAAACTCAAAAACCTTAAAAAAGTCGTACAAAAAATGCGGTCGCGTTGAGGCGCTGGTTAGCTTTTGTTTTTTTTACCACGATTCCTTTTTGTACGATGTGCAATATTAGGAACCGATGGTGCCGGTGATTAAACAAACTGCACTTAACTTTCTTTCGCAAGTGCAGTTTGTAAGTTAATTAATTAGAACGAGCACTTTGAACAAAATCTTTAACTAAAACACAATTCCAATAATCTCAAATTCACCGAACTAAAATGGCGGTCCGCGTTGAGCAGCGGGTTAGGCAGAAGTTATTTTAATGCTCCTTTAGATATCAAATACTTTGTTAACTCATTATCTTTTTTACATTCTATATATGCCCAAGTTAAAGCCGTATCACCATAAATATCTCGAAAATTTATATCAATTCCATATTCAATAAGTAATTGCGCCATCTTTAGTTGTTTTTTAATATCCATTTTGGGGTGTCCTAATCCTTGCGTAAAAATATGGAGTGCTGTACATTGATTATCCGTTAAGTTGTTGACTTTACAACCAGATTTTAACAAAAGCTCTAATACTTCTATATTCACACATCTGACAGCTTCATGTATTGGAGCACGACCATAAGAGCCATTTTTATCTATATCTAAATTGTTGTTCAGAAGATACCTTACTAGAGCTGTATCATTAAGAATTACAGCTATATGTAAAATATTATCTCCCCATTTATTTGCTTGATTTAGATCAGCTCCATTTTCTTTTAAAAATTTTACAACCTTTAAGTTTTTAGCTGCCAGTAAAGGAGTAAAGTTGGCTCTGAATAAGATTTCAGAACTACTATCAGCAAACTCATTGATTTCTGCTCCTTTATCTAAATAAATTTTTGCACTATCAAGTTGGTTTTCGGCAATGAATAAAATAAATTTATTATTCAAACTTAATTGCTGAGCTGTCAACAAAGACGATAAACTAAATACTAGTAGGGAAAAGTTAAATATTTTAATTCTCATATTAATTGTTCTGCCTAACTATTACATGTACTGAACTGGTTAATTATATTAAATGTATAAAAACGAGAACTTCTTTCGTGTATAACACACCTGTAATAATGGCTTATATCCGTAAATAATTAAAGATAAACAATCTATAAGACTTTAACATTTAGCCCCCTGTGTTATATGAGAATTTTATTCGTGAATAACACAATTTAATCCAAAGGGCTTTTTACTGTTATACCACGATCCAATAACTTCATAATTTTATTTAGCTTTTATATATTTCTCGAAGACTCCCCGTAGTAGATTTGATCAACAAAAGAATGTACGGCATAAAAAAATAAGACGCAATAGCTATTTATCCAGTGGTACGTTTGGGGTATTTAACGGTAAAACTTCTTAAAATGAGACGTTCGTTTTAGTGCATAGCTGCCAGTTGGAAATAATAACACTGGTCAGTTCCGGACGGTCAAATTTTACTTTCTATAATAATAAAATTAGGTTTTGAAATCCCTCCCATATTCTTAAATTGCTGTTCTAATAATTTAAACTGTAACTCTTCTTACAGAATGTGTGCATCAGTCCCTATACATTTAATACTTATTTTTTTGTTCAGCGGGTAAAGTCTGTAGCTTATTCCAATGTCATTAAAGGAGAACTTTTTTATGAAAAAAATATTCGCGGTTATTTTTTCAATATTATTATTCCTGTTTTTTTCTGTTTATTCTTTTGGCCAGGGGATAAGCTATGAAGCAGGAAATGGAATTCATTTTAAATCAAACGATAATAAATTCGACCTGCTTTTAAGCGGCTACATAAATACGATGTTTGCATACCATAATCTTAATCAGAATAATTCTATCCAGAACTCGTTTTCCGTTCACCGTGCCCGGCTCGACCTGGGTTTTGATTATTCAGGTGATTACGGAGGCTTTTTTGAGCTGGAAACTGCCGGACAGCGCACGGCGATGGTTCTCGCCCAGGTGCAGGTAAGGCTTTTCGATAAAAACTACATTATGGCCGGAAAATATATTGATCCTTTTTCGCCGGAAAATAATCGGTCAACCAGCAGGCTCACAACGATTGAAAGATACTCTGGTTTGAATTCTGTCTTTCTTCTACCGGGAGTCGATACTCAGTACGGCCTTATGTTCTTTGGGATGAATTCAAATATTAATTATTTCGTCAGCATCACAAACGGAAACGGGGCCGCGGGACAAAATATTTCTGAAAATAATGACAGCAAAAATATAACCGGAAGATTAGATTATAAGTTGAATGAAAATGTTTCTTTCGGCGGAAGCGCAAGCTATGCAAAAGAGCAGCCGCAAATATTGAGTTTGCTAGATCATACTTTTGAAAGTTTCAGCAACGCTAACATTATGGGGGGAAGGATAGGTTACCTTGCACATTTTGAATATGATAATAACCCGGTTCTTTTGCGCGGGGAAATATTCAGGTATAATTTCCGAGAAGATCTTTCTTTCCAGAACCAGGTTAAAGATTTTACAGGTGCATATGCAGAAGCGGGATATTTTTTATCAGGAAATTCTGAGCACGGTTTCCAGCTAATCGGCCGGTTTGAAACGGCACGTTACTCCAATGTGATTTCAAATTTTGCCGGGCCAACGGCACTCGACAGTTATATTTTCGGAACAAACTGGTTTATGAACAATATTTTTTCATTCCAGGTAAATCTTATTTATGAAAAAGCAAATAGTGTCTCTTTAATTCCAAATTCTCGTAAAACAGGAAAGGACAGCGAGTTTCTCTTTCTTACAACTTTGCAATTAAGATTTTAACGAGGTAATAAATGTTTTCAGTTTTAACCTGGCAGTGGATTGTACTGGTCGGCTTCTCTTTAATAATGATTATCATTACGCCGTTTGTTAAAAACAATGACGGATTTTACAGGGGAACATCAAAGAAGGCAGAGAAGCCGGGAATCGTGATGCTCACTTTCAGCCTGGTTATTTCCTGGATATTTGCAAAATCTGTAACAAATGCTGCAAACCTAGGGTTGAGTTTTGGAATTGTAGGCGGCTTTGCTTACGCAACATACTATTTCTCTTTTCTTGTTGCCGGAATTGTAATTTATAAACTGAGAACAAAGCTAAACGTAAAAAGCCTTCATCATTTTCTCGAAACAAAATTTGGAGTCGGGGCTTTAAGATTTTTTACAATAATTGTTGCAATCAGGCTGCTGAACGAAGTCTGGTCAAATACTGAGGTAATCGGTACATACTTCGGACCAATAGGATCTCCGCAGTACATTATTTCGATAATTGTATTTACAACTCTTACACTCACATACGCTCTTAAAGGCGGATTGAGGAGTTCCCTTATTACTGACCTTTTACAGATGGCTTTATTTGCCATACTGCTTTTTGTAGTTCTTGGAATGATACTTCCCAAAGCAGGCTCAGTTACTCCGTTTTTGAAAACCGGTCACTGGACTCTTGCCGGTGGATTTGATCTGGTACTCGTTGCATTAATCCAGATTTTCAGTTACCCGTTTCACGATCCGGTTTTAACTGATCGCGGCTTTATTTCGGATGAAAAAACAACGCTGAAAAGCTTCATTATTGCCACAGTTGCAGGTTTCGTTTTTATTTTGCTTTTCAGTTTTGTTGGTATTTATGCTCAATTCCTGGGAATGTCGGGGCAGGCAGCAGTTGAAGTTTCCAAATCTCTTGGCGCAGTTGGAATGATAGTTATGAATTTTATAATGGTAACATCTGCTTCTTCCACAGTTGATTCCACATTTGCATCTGTCTCAAAGCTAATTGTAGTAGATCTCGGAAAGAAAAAAATTGCGACAGTTTCAAAAGGAAGATGGGTGATGATAATTGTTGCAATTGGCGGCACGATACCGTTAATATTTTCCCCTACAATTCTCTCGGCAACTACTATTAGCGGAACAATGGTTCTCGGGCTGGCACCTGTATTTATATTCTGGAAAATTCCTGCGCCTAAAATTTCTTTTCATCTTGCACTATGGACCGGTGTTATTGCCGGTGCTGTACTGGTTTTTCACCTGCTTCCGCAAAATATGTTTATTTCGGAAGGTCCCTTTGCGGAACTACTATCTGTAAACCTTTATGCAACAATTTTGATTTTAATTGTTTATTTTGTGCCGGTAATTATCAAAAAGAAAGAATAACTAAAATGCATGCTACTTTTCTTTGCTTGTCTATCTATGCGGGAAGAAAAGAGAATTTAAAAAGTCCCTCACTTTTAACAGAGGGATTTATGGTGAGTTAAAGTTGGAAATTAAAAATACAATGAAAGAAACAACTCAAAGTTTTCCCAAAATAGAACTCGATAATCTTGACAATCTCTGGTTCCAGGTTGGCGGAACTTTGTGCAACATAAAATGCGAACATTGCTTTATAAGTTGCAGCCCGGTGAATCATAATTTTGAGTTTATGAATTTCGAACAGGTTAATGAATATTTAAAAGAATCTGTCAGCATCGGAGTTAAGGAATATTACTTTACCGGCGGCGAACCGTTTATGAATAAAGATATTTTCAGGATACTCGAAAGCACAATGAAACTTGGTCCTGCTACAGTTTTAACGAACGGGATGCTGATAACTCCTGAAAAAGCCGAAAGATTAAAATCTATTTCGGATAACTCAATTTATTCTCTCGAAATGCGCGTAAGCCTTGACGGATATACCGAAAAAATGAACGATGAAATAAGAGGGGAGGATGTTTTTAAAAAAGCGATGGAAGGAGTGAAATATCTTGTTCAAAATAATTTTCTGCCTATAATTACAGTTACAAAAACGTGGGAAGATAGCAGGGATGAAGAAGTTTTATATGGTTTTATTGAAACGTTAAAATCACATGGCTATCCAAGGCCGAGGATCAAAATTCTTCCTTCACTAAAGATCGGGCAGGAGGCAGTAAGAACAAAAGGTTATGATAAATACGAATATGTTACAAATGAAATGCTTGTGGATTTTGAAGCGAGTAATTTCATCTGTTCAAACAGCAGGATAGCAACAGATAAGGGCGTGTATGTCTGTCCTATATTAATAGATTCGCCTGACGCAAACCTTGGAAATTCTCTTAAAGAAGCAGACAAAGGGTATGAATTAAAACATCAGGCTTGCTATACCTGCTATCTATTCGGGGCCATATGTTCCAATTTTACTTCTGTGGGGAGAGATGCTTAAGAAGGTCGCCCTTATAGGCGGTGTTTACAGTAATCATATCGCTCTGCAGGCTACTGTTGATGATGCAAAAATAAAAGGAGCTGATGCGATATATTGCCTTGGCGATCTCGGTGCGTTTGGTCCCAATCCCGATAAAGTTTTCCCAATTTTAATTGATAATAAAATTCCGGTAGTTCAGGGGAATTACGATAATTCAATCGGCAACGGACTTGATGACTGCCAGTGCGGTTACACGGATCCGAGAGATAATTATTACGCAAAACTCAGCTATGATTACACATTCAAAAAAACAAATGATGTATTCAAATTATGGATGAAACATCTTCCTGCTGAAATAAGATTCGAGCTTGGAAATTATAAAGTACTTCTCAGCCATGGATCGCCCCGGCAAATAAATGAATTTCTCTGGGAAACAACTACACCGACTCACTTCCTTCAAAAACTATGTGAAGATTATAAAGCTGATGTTATTTGCACAACTCACACCGGAATTCACTGGAAAAGGGAATTGCCCGGCAATAAGTATTTTGTAAATGCAGGAGTTATTGGGCGGCCCGAGAATGACGGTAACACCTTTGTTGGCTACACAATGCTACAGCTTGAAAATGATTCAATAAAAAGTGAATACATCCCGATAGAATATGATCATCATGCACTTGCCAAAGAAATGAAAGAAGAAAAACTTCCCGAAAAATTTATTGAAACTATATTAACAGGATGGTGGACGACCTGTCTTGAAGTGCTTCCTTCAAAGGAGAGAATAAAAGGGAAGTATTAAATTCTATTGTTTGTTCAATCTCCAGTCATAATTTTTATATTTTATTGTCCATTTTTGTGCATTTTCAATTATATCCTTTGCTGTGTCATCTGGCAAAAATTGAGAAATATAATTCAGTATTTCAATATCATTTTTACCAAAATCTTTCCTGAACCAATTGAAAATCTGAGATATGTATGCAATGCGGGAATTCAGATTGAAAGAATTTTTAGTTGTATCATTAAGGAATAACCTTGCCTGTTGGTCTAATTGACTATTTAATTTTTCACCGGAAAATGCTTCCTGCATCAACAAAGGGCAACTTACGGAAGCACAGACCAGTGCAAAATGTACTCGCGGCTCATCGAATTTTTTACGGAGTATATTATTTTCTATATCATTAAGAGAATAATCTTTTTTGTTAATAGAAATAAATTTCTTATCCCATACGGTTTTGCCAGGTAATTTATCAATTAATTTACCGCCACTGTTCAAATCAGAAATGCTTTTTATCGGGTAGTTAGTACAGACTAATTTTAATGTGAAGGCATTATAAACATTAATCCAAAAAGCAAACTTAGAATCACCTGTTGACAGTTTGTCAGGATCAGTATTTTCTATCGATGCAATATATTTATCAAGCCTTTTGTCATCCTTCATTCCCGCATAATTAACCTTTCCGTTTTTTACAAAATCTCTTAAAAGAGAATTGAATAAATTATTATTCTGTGAATAACCCGGGTTATTACAGATGAGGCCAAGCACAGCAACTATTATGAGGCTCTTTATGATTGAAATTTTTAACATAGCTTGAGGTCTTTGATTTTAATATTATATATAATGGATAAATTCTAATCATGCAAAAAATTGCGGAGAATGCTGCAAACAATTAGTAATTGTTTATAATTTTGTTGAATAGTGAATTTCTAATCATCTTGTGAATATAAAACAGGTAAAATATCCTTTGTTTATATTCTCATCAATTTGTAAATTTAGCAAAGTTATTTTTGTGAAACTTAATGGTAGGGGAACAAACCTAAAATATTCTATCCGATATCAATTCATGGGGGAATTATGCAGAGAATTTTAGTAATTGAAAATGATACTGCTATTTCAATAGGGTTAAAAGCCGCGCTCGAACTTGATGATTTTGAAGTAATAAGTGGGTTAAATACAGTTGGGAAATTTCAAACCGCGAACCCTGATCAAATTGATTTTATAATCCTGGATGTTAACCAGCCTGGTAAAAACAGGAATGAGTTAGTAAATGAAATTAAAATTAAATTTGCAGATAGCCCCATGCTTTTAATTGCCGGTGGAGGAGATCAAATTAATAAAGCAGAATGTTTGAAGCTGGGTGCTGAAGATTTTCTTTTAAAACCCTTTAGTTTGGATGAGTTGATTATCAGGTTAAATACCATATTGAGGGGAACAAAAAGAAAACCTATGAACACGGATCTTTTCAATTCACCAACCTCCATTTCTTGAATTGCATTTTAAATTAAAAAAAGCCGACAATTGTGTCGGCTTTTTTTTGGAAATCCTGCTTACTAAAACTGAACTTTCTTTTTGGATTTGCTTGCATATTCCAGTACAAGTGCACTGGCAACGAAAATTGAGGAATAAGTTCCTATAATAACTCCGAAAAAGAGGGTAAATGAAAAGGCTCTTAAAACTTCGCCTCCGAAAATAAGCAGCACAATTGTAGCCATCAAAGTAGTGCCTCCTGTTAGTATTGTTCGGCTCATTGTTCTGTTAATACTCATATTTAACAAGTCGAACAGAGGCATAGTTTTATGAATTTTCATATTTTCCCTCACCCTGTCAAAAACAATAACTGTATCGTTTACAGAATATCCGACAAGCGTCAGGAATGCCGCAACAACTGTAAGGTCAATCTCAAGATTTAAACCCGGGATAACACCATAAAGGGCTGCATATAATCCCAGAGTAATTAAAACATCGTGGAACAATGCGAGAACTGCACCGAAAGCAAATATAAATTTAAATCTGAAAGCCAGGTAAACAAGGATTGCTATTAAAGAAAAAATAATTGCAACCACAGCATCCTGCTTTAATTCTTTTCCAACTTTTGGCCCTACGTGGTCTTCCTTAATAACCTTAAATGGATTATCTGCCATTTTTGTTTTTAAATTTTCTTTTACCCATTCAGCAATACCCACATTAACAACCATCTGCCTGTTGTCGGGTTCTTCAGATACCTTGCCTGTCTGATATCCTTGTGCAAACAATTTTGAAACCAGGGAGTTCGTTGTATCAGCGTTTGGCAACTCATAAGTAATTGAACTTTCAGTTGAATCAACAACACGAAGGGGAATACCGGGATAAATATCGTGAACAGCAGTTTCAATATTATTAACTACTCTTGGATAAATGTCCGCAGGAATATTTTGAAGTTCAGTCCTGACCATCACACCGGTTTCTCCGCCAAAGGTTTTAATCTCGATACTCCCGAGACCGATATTCTCGACATAATTTCTTACTTGAGCAATATCAACGGCATTATCGAATTGTAAAACAATTTCAGATCCACCTTTGAAGTCAATTCCAAATTGGAAGCCTCTTAAAGCTACATTAACTACGCCTATTAAAAACATAATAGCTGATACAGCATAGAAAATTTTTCTTTTGCCTAACCAATCAATATGAATATTTTCGAATAATCGCATTTATAAATTTGCTCCTATATACTTGCCGGCCAGCCGGCTGAAGTTATTAATTAACCAATAGTAATTTTCATTCCTTTAGTAACCATAATATTAAATACCAGTCTTGCAATAACCAGCGCACTAAATAAACTGGCGCCGATACCAATCATTAAAGTTAAAGCAAAGCCCTGAACGGGGCCCGAACCAAACTGGTAAAGAATTATTCCGGTTAGGAATGTTGTAATGTTTGAATCGATAATAGCAGAGTTTGCTTTGGAAAATCCGCTGTCGACTGATGCTTTCATAGTTTTGCCGGTTTCAAGTTCTTCCCTGATTCTTTCATAAATTAGCACGTTTGCATCCACCGCCATACCTATTGTAAGAATAATACCTGCAATACCGGGTAAAGTGAGTGTAGCATTAAAGCCTGCAAGTATACCGAGTATAAATAAAACTGTAAATATTAATGCTGCAGAAGCAACAGTACCGGCTTTCTGGTAATAAAGTATCATAAACAGTGCAACAAATAGAAAACCTATGATAGTTGATTTTAATCCTGCATAGATTGAATCCTGTCCAAGTGATGGTCCAACGCTCCTTTCTTCAATTATTTTAACAGGAGCGGGAAGTGCGCCTGCTTTTAGTACTATCTCAAGTAGTTTCGCTTCTTCCATATTAGCCATACCTTCAATTTGCGAACGTCCACCTGAAATTTTCCCATTAATGTTTGGAGCAGAATAAACCGCACCGTCAAGAATAATTGCCATTCTCTTATTAACATTTGCGCCTGTAATTCTTGCCCAGTCAGTTGCGCCTTCTGAATTCATTTCCATTTCAACAATAGCCGAGGAAGTATTAGGATCAATTGTAGCACGCGCATTAGTTATAACTCCTCCAGTGAGTTCCGGAGCTTTATTTACGCAATATAGCATAAAGATATCTTTTCCATCTTGTTTCCCTATTGGCTTTGCGCTAAAATCAAATTCAACGTTGTTGGGTATAACTGCTTGTACATCCGGACTGCTTAATAATATTTTTAATTTATCCTTTTGATCTTCTTTTACATATGCATCCGCAAATTTTCCGTTTGGGTCAATCATAGCCATTGTATAGAAAGGATGCTGTTTTTCAAACTCTTCCTGAGATAATTGCTTGGTTGAATCCTGCGCAGTTGTATCGGCAGTAATTGTACTATCTCCGCCCGCATTTTTTGCGGCGAGAACTTTATCAATTTTGTTCATTACTGATAAAGTAAATTGAGGATCCTTAACTAATTTAAATTCCAATAGAGCAGTTCCCTGTAAAAGCTGTTTAGCTTCCTCTTCCCTGGCCACACCCGGCAATTCAACAACTACTCTCCGGCTTCCCTGGCGTTGAATTGATGGTTCCGAAACTCCATATTGATCAACTCTGTTTCTGATAATTTCCATAGCTCTCGTAACGGCATCATCGGCATCTGTCTTAAGTTCGCTTATTATTTTACTGTCATCATCTCTTATCGAGCCATAATATCTGCTAAGTCTTACACCTCTCTGTGACATTATTCTGGCAAAAATATCTACAACTGATTCATCCGTTATTGCAGCTTCTTTTTCAGCTTCACTAATAACTTGTTTGAAGGTATCGTCAGGATTTTTAGCTATTTTTTCCAGGAGTTTCCCAGTATTAACCTCAAGAACAACCCTCATTCCACCCTGCAAATCCAGTCCAAGCTTTACGGCTTTAGTTTTGGTTGTTGTAAAAGAAGGGTTAGCAGCTTTTATACTGTCTTCAACTAATCGTAATTCCTTGCTCAGGTCGTCTTTTGAAATATCTGGATTGCTTTTTGTAATTTCTTCACTTCTTTTATCAAGAATTTTTGAAATTCCCTGTTCGTTTTTATAATTCTTATAGGTCGGATAAAGCAGGTACAAACTCAATCCAATTGCCGCAAGAATGATAATTATTGTGAATCTGAATTCTTTCATATTTAAATATTGCTCTGTGGTAGTTATGAAAATAATTAACTGCTAAAATTACCAGATAAGGTCTTGAAAGTCAACCAAAACAGTGATTATATATGCTAAATTCGGTATAAAATGACAGGAAATAGAACTTTATTTGCGATGTGATAAGTCCTTAATTAATCGATTGAGTTATTGAGCAATATTATCCTTTTTACAAGTTTTTCAAATTTATCTTTTGTAAGGTTTGCTGTATCTGTTACTTCCCGATGAGACAACTTAGTAGTTGAAATGCCTGCTGCAAGATTTGTGATCAATGATACTGATGAAATTTCCATCCCCAGGTAAGAGGCAAATACTGCTTCGTGTGCTGATGACATTCCCACAGCATCACCACCAAATTTTTTCATCATCCTTATTTCGGAAGGAGATTCATAGGAGGGCCCTTTTGTATACCAGTAAATACCTTCCTTGAGACCAATATTTTCCAACTTAGCAGCTTTTTTTATTATTTCGTTAAATTTATGAGAAGGGAAATCAGATAAACTATTTTTACCTTCTACTGAAGAAATACCTATCAACTCAGTAAGTTCCTTTTTAATAAAAAGACTATTAAAAGATGTGATCAGCATCAGGTCCCCGGGTTTGAAATTGCCATTAATTCCGCCGGCTGCGTTTGTAATAAATATTTTTTTTGTACCCAGTTTGTTTGATATAAAAACGGGAAGAAGGCATTCATAAATTTTATAGCCTTCATAAAAATGAATTCTGCCCTGGAATATTAATAGCTTCTTTCCGGAAAATTCCGCAAAGTGTATTTTGCCCTCGTGACCTGTAATAGTTGAAGGTGGATAACTGGGTAGTTCTTTTGTTGAAATTGTTTTTTTTATATCTACACTTTTGGCAAAATCGCCCAATCCGCTGCCGAGTATTAAGGCAATACCTGCTTTGAACGGGGCTTCATTCTCCAGGTAATTTATTAAATCACGATATTTAAAACTTAAATCTAGCAAATTATAAATTTTGAATGTTGAGTTTTGAATTTAATTTTGATTGAGAAGTCTTAACGATTGCGGTTATAATATTTATAATATCGTTAATTTCTTTCACGTAAATTGAATAATCTAATCTAACCATATTGCTTTTATCTAATAAACGAAGCCAATAACTTGTTTCTCTCGTCTCTTTGGATGCAATTGACATCTTCGCTATAATTTTTTTTTTCGTTTGTCCTGCCAACGCTTCTTCAATATTTGCCCCAATGCTTGTACCACTTCTAAGTAATGGTTTTGATAAAACATATTCTTTCGCGGTAATTAGCTTTTTATAAAGCTCGATAATTATCAAAGCAAAATTGAAACTTTTTTCCTGAATTAAATTTTCTTTTTTTGCCATTCTTTATTCTCTTACAATTCTAATAATTAAAAAAATAAGAATTCAGCATTCAAAATTCAAAATTTAAAAGAGCATTCCTGCTAATGTCGCTGTCATCAATGTTGCAAGTGTACCGCCAATTACTGCTTTAATACCAAGAGCTGCAATATCCGATTTTCTGTTTGGAGCTAAAGGCCCAAGGCCTCCGATCTGAATTGCAATTGAACTAAAGTTTGCAAACCCGCATAGTGCGTAAGTTGCCATCAGAATACCTTTTGGACTTGCCAGGGTATCCGCTGCAATCATTTTACCCATTTCTAAATAAGCTACAAATTCATTTAATACTACTTTTGTTCCGAGCAAACTTCCAAAGTGTAAAGAATCATGCCACGGCACACCGATTCCAAAAGCGAGAAATTGTAATATCCATCCCAGTATTAATTGAAAATTGAGAGGCTGCCCATATGTTGCCTGAAGTCCTGCATTCCATCCTGTTACACTGCCAAGCAGGTTTAACAGGTAATTTACAAGTGCAATTAATGCTATAAACGCTATTAGCATAGCTCCAACATTTAGTGCAAGCATTAATCCGTCACCCGCGCCGTTTGCAGCGGCTTCAACTAAATTAGATGCATTTTTTTCAACATTTACTTTTACTTCTCCTTTTGTTTCCGGATCACTTGTTTCAGGATAAATAATTTTTGAAATAAGCATAGCGGCTGGCGCTGCCATAAAACTTGCACCCAGAAGTTGTGTAGCAAAAAGCTGCTGGGCTTCAGTTAAAGGAATTCCGTGTGCTGTTGCGTAAGAGTTTCCAAGAATTTGAATATAAGCTGCCATAACTCCACCGGCAATTGTTGCCATTCCGCCAACCATTATTGTTAGGATTTCACTTTTTGTCATTCCTTTTATAAATGGCTTTACCATAAGTGGTGCTTCAGTTTGACCAACAAAAATATTTGCAGTACAGGAAAGAGATTCAGCTCCGCTTGTTCCCATTACTTTTGCCATTACCCACGCCATACCCTGTACAACTTTCTGCATAATTCCGAGGTAATAAAGTATTGACATAAGGCTTGCAAAGAAAATTATTGTAGGCAGAACCTGGAATGCAAAGAATGAACCCATACTTTCTGTTTGTCCCGGGCTGACTGCAAGATTACCGAATACGAATTTTGCACCTTCTGTTGTAAAATTTAATAGTACAACAAAAAAATAGCTAACCCCGCTGAAGAAATCCTTTACCCACCCGAGCGGAGCGAAAACAGAACGAAGGTATTCCCCTTTTAAAATCAGGAAAGCAAAAACAATCTGAAGAGTTAATCCTCCTCCAACCAAGCGCCAATTTATTTTTTTCTTATTGTTTGAAAGAAGAAAAGCAATACCCAGTAAAAGGATAATTCCGAGAATACCTCTAAGTAAATCCATAATTTTCCTTTAATTTTCTTTTGGAATGTAATGGCACTTTCTGCATCGCGCTTCGTAAATGTCTGCTGCTCCAACCACAACTCTTTCTGATGAAGTTGTTTTTCTTTGAGTCTTATCTGCAGGATTTCCACAGTTCATACATATTGCAAGTGTTTTAGTAATGTATTCTGCAATTGCAAGTAATTGCGGCATTGGTTCAAACGGGATGCCTTTATAATCCTGGTCAAGTCCCGCAACAATTACCCGCTTACCTACATTTGCAAGATTGTTACAAATATCAACAATATCATTTGAAAAGAATTGTGCTTCATCAATACCGATAACCTGGGCATTTTTTGAATGTTCAGGAACTTCATTAATATCAGTAATCAAAATTGAAGGGAGTGATTGCTCGCTGTGAGAAACAATATCGCTGTCGGAATATCTTGTGTCTATTTTTGGTTTAAAAATTTTAACTTTTTGTTTTGCAATCTGTGCTCGTCTAAGTCTTCTGATTAATTCTTCAGTTTTCCCACTGAACATACAACCGGCAATTACTTCAATCCAGCCGGTTTCTTTTGGGAGAGAGTGTGGTGTGTATTCCATATTAATCCCGTGAGATAAAGCTTATAAAAAAATATAACTAAATTAAAAAAACATTATTAACATCCCGATAGATTTATTTTTTTATCTCACGGGATAGATCCTTTTCACTGAAAGCAAGTGGAAGTAATTCTGACATTTTATGCGCTTCTGTGTTTTTGTTCTTATCAACTAATATTACGTCAATATCTCCGCAAAGATCACTTATTACCTGTCTGCAAGCCCCGCAGGGGGAACAAAATCCCTCAAGATCACTGGCAATTGCAATTGCTTTAAACTTTCTTTCACCTTCGGAAATTGCTTTGAAAATCGCGGTTCTTTCAGCACAGATTGTTAAACTGTAAGAGCTTACTTCAATATTTCCACCCTGGTAAACTTTATCATCTTCTGTCAATAAAGCAGCACCTACATGAAAATTAGAATAAGTTGGCATCGAAACTTTTTTTGCTTCGATCGCTTTTTGTGCAAGTAAATTATAATCCATTTCTTATCCGTCCTTTTCAACGAATTCAAAAATACTTTATTTGAGGCTTTAATCAAACAAATGTTATAGCTTTTTCAAAGTGAAATAAAATGTAGGATTAATAAATTTATTTATAAATCCCTGTTTATCATTTGATATTCCTCTAACAATTCCGTCAAGTTTTAGCGCTTTTAATAACTTTAATATTTTTAAATGAAAATCACTCCAGACTATTCCTTTGTTTCCGTTAAACAGCTCATTCACAGAATATTTCGTATGAAGCTTATACTCAAATTTATCATCGAATAATTTCTGAAGTTCCTTTAATGAAACCAATTGAGCAATATCTCTTCTTTTATATTCTGATTTCCTATAACTTTTTAGAAACATTTCTTTAATTGTTTTGCGGCGAAGAATTGATACAAAAGGTAATCCCCAATGCGGATCAGTAAAAAAATTAAATATAGAATATTTGTTTGGTGTGCTTAGGTATAAAATGCCGTCTTTCTTTAAAAGGTTATATAAAACGGAAATTATTAGTTCAGGATTTTGTAAATGTTCAATTACGTCCTGAAGAATTATCAGGTCAAATGAATCATCTTTCAGCGGAACATTTAAAGCATCCCCGTTTATTCTGAAAATATACTGATCAAAATCCTTTTGAAAATTTAATCTTGTTTTGTCAATATCGAGACTAAAAAGATTATTATTTTCAGAGAGAACCGTTGCCGTTCCACCCTGACCGGAACCCAAATCAAGAACAGTTAGCCCAGAACATTTTATTTTCTTTTCAATTATTGAGACAACAAATTTTCCGCGTTCTTTCGAGATACTCCTTGCACGTTTCCATCTTTCATAATTTGGATGTGATTCGTCCAGCCAGGCAGGTGTAATTTTCTCTTTTACTTCCATTCAACTTTCCTGAAAAAAGAATTGAAAAAATTAACGACAATAAGTATTTCGTATATAATTTGGTAAAAAATAATTTCGAATAAATTAAATTTGTAATTGAAAAATTTTTTAGTTGAAACCACAAGGTTTATATCACCAAATAATTTTAATAAAAATAAAATCAAAAATTTGTTGTCGATGAAAATTAGAATAGGTGATAGAAGCATTACCAAATTAATTAAATGCCATACTCCAAGAAATATTTTATGTGTCAATTTATAATGAATAGATGTAGAAGTATGTCTCGCTTTTTGCTTTAAGTAATCTCTGAATGAATCAGGAGTCTCTGAAATTACAAGAGAATTTCCTTCTGCAACTATTCCAATTCGCATTTTATGTTTTACAGCCTCTCGTAAAAGCAGGTCATCATCGCCACTTAGTGTTTCAAGTGTATTACTGTAGCTTTTAATTTTTTCAAATGATTTTTTTCTAAAGCCAAAACTTCTTGCAGCAGCAGAGTAGGAGAGATTTGATTTTGCAGCGGTAAAGGTTAACAGGTGTGCCCTCAGATTCTCGAAACAGGCAATCCTATTTATTAATGATTTGGTCTCAGAGAATGGCGCTGCGCCCAAAAGGAAATCATTTCCAATTTCAAATTTGTTCGAGAATGCATTTATCCATTTTATTTCCGGTTGGCAATCGGCGTCTGTAATCAAAATAAAAGGATTGACTGCTTTTTCTATTCCGTATTGAAGTGCACCTTTTTTGCCTGGATATTTTTTATCGGAGACTTTGTAAATAGAAAAATGATTTAATCCTGAAATTAACTCCGCACCAATTTCAAAAGTATTGTCTTTTGAGTTGTCATCTACAATTATAACTTCAAATAAATTTTCCGGGTAATTCTGTTTTTTTAATGCATCAATTAGATAGGGAAGATTTTTTTCTTCATTTTTTGCAGCAACAATAACTGAAAATTTTAATCTCGGTTTGAAATCTGCTTTTGGACTATTAAAAATACTTTTTACAGAATTCAGAATGATCGATTCTGAAAAGAGGTAAATTACTGCTATTATTAAAATTATAAACATCATTATTTCTAAAATTCTTCATCCAGTAGCCAACCTTCTGCAAGGTCTGGATTCATTTCTGAAATAAATCTGGATGGTTTAGAAAGTGTCATTCCTGCTTCCCGGTCAAACAGGTTCATTGGGTAAGTTATAAACAAATTTTGTTTTGCACGGGTTGATGCAACGTACATCAGTCTTCTTTCTTCTTCGAGCGTTTCAAGTTTTTCAAGCGACCTGCTGGAAGGGAAGAAGCCTTCGACTGCATGAATAATAAAAACTGAATGCCATTCCAATCCCTTTGCGGAATGTATTGTTGAAAGAGAAACAAACTCATTTTCTGAATCTTCTGCTTCTACGTCAATTACGCTGTCAATTATCGGCTCGATCGCCATATCAGCCAGCAGAGAATCGAGAGATCTGTAATTTTCTGTGATGTTGTGAAAAATTTCAAGATCTTTTTTTCGCTTATTAAAATCATCGTACTTGGCTTTAAAGATTGTCCAGTAATAATCAAAAACAAGCTGGACTTTTTCGGGTGGCAAACTTTTCTCAGTATGAAGTTTATAAAGAAGGCGGAAAAGTTTTGCAATGCTGTCGCTGTATTTCCATTTTGTTTGCGAATCTGGGTCAGCTTTAATTGTTAGTGATGCGGCTGCAAGATCGTCCAATATTTTTTGTGCGGTTTTTGGTCCAACTCCTTCGTGTAAAAGCAAAACCCTGTACCAGCTTACAACATCTTTTGGATTTGCGGTAATCCGTAAGAAAGCTAGTACATCCTTTATGTGTGCTGTTTCAATAAACTTCATTCCGCCAAATTTTTGAAACGGAATATTTGCTTTAGACAGTTCAATTTCAAGATCAAATGAAAAGAAAGAAGAACGGAATAAAACTGCAATATCTGTCAAAGGGACACCTTCTTCTCTCAACTCAAGAATTTTTTCTACAATATATTTTGATTGAAGATTTTCAGTAGAAGCCGCTACTATGTGAGGAAGCTCGCCGCCATTTTTTACTGTATATAAATTCTTAGAATATTTTTCAGTCGAATTTTTAATTATGTGATTTGTGAAATCGAGAATAGGTTGGATGCTTCTGTAGTTTTCTTCGAGTTTAATGATTTTTGTATTCGGATAAAGTTTAGGAAAATCAATTATATTTTTAAAATTAGCACCGCGGAAAGAATAAATTGATTGAGAATCATCTCCGACTACCATAATGTTTCTATTTATTTGAGTTAATCCTTTTACAATATCGGCTTGCAAAATATTTGTGTCCTGGTATTCATCCACCATTAAAAATTTTATAGAAGATAAAAGCGATTTAGCCGCTGAGCCGAAATCATTTAAAAAATCGCGCAGGTAAATAAGAAGATCATCGTAATCCAGAAGATTATTTTTTCTTTTGTAATTATAAAATATTTTTTGAATTTCCAGGATTTTTTCAAGCTGATCTTCAAAATGAGGATAATCTTCTTCTATAATTTCTTCAGCTTTTCTTCCTGTGTTTACACTTAAGCTAAAAACCTTATTTAATGTTGTTTTGTTTGGAAATCGCTTCTCTTTGGAAATGAATCCTGCCTGTGTACGAATAAGATTAATAATATCCTGGCTGTCTCCCTGGTCAAGTATTGTAAAGGAAGGATCGAGATTAGCGGCTTTAGAATATTTCCTTAAAATTAAATTTGCGAATGAATGAAATGTCCCGCCATTAATTTTTGAACATCGATTATCCAAAAGCAAAGCAGCGCGGTTCATCATTTCATTTGCGGCTTTTCGGGTAAAAGTTAAAAGTAGAATTGATTTTGGATTATATCCCATTTCAATTAATCTGGAAACACGATAAACAAGTGTTCTTGTTTTGCCTGTTCCTGCACCGGCAATAATTAGGTAGGCGCCTTCTACTGCAGAAGCAGCTTCGTACTGTGAGGGATTTAGTTCCTGCTGATAATTTATTACAAATTTGGATTCATCAACAGTTTCGCGGGCATTTTCCAGAGAGTGAACTCTTTTCAGCTTGAATTTTTTTAGTGGTTTGTCGTTACTCTCCAAATTTAAACCTCATCGGTAAGGTAACAGGAAAAATCCTGTTACCTTACATGTCTGTGAAATGCTCTTGGTTTGCCTAAAATCTCTGACATTAGAATATATTCTTTTAATGTTTCAGGGTTTTTAAGCGATTTTCTTAGAACTCCCAATCTAATGTTGACCGGCCTATTCCTGGCATCAATTAACTTTTGAATTCTGTTTGCTTCTTCTGTAATTAAAGTTGATTCTTTTTCAAAATCAGCCTCGGTTGTCGGTCTGTGCCATTCATCATTTATTGTATGCTCAGTTTTTAATGCTTTCTCCCATTCGGGCGTTTCGTAAGGACTATCTTGATAAGTTTGTTTATCCTCTATGTCTTCAACCGGTTTTTTAATCTCTTCGGAAGTCTTGAAAATACTTTCAATTTCCTTAAGAATATCATTTTCCGCTTTACTTCTATTTGATTCTGAACCAGTTCTGTTGTTAACAGAATCTTTTGGCTTTTGCGCTTTTCCATTTTGCTGCTCCGGCTTCTTTTTAAAAAGCGGAGCAACAAAACTGATAATCAAAAAGAGAATAAATATGATCTGGAAAAAATTATCCATCTGTATTCTTATCCTTCTTTCCTTCAGGCTTTGAAATCGAAGTTCTCATATCTGTGTCAGCCTGGACATTTTTTAAATTATAATAATCCATTACGCCAAGATTACCAGATCTGAACGCTTCTGACATTGCGCGTGGAATTTCTGCTTCAGCTTCAACAACTTTTGCTCTCTGTTTTGCAACTTCGGCAACCATTTCCTGTTCAAGAGCAACAGCCGCGGCTCTTCTTTCCTCAGCTTTAGCACGGGCAATTTTAAGATCTGCTTCAGCCTGGTCTGTTTGCAATTTTGCACCGATGTTAATTCCAACATCAACGTCTGCAATATCAATTGAAAGAATTTCAAACGCTGTTCCTGAATCGAGACCTTTTGATAAAACCATTTTAGAAATTCTATCCGGATTTTCAAGTACTTCTTTGTGTGTATTACTTGAACCAATTGTTGACACAATTCCTTCACCAACACGCGCAAGAATAGTTGCTTCAGTTGCACCACCAACAAGTCTTTCAATATTAGTTCTTACAGTAATTCTTGCAATCGCCTTCAGCTGGATTCCATCTTTTGAAATTGCTGCGACCATTGGAGTTTCAATTACTTTTGGAAGTACTGACATTTTAACCGCTTCCAGAACATCACGTCCTGCAAGATCAATTGCGGTTGCACGTTCGAATGCTAACCCCAAATTAGCTTTATCAGCAGAAATAAGCGCGTTGATTACTCTTACCACATTTCCGCCTGCAAGATAGTGAGCTTCAAGTTTTCCCTGTTCCAGTTTTATTCCTGCTTTGGTTGCTGTTATCATACTTCTTACAATAATTACAGGAGGTACTTTTCTAAGGCGCATACCCACAAGGTCTTTGAATATTTTCATTCTTACGCCGGAAAAGTATGCAGTAATGTATAGTCCAAGTGGAACAAAGTAGAGAAATACCATCAAAAAAATAAAGACGGCAATAATAATTACAATTGATAGCCCCGTTAACGCTTCCATTTTAGAAACTCCATTTTTAAAATTAATAGCAAATCATTTTAACACTTATTTAATTTTTAAGCAAATTAGTTCAGTTTGCATTGTCAGTCGTAGTTAAAGCCTTTATTTAAAGGAGTGATTCTAATTGAATTAAGCGATCTTTTTAACATTCTTTAATTTTTGGTTACAATGTCAAAAATATTTGAAAACTTCTTTGAGCATAATAAGCATTTTAAATTATAATATCTTATAGGTTGTAATTTGAAGCTAAACTTCATTAAGCTATAGAAGCTATTATATTATCAGATAGATTGTCCCTGTTATTTAAATATAAAGGTTAAGAACAAAGTTAGAAAATAGGTCATAAATGCAGGTTTTTGTCCAGGTCTTCAAATTTTAAGAAAGATTTATTGGATTTATTAAATATCTTAATATATATTAACAATTAAATCTTGAGACAGGGATTAAGAAATCCCTTAAAATTGATGAAATTGAAAGATAGTGCAAATAATCGTGAGTTGATTGCATATAAATCTATTTCTATTTTTGGTGTGATAACAAGAATTTATTTTACCTCCAAAGTCAAAAAGGAAAAAATATGGATGGAAATTTTTCAGACAGACTTCAAGATGTTATTAGGTTAAGTCGTGAAGAGGCTTTAAGACTTGGGCACGATTATATCGGTACTGAGCATCTTCTTCTAGGGATAATCCGCGAAGGACAGGGAGTAGCTGTAAGAATTCTGAGAAATCTTGACTGTGATCTGATGAAATTGAAAAAAGCAATAGAAGATACGGTTAGAACATCGGGAGGCACCCTAACTATTGGTAATATTCCGTTAACAAAACAAGCTGAAAAAGTCTTAAAGATTACACAGATTGAATCAAAAATTTATAAAGCTGATGTAATTGGTACCGAGCATTTGTTACTTTCACTATTAAGAGATGAAGATAACATTGCAACACAAATATTGCATCAATTTAACGTTACTTACGATGCTGCGCGTTCGGAATTGAATGCAATGTTAAGTAGCAAAAACCCAAAAGATCCGTCGGGCGCATCGGGAATACCCGATAAGAAAGTTGAAAGAACCAAAACTCCCGTTCTGGATAATTTTGGGAGAGATTTAACGAAGTTGGCAATTGAAGATAAACTCGATCCTGTTGTGGGAAGAGAGCTTGAAATTGAACGTGTTGCTCAGATTTTAAGTAGACGCAAGAAAAACAACCCGGTTTTGATAGGGGAACCAGGGGTTGGAAAAACTGCAATAGCTGAAGGTCTTGCAATTAGAATCGTTCATAAAAAAGTTCCTAGAATTCTGCAGGATAAAAGAGTTGTTACTCTTGATTTAGCCGGACTGGTTGCAGGTACAAAATACCGGGGACAGTTTGAAGAAAGAATGAAAGCGTTAATGAACGAGCTGGAAAAAGCACGGGAGGTTATACTTTTTATTGACGAGCTTCATACAATAGTGGGAGCAGGAGGAGCTTCAGGTTCTCTTGACGCTTCAAATATGTTCAAACCTGCTCTATCACGTGGAGACATTCAGTGTATTGGTGCAACCACAATGGATGAGTATAGGAAATACATTGAAACTGACGGTGCTCTCGACAGAAGATTTCAAAAAGTTATGATAGAGCCGCCAAGTTATGAAGAAACAATTCAGATACTTGATAATATAAAGTTTAAATATGAGGAACATCATCACGTAAAATATTCCAAAGATGCTATTGACTCTGCTGTAAAACTTAGCAACCGCTATATAACTGACAGACACCTGCCGGATAAAGCAATAGATGTGATTGACGAAGCCGGATCAAGAGTCCATATGGGCAATTTTGAAGTTCCAAAGGAAATTCTTGATCTTGAAGAGGATATTGAAAAGGTAAGGCTGGAAAAAGCAGCAGTTGTTAAAAAACAGGATTATGAAGAAGCCGCAAGATTAAGAGATAATGAGAGAAACCTTCAGTCAGATCTTGAAATTGCTAAGAATGAATGGGAAGCCAAGACTCGCGACATAGTTCACGATGTTGGCGAAGAAGATATTGCAACTGTGGTTGCTATGATGACAGGAATTCCTGTTAACAGAGTTGCTCAGACCGAATCAGAAAAGCTTCTTAATATGGAAGAAGAACTGAAGAAACAGATTGTTGGGCAGGATGAAGCAGTTTCAAAATTAACAAAAGCAATCAGAAGGACCAGGGCTGGATTGAAAAATCCGAACAGGCCAATTGGAAGTTTTGTTTTTCTTGGGCCTACAGGTGTAGGTAAAACTGAGTTAAGCAAAGCATTAGCAAGATATCTTTTCGATTCTGAAAATGCATTAGTAAGAATTGATATGAGTGAGTATATGGAAAAATTCTCACTTTCCAGGCTTGTCGGGGCACCTCCGGGATATGTTGGCTACGAAGAAGGGGGGCAGTTGACTGAAAAGGTAAGAAGAAAACCTTACTCGGTTGTTCTCTTTGACGAAATAGAAAAAGCCCATCCGGATATTTTTGGTATTCTTCTGCAGGTTCTTGATGATGGAGTATTAACTGATAGTCTTGGAAGGAAAGTAGATTTCAGAAATACGATTATTATTATGACTTCAAATGTTGGAGCACGTGATATTAAATCTATTGGCTCATTTGGATTTGGTGGCGAAAAAGAAGGCGATCAATATTCAAATATGAAATCGACTGTAGAAGATGCGATGAAGAAATTGTTTAATCCTGAGTTTCTTAACAGGATTGATGAAACTATAGTATTCAGAAGTCTTGAAAAAGAAGATATACTTAAGATAATCGAAATTGAATTGCAGGATCTTATTAACAATATTTCCGAACATAAAATGGAAATTGTTCTTGACCAGTCAGCTAAAAACTTCCTGGTAGATAAAGGATTTGACCAAAAATATGGGGCACGTCCTTTAAGAAGAGCAATTCAAAAATATGTTGAAGATCCTTTGGCTGAAGAAATACTCAGAGGTTCGTTCAAAGAAAAAGCAAAAATTTTAGCAAAGCACGTTGAAAATACAGATAATCTTGTTTTTATGGATGAAAATCTGGATCTGGATATTAACGATGAAGAAAAGGAAAAAACAGATACAGGAGAAGCCTGATATTTATATATGAATTTCCAAAACTTAAAAAGCGTATTTTTCAAATACGCTTTTTTTGTTGTATTTTTAGATGTAATGTATAGTAATTAGAATAAGTTGGAGGTAAAAATGGCAAGATTGAATGAAGATCAAGTAAATCAAAATCTTGAAACTATAAATGGCTGGAATTTGATTGATAACAAAATAAGCAAAGAGTATGAACTAAAAGATTTCAAATCGGCACTTGCTTTTGTTAACAAAGTTGGAGAAAAAGCGGAAGGAATGGATCATCATCCCGATATTTTATTGCATTCGTGGAATAAAGTTAAAATTTCTGTTTCAACTCACAGCGAAGGCGGAATAACAGAAAAGGATTTTAACTTAGCCAAAGAAATTGAAGGAATAAATATTTGAACAACAGGCTTGAATCATTATTAAATTTGTATGAGAAAGAACCTGAAGATTCATTCCTTATGTATGGAATAGCACTCGAATATACGTCACAAAAAAATTACGAAGAAGCTGAAAAATATTTCAAAAAATTATTAACAAGCAATCCTGCCTATGTTCCGGCGTATATGCAGTACGCAAGGCTAAAGGAAAATCAAAATGAAATTTATGAAGCTAAAAATATCTACAAGCAGGGAATAAAAATTGCAAAAGGTGCAGGCGAAAATCATGCTGCTAAAGAAATGGAGGATTTTTTAGATGAGCTTGAGTGAAAAGGAAATTTACGATGTGTTTCTGAATACCGGCGCACTTTTACAGGGACATTTTTTGCTGACATCAGGAAGACACAGCGATAAATACTTTCAATGTGCTAAAGTTCTTCAATTTCCTGAATACACAGAAAAGATTTGTGAAAAAATTTCCGGGCATTTTAAAGATTTTGAAATAGATACAGTTATTGCTCCTGCGATAGGCGGAATTGTTGTTGGGCAGGAAGTTGGGAGACAACTGAATAAAAAATCAATCTTTGCTGAGAGGGAAGATAAAAAACTTACTTTGAGAAGAGGTTTTTCGCTGGAAGATGGTGAAAAAGTGCTTGTTTGTGAGGATGTAGTCACAACCGGCGGGTCCGTTTTTGAAGTGATTGATATTGTTAAAAACAGTGGAGCAATCGTTGCTGGAGTAGGTTTTATTGTGGACAGGAGCAACGGTAAAGTAGATTTTGGATTTCCACAATTCAGCGCTATGAAAATGGAAGTGATTTCTTATTCTCCCGGAGAGTGCAAATTATGTAAAGAAGGATTAAATTTGGTAAAACCGGGTTCAAGAAAAATTAAGTTATGACAGAACTGATAAACAATATAAGAAGCTTTATCGGCAACGATCTTATTTTCGGATTGATTGTTTCCGTATTAATTGTTTTAATTTTTGTTCTGCTTGCAAAAATCTTCAGCTTTCTTATCAGGAAAATTGTACGTCCTTTCGTTAACAAATCAGAAACTCTATTCGATGATAAAATACTTCATGCAACTGAATCAGCTTCATTCAGATTAATTGTTTTGGCAGGGCTGTACCTGGCGGTTGAAAACTTCAGGGAAAGTTACCTGATTCCAGGGCAGGAAGTGGCAAACAAGTTACTAAAAGATTATCCAATTCTAAAAGGTTTCCTCTCTGTTGCTGATTACCTCCTTTATATTGTAACAGCTTTAGTAATATTGCTATTGTCTTACCGTTTAATAACAATCTTGTTTGACTGGTATGCAGAAAAAATAAATGCCGGTGCTAACAGGGATTTAAGCGGAAGTGTATTTCCGTTACTTAAAAAAGTCTCTAAAATTTTACTCGCTGCTTTGGCGATAGTAATAATTCTTTCAAAATTTAATGTAAATATAAGTGGATTCTTAGTTTCACTCGGAGTTGGTTCTCTTGCAATTGCTTTGGCAATGCAGGATACACTTTCAAATATGATTGCCGGGTTTATTATTATGATCGATAAGCCTTTCAGGATTGGTGACAGGATTAAATATGGAGATGATTTGGGAGATGTGGTCGAAATTGGAATTAGAAGCACCAAGATTATGGACTTTGATAATAATCTTGTAATTATGCCTAATAATGAGATTGTAAAAACAAAAATTGTAAATGTTACTTATCCTAATATTCTTACTCGAATTATTATTGAAGTTGGGGTTGCTTACGGAACTGATATTAAGAAAGTTAGGGAAATAATGATAAAAGCTGCAAACGAACATGAATTTATTTCAAAACAGGTTCCGCCTGATGTGAATCTTCTAAAATTTGGTGATTCTTCACTTGATGTTAGATTGACCGCACGAACTGACGATTACAGAAATGCATGGGCAATGCAATGTGAATTACGTGAAAAAATTTACGAAGAATTTAATAAATCCGGAATTGAGATTCCTTTCCCGCAAAGAGTTGTTCATTTACAAAAAGATGATCCTTCCAAATAAAATTTAAAACAATGAAAATTTTAATATTATTCCTGATTTTTACCCTGGCAACAGTTGCCCAGGTAAAATTCGATGATTATTTCATCGATAAAACCTTAAGAATAGATTATTTTCACACAGCGGATTCTACTCACGATTATTATTCGATTAATAAACTCAGAGAAGAACCATACTGGGGCGGTACAAAAACAAATCTTGCAAATGGATTTAATTACGGTGCATTTGTTTTTAAAGCCTATGATGACAGCACAAATAAGCTGATTTTTACTCATACATTTTCTAGTATGTTGAATGAATGGCAGACAATTGATGAGGCAAAAATAACTTCAAGAACTTTTCAAGAAACCGTAACTATGCCATTTCCCAGGAATAAAATAAGAGTTGAGTTTTATACACGAAATAAAGAGCACGTGCCTGTAAAAAAATATGTTTACAAAATTGATCCTCAAAGTTATTTCATTTCAAAAGATAACAATTACAAATTTCCATCATTTAAAGTTCAATACTCTGGCGATCCCGCTACAAAAGTTGATATTGTAATTCTTCCTGAAGGATATACAAAGGAACAGCTTGGAAAATTTAAAAAAGATTGCGAAAAATTTGCCGGGTATTTATTTGCAACTTCTCCTTATGACACTAATTCTGATAGATTCAACATCTGGGGAGTAGAAGCTGCATCACAGGATTCTGGAACGGATGTACCTGGAAAAGGAATATGGAAAAATACTTTGCTCGGTTCATCTTTTTACACTTTTGATGAAGAAAGATATTGCCTGACAACTGAAGATTTTGCTGTTCGGGATTTAGCTTCGAATGCTCCTTACGACCAGATAGTTATACTTGTAAATACGGAAAAATATGGCGGCGGCGGACTTTATAATTTTTATAATATCTGTACAGCAGACAATATAAATTCTGATTTTGTCTTTACTCATGAATTTGGACATGGTTTTGCATTTTTGGGAGATGAATATTACACCTCTTCAGTAGCCTATAATGATTTTTTCCCAAAGGATGTTGAGCCGCTTGAACCAAACCTGACAACCTTGGTCGATTTTGATTTAAAGTGGAAAAGCATGGTTGCTGATACAATTCCGATTCCAACCCCCAGCACTCCGGTGTATAAAAATGTTGTAGGAGTATTTGAAGGCGGCGGATATGTTGCTAAGGGTGTATACCGACCTGCCGAAACCTGTTCTATGCATCAGATAGTTTTGAATCATTTTTGTCCGGTATGTAAAGCTGCTATACAAAAGATGATAGACTATTATACAAAATAAATTATTTGTTAAACGGCTGGGATTATTAATTTTAGGTAAACTTAACCATTTACAGTATCTTTGAGGTTAAAATTTTTATGTTAATGACAATTTGTCCAAATATTAGCAAAGGATATGGATCAAAAGAAATTATATAAAGCAATAGAAACTATAGCATCGGGGGAATTTGCATCTGAAAATGATATGCTAGTTGAGGTTTTAAACCAGATTATCTCTGATGAATATATAGAAATAATTGGAGGAAGGATATGGCGACTTATTCCTGAAGAGGAATCATATGAGCTTATGTATCAGACCGGGAAATTAGAGAGAATAAAAAATAACTTTAAATTAAAAATAAACGAATATCCTTTTTTTAATCACATAGCTAAAGAAAGAACTATACTCGGAAATGAAACTAATATTGAATTAAGGGAAAAGGGAATATTTAAATACTCTGCTTCAGGTGTCGGATTCAAAACTAAAATTAATGGAGCTGCCTATTATGAATATCTTCTTGCTTTAAATTCTGAAACTATAAATGAAGATCTGAGATTAACCCTAAATATTATTGCCACTGCTCTTACGTCACAAATTAAACAAAAGAGATCGTACGTAAGAGCCGCACATTTAAAAGCAGATATAAGTAAAGCAAGAGAGCTACAGAAAAGCATCCTTCCTGAACACGAGTACAGGTTTTTTGACTATGAGCTTTATGGAATTACTGATCCGGCGGAAATTGTAGGAGGAGATTTTTTTGATTATGTAGAAATAGGTGACGAAGATAAATTGGCTGTTACTGTAGGAGATGCTGCTAGCAAAGGTGTTAGCGCTTCAGCTGAAGCTATGTATATTTCTGGAGCTCTCAGGATGGCCAGTAATTTTGAAATTAAAATTTCACCTTTGATGAAAAGAATGAACAGGCTTGTAAATAAAATATTTGCTGACGATAAATTTGCATCATTTTTTTATGGTGAACTTTCAACTGAAAAAAGTGGGCTATTTTTATATTCAAATGCAGGACACAATCCCCCGGTTTTCTTAAAAAAAGATTCTGATGAAATTCATTTATTAAATCCAACCGGACCGGTTTTCGGACCTTCTCCAAATGCTAAATACTCTGTTGAAAGTGTAAATATTACTCCGGGCGATTTATTGTTTATTTATTCAGACGGTGTAACTGATTCAGCTGATACTAATTTTAATAATTACGGCGAAGAAAGATTGTATAAATTTTTGAAAAAGATTAAACATCTTTCGGCAAAAGAAATTACTTATTTTGTTCTTGATGATGTGATAAAATATTCTAAAAATGGCCGGTACCAGGACGACCGTACCATTGTTGCAATCAAAAGGTTAGAGTAAAAGATACTTCCTTCAGTTAGCACTCTGTATACAATATTTGAAAAAATTATTTCAATCCTCACAAATTTTCTCAATAAATGTTTGCCCACTAAGTATTAATACGGAGCAGGTTTAATAAATCCTTCATTTTGGTCTAAAATCGCATTTAAAATTTCCTAAACATTCAGTATTAATACTGATTCATTTAATATAAATTTTGATGATTTTCCCCATCTGTTAATCAAAGTGTGTGAATTTTGTAAAAACCGATAAAACAAATATTGATTCAGAAGGGCAAAAATGATTAAAAGGATTATTACAAGAACCAGAAAATTCAATGGGGAGATAACTGACTTATATAATTATAATGAATGGTGGTCGCCGCGATCTAAAACCGATGCAATAATTGATATACAATCAAGAAAATATAGATATATTGTTAAGTGGCCTGAAAAGGAGACAGAGATCCTGATTGTTATCGGTTCGGAAGGTAAATATTTGAGAACCGATCGCGACAGCACTGACAAAAATAATTTACTCGATTTGCCAGATTGTTGACATAATAATGACTTATAATAAATTGCCTTAAATAGAAGAATTTATTTAAATCTATTAGTAATTTAAATAAATATAGTTATATGAAATTTCTACTTATTTCCTATCTCAAAAAATTTTTAACTTCTTCAATTATCAAATTCAGTTCTTTAATATGTATTTTTCCAAGTAGATTAGGTTCAAAATAGCTTAATGATTTGTCTTCTTCGGTAGAAATTTCTTTTTGAAATTGATCTTTTTCGTTTGGCACTTGTTCAATTTCTTCAGGATTAGCTTCCATACTTTTACTCACATTTATATTAAGAATAAATAATTACTAGTTTATTTCTGTTCTATGGAATTAAATGTAGCTATTGTTAGATGTATTAATCTATATTGGAAACTAGATTTAACAATTAATTAATATTGCCTGGAATGATAAATGTTTACTTTTACTAACTTATTATTTACTAAACTATTGCAGTACTTAATTGAGTATGAATTCTAATTTAAACAAGGTTTGGCTGGTTTCAGCAAATATGGGTTACGGACATTTGAGGGCTATTTATCCTTTAAAAGACCTTGCCGAAGGTGGAATTATTACAGTAGGAAAAAACGGCGAATCATCAGAGGCTGAACAAAAACTCTGGTCAAGAATCTTGGATGCATATGAAATGTTTTCCCGCGCACGGGGAATCCCCGTAGTTGGGAAATTTATTTTTAAATTCCTCGATACTTTTTTGCATATTCCTTCATATTATCCCAGAAGAAATTTATCCGATTCTACTTTTCAGGTTGGCTTGCTTGAGTCCAGTGTAAAAAAGGGTTTATGTTCAAAGATGCTTGAAAAAATCAAAACTAAAAATATTCTACTTGTAACATCATTTTACGCTCCTGCCGTTGCTGCTGACATAAATGGATATAACCAGATTTATTGTATTATTTGTGATTCAGATCTAAACCGTGTCTGGGTTGCCAGAGATCCGTGGGAAAGTAGGATTGAATATTTTGCACCCTGCGGAAAAGCTGCTCAAAGATTGCGAGATTACGGTGTACCGGAAGAGAGAATTTACCTTACAGGTTTTCCGCTACCAAAGGATTTACTCGGCAACAGGGAACTTAATATTCTAAAAAGCGATCTTGGCCAGAGGTTGAATTATCTTGATCCGAATAGTAGATTCAAAAACCTGCATGAGAGAAATATTGAATACTTTATCGGCGCCGAAAACCTGGTACCACGAAATGACAGGGTATTAACAATATCTTACGCTGTTGGGGGAGCAGGTGCTCAAAAAGAGATCGGCAGTAAAATTGCATTGAGCCTAAAACAAAGATTACTCGACAAAGAAATTAATCTTAATCTTATTGCCGGAACAAAAGAAATTGTAAGGGACTATTTTAATCAAATAAAAGATGAATACTTTAAAGATTGTGAAAACCTAAAAGTTTTTTATTCAAAAACTTTTGAAGATTATTATTCTGAATTCAATAACCTGATGAAAACCACGGATATTTTGTGGTCCAAACCCAGCGAACTTTCTTTTTATTGTGCTCTCGGAATACCGATCATTATGACACCTACCATCGGTTCCCAGGAAAAATTTAACAGGCAATGGCTTAGAGAAATAGGTGCTGGTATTTCTCAGGAAAGCCCTGATTATGCGGATCAGTGGCTGTTCGACTGGCTAAACAAGGGAAGGCTTGCTGAAGCAGCCTGGGATGGATTTTTGAAAGCCAGAAAGCTAGGTATATACAACATTGAAGATATTCTTCAAACAGGGAAAATGACAAAATTGAATTCCCCTGTTTTGAGATAAGCAAATAGTAAAATGAATGAATAATCAAAAAGAGAAATATCTTTTCCTTTATTTAAGAACAGGCGGGGGACACTTAGCACCTGCAAGGTCGATCTCAAATTATATTAATAAAAATTATGCGGATTCAATTGATACAATCCTTTTAGACGGTTTTGAAAAAACCAACAAGTTAGTAAAATTTATTATTGAAGATGGTTATAGATTATCTCAAACAAAAGCCCCATGGATTTATGAATTTTTTTATGCCTTTTATAAAATTCCATTTATATCAAGATTAAATAATTTCTTTTTATCATTTTTTATCAGGGGAAATCTAAAGACAGTTATTAAAAATGAAAGCCCAGATAAGATTTTAATATTTCATTTCTTTTTAATTAAACCATTATACGATGTTGTAAAAAAAGAGAATCTAAAAGTTAATATCTTCACAATTGTAACTGATCCTTTTACTGCTCACCCAATATGGTTTTTAAAGAAAGATCAGAATTTTATAGTATTTAGCGAAAAGCTTAGGAAAAAGTGTATCAGGTATAATATCTCTGCTGAAAGATTAAATGTTTTTCCTTTCATCATTGATGAGAAATTTACAGAAAGTAATACAACCGATAGTGTTAAAGAAATAAAAAAACAATTTGGATTTAATATCAATAAAAAGCTGATATTATTGCTTGGTGGGGGAGAAGGAATACCAAGGGGGCTTGCAATTGTTAGCAGCCTGATTCATAAAAAAACAACCGCTGAAATTGTTGTAGTTTGTGGTAGGAATGATGAGTTATATGATGAACTTTGTAATTTTGTCAAAAAATCTGATGTCAAAAATATAAAGTTATTTAAATATGTCAATTTTGTGGAAAAACTAATCAAGGTTTCTGACGTTGTGATAACAAAGTGCGGTGCTTCTACGTTTATGGAAATACTTGCCTCAAAAAAAATGCCTGTAGTTATAAATTATATATGGGAACAAGAAAAAGGGAATGTAGAATTTCTCACCCAAAATAAACTTGGAGTTTATGAAAAAAACATTGAAAAACTTCCTGGCATTATTAAGAAGATTATTTCAGGAGATAAAGAATTTGCTGCTATTCATGAAAATATTAAAAATTCTGACTTTAAGAATGGGCTGGACGAGATTGTTAAATTTATTATGAATTAATATTTTATTTATAACTACAATATGCTTTCCTGATAATCCCGCAAATTCTGCAATTATTTAAACTTTTTAATTAATAATTTCATCATAATTTCTTCATAATAAATTAATATTGGTGAGTTATTTTAATTAACGAAATTTAAATTGTTAATTAAAAGGAGAAAAATGAAAATTTTTATTGATGGATTGTTTGGAATAATGAGTCTTATAGCCATGTTAACCACACAGGCTATTAATGTTTACGTGCTATTTGTTGCAGTACTCGTTCTAATATTTTCATTGTTGCAATTTTGGTCTTTCAGAAATATTTATAGAAGTTAATCAGTTTTAATACTGTAATTATTCAACTTTAACTTTGAAATTTGTAGCAATACTGCTCAAAGAAATTTTGCCTGAATTTCATTATCTTATTAAGAGATGAAAGTGAAAAATTGAGGCAAAAATGATACAATCAATAAATCCAGCCACAGAAGAATTAATTAAAGAATACCAGGAAATGAATTCCGAAGAAATAAATAATATTATTTCGGAATCACACTATGAATTTTTGAAATGGAGAGGAACTGATTTTCAATTACGCTCTAAAAAAATGAAAAAAGCGGCAAATATTTTGCGGACAAAAAAAAGTGAATTTGCTGAAATAATGACGATTGAAATGGGTAAACCTATTATACAATCTTATTCAGAAGTAGAAAAATGCTCTTGGGCTTGTGATTATTTTGCAGAGAACTCTGAAAAATTTTTAGCTGATGAATTAATTGAAACTGATGCTTCTAGAAGCTTTATTACATTTCAACCAATAGGAGTTGTACTTGCAGTAATGCCATGGAATTTCCCTTTCTGGCAGGTGTTCCGTTTTGCTGCGCCAAGTTTGATGGCTGGTAATGCCGGAGTTTTGAAGCATTCATCAAACGTGTCGGGATGTGCTCTCGCAATTGAGGGAATCTTCAGAGAGGCAGGGTTTCCGGTTGATCTTTTCCGGACTCTCATCATACCATCTAAAAATGTGCAAGATGTAATAGAAAATAAATTTATAAAAGCGGTTACTCTTACAGGTAGTACTGCAGCGGGAATCTCTGTCGCTAAAAATGCAGGAACCCAGTTAAAAAAAACTGTTTTAGAACTTGGTGGGAGTGATCCTTATCTTGTACTTGAGGATGCCGATTTGCAGGCTGCTTCCGGGACTTGTGTAACATCAAGATTAATTAACGGTGGACAGAGTTGCATCGCTGCAAAAAGATTTATAATTGTGGAATCAATTTATAATGAATTTGAAAAATTATTCCTCCAAAAAATGAGAGCAAAAAAAATGGGCGATCCATTTGATGAAAAAAATGATCTCGGTCCACAAGCAAGGAATGATTTGCGTGATGAACTTCATCACCAGGTTGTAAAAAGCGTAGAAATGGGTGCAAATATTCTTTTAGGTGGTGAAATACCAAAATTAAAGGGAGCCTATTATCCACCTACGATTTTAACAGATGTAAAGAGGGGAATGCCAGCATATGAGGAAGAATTATTTGGACCGGTAGCTGCATTAATAAAGGTGAAAGATGAAGAAGAAGCTATTAAAGTTGCAAATGACAGTTCATTCGGACTTGGAGCTGCAGTATTTACGAAAAATAAATCCAGAGGTGAAGAGATAGCTAAAAAATATTTGAATGCAGGCAGTTGTTTTGTAAATGAGTTTGTTAAATCTGATCCTCGCTTGCCATTCGGTGGCATAAATGAGTCTGGCTATGGAAGAGAATTATCATTTTTCGGTATTCGAGAATTTGTAAATATTAAAACTGTTTATATTAAGTAGAGTTGAAATGTAAATCATCCATCATCACCAAATATGATCTTTTTTACCCATTTAATTAGTTCGTTTTTTTCAAATGGTTTTGACATATAATCTGTTAAGCCGTTTGCCAGAAATTCTTCTTTATCACCTTTCATAGCATATGCAGTTAAAGCAACAATAGGTGTATTTTCATATCCGGGAATTTTTCTTATTTCCTTTGTAGCCTGAATTCCATTCATATTTCTGCCAAGGCCAATATCCATTAAGATAGTTGGATATTTTTTTGCTTTGGCCATATCAATTGCAGTTTTGCCGTCTTGAGCAATCTCGATATTACAAATATCTTTGAGGAACAGCCTGGTAATATCAGTGCTGGAAATGTCGTCTTCTACAAGTAAGATTGTTGGTTTTGTCATAAAGCAAATATAAATATAATAATAAAAAACTAACAGGGTAATTTAACAATAAAAACTGAACCTTTTTCCAGATTATTTTTAACAGAAATACTTCCATTCAAAAGATCTACATATTTTTTAGTTATGGTTAAACCAAGGCCTGTTCCCTGGTGTCTTCTGCTCAAGCCTTCACTAACCTGCCTGAATTCTTCAAATATAATTTCTTTTTTATCATCAGGAATACCTATTCCGGTATCCTTTATTTTAAGCACTACTAAATAATTTTCCAGTTCAACTTCTACTGATATAAACCCTTCATCTGTGTATTTTATGGCGTTGTTTATAAGATTATTAATTATTTGCTCAAATATTCGTTCATCCAGGCTTGCTATAATTTCATTTCGGACAAATGCACTTATTTTTAAATTTTTGGATTGCGCAATAGGTTCAAATAATCTTACCGAGTTTTGAACTACCTCGCTTACATTAGTTTTAGTAATACTTAGTTCTTCTTTATTTGCTTCAATTCTCGAAAGATCGAGTAATAAATTTAAAGTGTGAAGCAATCGCTTTCCGCTAATATAAATTGTATCAGCCATTTTTTTCTTTTCATCTGTTTTCAGTTCCTCTCTCAAAATTTCTGCATATCCGAGAACGCCTATTAGTGGAGTTCTCAGTTCATGGCTCATATTTGCAAGAAATTTAGTTTTTAGTGAATTCATTTCTTCCGCTTTTTCTTTTGCTGCTAGGAGCTCAAGTTCAGCAATTTTTCTTTCTGTAATATTTTCTTTTACCGCTATATAATTAATAATTTTGCCATTTTTATCAAAAATTGGAGAAATTGAAGCATATTCCCAGAATAATTCTCCATTTTTCTTTTTGTTATGTAATTCACCTTTCCAGATTTTCCCGGCAGAAATTGTAAGCCATAAATTTTTATAAAGGGAATCTGGGTTTTCCCCTGATTTTAAAATTCTTGGGTTCTTGCCAAGGACCTCTTCAAATGAATACCTCGTAATTTTGGAAAAAATTGGATTTACATATTCTATATTTCCTTCAATGTTGGTTATTACAATTGATACAGGACTTTGTTCAACTGCTCTCGAGAATTTTCTCAATTGAATTTCCTGAACAATTCTTTCCGTTATATCTCTGGAAACACCCATTACCGAAACTATTTTTCCATCAGGATTAGTAATAGGTACAAGCCAGGTTCCTATAAATAAATTTTTCCCCGGAAATTGTACTTCGCTTTCAATGAAAGAGGCTTTTTTTGTTTCAAATACTTTTTTGATTGCTTTATATTGTCTTTCATTCTGGTTACCTCCGAGAATTTCCGATCTTTTTTTGCCAATTATTTCATCAGGACTAACTCTGAATTGTGAGGCCGCATAGGTGTTTAGATAGATGATATTATCATTCCTATCAATAATATAAATCATATCCTGTGATGCTTCTGCAAGGGATCTGTATTTCTCTTCACTTTCCCGTAAAGTTTTTTCCTGTTTCTTTCTGTCAGTAATATCAACTGCTACTCCTATTAAAGCAATCGGAGTATTGTTTTCATCTTTAACAACGGAAGTTGATAACTGGATAGGGAATATTACTCCATTTTTGTCTTTATTTAGCAATTCTCCGTTCCATCCTCCTTTCATTGTGTCAGGATTAATGTTTTTAATATAACCGGTAGAATTGTTTTCAGGGCGTACTATTGAAATGTTTTTGCCAATAAGTTCATTTTCTTTATATCCATATGTGTTTAAAAAAGCTTCGTTTGCATAAATAATATTATCATTTAAGTCGGTAATGGACACACACTCGGTAATATTCATTAACGATTGTGCCAGGATTTTAATTTTTTCATCACTTTCTCTTGTAGCTGTAATATCTTCGTGCTGGATTACTACATTTTTAATTTTACCGTCGAGATCTAAAATTGGGTAGGCTTTATTTTTAAACCATCTTTTTTCCCGCTTTGTTACTTTTATATTTTGTGAATTCGCGGCTTTAGCAATATCAAAATTTACAATCCATTCTGTAGACTTAGCCTCTTTAAAGACCTTATTTAAATGTTTAATTACTCCACTATCTATAATAGACTGATCCTTAAAGATATTGTATTGTTTCCCCTCTATATCATTTGGCTTTACACCAAATAATTCCGTTAATTTAGGATTAATTCTTAAACACCAACCGTCTTTATCCAGAATTTGTGTGCTGAATGATGATTGTAAAAAAAGCTGTTCAAAAAAACTTTTTTGCGCTCTCAGCTCATTTTCTATCCTAAGCTGCTTTGATACATCTCTGAAAATCCCCTGAACAATTTTTTTACCTCTCAATTCTATTACACTAGATGAAACTTCTACCGGAATTACATATCCATCTTTGTGGATAATTTCTACAATTTCTTTTTTTTCTAATATTGAATTGGCAATCTCTTTAAAATTTTCTCTGATTATTTTTCGACTTCTCTTTGGATGTAATTCAGACTGATGCATTTTCTTTAATTCAGAAAGAGAACGCCCTATAAGTTTTTGTGCTTTCACATTTGCATTTATTATGCTTCCGTTTTTTGCATCGGCTATAAAAATTGCATCGTTGCTTTCCTCCATTAATTTTTTATAAAGTAAATCAATTTCAAGTTTGCTCTCCTCATATAGTTTCTGTTTTGTAATATCTCTTGCAACCACTAGAACAGAAAATCTATTTAAGGGAGATATAGTAGCACTAAAGCATATTTTTTTCTTTTTTATTTCAAATTCGTATTCTATTTCCAGAGAAGTATTATTTCTCAAGACTTTTTTTATGGATTTCTGCAATATGTCGGCTTCATTTTTAAGGAAGATATCGTTTATTGATTTTCCTAGTAGTCTTTTTGCTGGTTTAAATACCTCATTACCTTGAGTAGAAATTATATCCAGATAAATGCCATTTTTATCAATAATATAAATCAATTCAGTCATTACGGAAAAAATCTTGCTAATGTCTGCAACGGATTGCTGAATATTATTTGATACCTTTTTTCTTTTCTTAGTAACAGATGGACTGACTTTTGATATGGTTTTAGTATGTTGTTTTCTCATTAATTAAATCACTGTTAGTTTATACAAATAGGTTTATTAAAATACCCAATTTTTAAAGAAAAGCGATAGTCTGCTAAATTATCTCAATTATTATTCCAAGAGATTAATTATTATAAATTGTTAAATTTATAAGTGAATTATATGTATAACTGAAACAGATTCTTTGTGTTAATCTTAAATTATCTAAATTGAGAATCGATTCTTGTATACTTTGATGAGGGTGTGCTAATATTTAAGTTAGGTATCATTACTAAAATTAAAGATGCGAGTTGAATAATTATTTTTTACATATTCAATATGATGGTGCTGCATATTCAGGATGGCAGATACAAGATAATGCAGAGACAGTTCAACAAAGAATAGTTGATGCTATAAAGGTTATCTTAAAAGAAAAGGTAAATTTAATTGGCTCCGGCAGAACTGATACCGGCGTTCATGCCTTGGGACAGATTGCTAATTTTAAAGTAGAAAGTGAACTTGATATTTACAAATTTAAGCATTCATTAAATTCAATACTACCTGAAGATATTTCAATAATTAAAATGAAGAAAGTGCCAGAAGAATTTCATGCGCGTTTTAATGCAAAAAAGAGAAGTTATTTATATCTAATTTCAAAAATGAAATCTCCATTTTATAATAATTATTCGTGGTATTATCATAATAAGATTAATGTAGAAGCATTAAATAATTATTCCAAATTACTAATTGGAGAGCATAATTTTTCATCATTTGCAAAAAAAAAATCTGAAGTTGAGAATAAAAATTGCAATATTTATAATGCCCATTGGAAAGAATCTGGTGAATTAATAATGTTTTTTATTGAAGCTAACAGGTTCCTGCATGGAATGGTAAGAACTGTAGTCGGTACACTTTTAGGCATTTCTTCAAATGATGAAAAAGAAGAAAAATTAATTAAAATCTTAGAATCACAGGATAGAGAAGTAGCTGGAGAAACTGCACCGGCAAAAGGACTATTTCTCTATAAGGTAAAATATTGATATGATAAATTTAAAATCAAAGACTGTTTTAATAACAGGTGGTTCCAGGGGAATAGGTGCTGCTTGTGTGAAGCTGTTTGCAAATTCAGGTGCAGATGTAGCTTTTACTTTTAATTCGCGGGAGACTGAAGCGAAAAAATTAGTTGAGGAATATTCTAAAAAAATCAAAATTAAAACTTACCGTATAGATATTTCTGAAGTTGATAAAATTGAGAGTACAGTAACTAAAATTATTTCAGATTTTGGGAGATTAGATATCCTCATAAATAATGCAGGTATTTGGAAACAAGGTGATGCAGATAAAATGTCACTTGAAGAATGGGAAACAACAATCAGAATTAATCTTACAAGTACCTTTGTATTTACGAAAGCTGTGTTGCCTTCAATGAAAAAGAATAATTTCGGCAGAATTATTAATATAACGTCAACTGCTGGCCAGAGGGGCGAGGCACATTATTCTCATTATGCTTCATCAAAAGGTGGAGTTATTTCTTTTACAAAATCACTAGCATCTGAATTTGGTAAATATAATATAACCTCAAATTCGGTTGCCCCTGGCTGGGTGGATACTGATATGACCAGTGATGCGCTTTCTGATAAAACATACCGGAATGAAGTTGAAAAAGATATACCCTTAAAACGTATTGCATCTGCCGAAGACATTGCTGGACCAGTATTATTCCTAGCCTCGGATCTTGCACGACATATAAACGGGGAGATATTAAATGTAAACGGTGGGTCCATTCTATGTGGATAAAATTTTAAGTTCTTATTAAAAGGAAAATATTATGGAATTTTTGGCCGGTCTTCATCCTCAAATTGTACATTTCCCGATAGTTCTTTTTATTATTTATACACTATTTGAAATCCTTGGTACAATTACAAAAAAAGAATTTCTATCTAAAACCGCTCACATCTTACTATTGCTCGGTGTGCTTGGTGCGGTTGCTGCAGTACTAACTGGCAATCAGGCTGAAGCATTAGCAAGTTCCTGGGAAAAACACGGTGCTATAATTCAATTTCACGCAATTGGTGAGCACGAAGAATTTGCAAATATAACTTTATGGTTTTTTGTTGCACTACTTGTTTTGAGAACTGTTGCAGTTTTAAGGAAAAAATTTATCGGTTATATAAAATATATTTTTGTAGTACTAGCCCTTGTTGGGTGTTATTTTGTTTATCAGACAGGTGATCATGGTGGAAAACTGGTTTACAAATACGGTATTGGAACTGATCTGAAAAAAATGGAGATTGACGAGAAATAATAATTGGAAAATAAAATTAAATTATTTCCGCTCATTTTGGCTGTATTAATCGTAAATGCAGTTGGAATATTACTAAGATCTTTTAATCTGGCTCCCTATATAATAATAATCGGATTCAGATTTCACATTAGTTTAGTTATTCCATTATTAATTGTATTCAGAAAAAATCAATTAGTATTATTTAAAAGTATTTTTGTTAATCCTCAGCACAAAAGAACAGCTCTGCCACTTTTATGGATATTAATTCCTTTATTATTGATTATTGGATCATTGTACTTTTTACAATATTTAAATTCAGCTGATCCTGAATATTTCTATGAATTTGGTTTATCTTCAATTGTCGATTATCCGGTATACTTAATCTGGAATTTCCCTCAATTATTTGCTTTTTTCCTGTTTTTAATACTTACATTTGATTTCAAAAACAAAAAATTTATCAATCCTTTTTTATTTACCATACTTCTTTTTGCTTTTGAATTCATTCCAATTAATACTAAGAATTATAATTATTTTAATTTGATTTCTCTTATTTTGGTTTCTATATCTGTAGGGCTTATTATAAAGTATTTCCAGAATATTTATTGGTTCGTAATATTTGTTTTCTCAATATTCTGGCTTCATTTTCTGGCATTTGGATCCAATTCCACTGAAATAATAAATCTCCTTTTTGCCTCACAATATTCAGGTTGGGAGGGATTTTTTGAAATATCGAAACAATTATCAAATTATATTCTGCCTATACAACTTCTTATAACAATGGGAGTAATATTTATATCTTCATTATTCCGCAAAAGAGAAGCCCTTTAATTTTAGAAATCTTTTTAATTTTGTATTTTAAGGTAAAATAATTAAAAAATGATGAAAAAATTATTCTGTTTTATTCTGGTTCTATTAATCTTCAGTTCTGCGTATGCCGGGAGTGGGCCTGGTAAAAATGCAAAGGGGATGTTCTTTGCGATTTCTGTAGGGCCAAGATTCCCACTTGGTACTTTTGGAAATACTTCAAAAATAGGTTATGGAATAAATGCAGAATTGTCATATGCGAATAATGAAATTCTTCCGTTTTTTATCTTTTTAAGATCAGGATTTGAAACATATCCAGGATCACAGGATTTTTACCAGATAAGCAACTATTCGAATTTTTCCACAAACCTAATACCTATTAATTTCGGCATTAGATATTATCTTCCGCCTTTGGTTAAAAGCCAGGTATTACTTATGCCGATTATCGAAATTTCAGGATCATATGGATTATTTCATACGCTTCATCAATTTAAAATTCCTTCAAACATAAATGATTTTTCTGAAAACAAATCAAAATTTGGATTCAGTGCTGGAATTGGATTTTCGGCATTTTTGGTTGAAGTTCTGGCATCTTATAATTATTTCGCATCGAATCAATTTGTATCTCTAAATATGAAAGTAAGGTTTCCAATTTATATTAATTATTGAGAGAAAAACTATGAACTATAAAACTTTATTAATTGAAAAAAAAGAAAATGTAGCAATAGTGACGATTAATCGACCGGATAAACTCAATGCACTAAATGCTCAGACTTTAACTGATTTAAGAGATGTATTTACTGAATTAAAAAGTGATAACAGTGTTTTTGTTGTAGTATTAACGGGAAGTGGAGAAAAGGCGTTTGTAGCTGGCGCTGATATTTCAGAATTGAATAAATTAAATATAATTGAAGCTAAATCTTTTGCAGAAAACGGACAAGAGGTATTTAATTTAATTGAAAATCTGGGTAAACCGGTAATTGCGGCAGTAAATGGATTTGCACTGGGAGGAGGTACTGAACTTTCACTTGCCTGTCACATTAGACTTTGTTCTGAAAACGCAAAGTTTGGACAGCCGGAGGTAAATCTTGGAGTAATTCCGGGTTACGGAGGAACCCAGAGATTAACAAGATTAGTCAACTCTGGAAGAGCTATGGAATATATTCTTACGGGCGACATGATTAATGCCGATGAAGCGTACAGAATAGGATTGGTAAATCGCATATATCAGCAGAATGAACTTTTAAGTAAAACACTTGAAATGGCAAATAGAATTGCTTCCAAGGGACAACAGGCAATTAGACTGGCAGTTAATTCTGTGACTATTGTGGATGAAGTTTCCTCAAAGGAGGGACAAAATTACGAGGCTAGTCTGTTTGCAATTTGTTGCGGAACTGAAGATTTTAAGGAAGGTACCCAGGCTTTTTTAGAAAAAAGAAAACCCAACTTCAAAAATAAGTAGTCTCATTCATATATGAATATTTTAAAGGATAAAAAAAAGCTGATCCAGATTTTATTTGGATTAGCTTTTCTTTTTTTAGTTGCAAATATTGTAATTGATAAACTGATACCAAATCATTATACACCTGTAGAAATGGCAAGGAGCGCTACTGAAATAAATCATAATTTCAGGCTTGCTTTATCAAATTATGGAATGCTCAATTCCTGGATAAAAAAAGAAAAGAGATCGCGAAACGATGACGATTCACTTTTGTTTAAATACCAGGTGGATGTGCCCAAAGATTTGCCAATTGCTCTTCTTCTTGATGAAATATATCATTCCTTCTCGTCAGGAAGAGTAATTATAAATTCAAAAGAAATAAAGATTGGCGGCGAAACCCTGGTTAGAATTTTATCCGGAGATAATTTAAAACTACAGGCAAGTTTTAACTATAAAGATGATATTACAAGAAATGCAGGGATGGTTGGTTTCCTGGTGATCGGGATTAACATTTATAATGAAATTGAAATTAATAAATTTCTCCGTTCGTCTGAGAAGTTTACATTGCTCATAAATCCTTCAATAAAAAATAAAGATTTAATAAAAAAAATTGTTTCAGATCAGAAAGAAGCTGCCATTAAAATTAGCGATGAAGCAACTGATTTAGATTACAAAATGAAAGCGGGGTATTCCTCTAAAAGAATTCAGAATTGTATTCGCTCAATTTCAGCAGATTTTGCAAACGCAGCATTCCTGGTCCTGGATAATACTTCCGGATTATATACATCTCCCCAAATGGAAATAATTAAAGATGAGTTGGATAAAAGAAATATAAAATATTTTAATATGGGCAATTTCGAAAATTTTTTAAATTTGGATGATACAGAATTAGCCAATTACTTTAAATCAGAATTAGGGAAAATTAAAGCAAATGGAAAATTAACATTGCTTATCTCCCCTGAACAATTTTATTTGATTCATCCTGAAATTGTAAATTTTAGAAAGGCAGGTTATAAATTTGTAAGAGTGTCGCAAATTCTTTTAGCTAATTAATTTTTTGCCCATTATTATTGAGCTCAATTATCTCACCCTTGTTTAATCCATCCAGTTGTTTTTTTATTATATTCTTATTTCCTACAACTAGAATTTTGAGTTCTTCAGATTTTATGAATTCTAATGCTGATTTGTCTATGTCTTCCTTCGTTGTGTTGTTAATCTGTCGAAGATAGTTATCAAAATAATTATTGGGCAGTGAATGCAATACCAGTGAAATCAAATTTGCTGCTATATGGCTGTAAGTCTCAAAATTTCCTGGAAACCTGTGTGTAATAGAGTCCTTGGCAAATTCTAATTCCTTCAGAGTAATACCTTTTTTTATTAACTCAAGTTCGCTAATAATTTCTTTTACGGCATTTCCTGTATTTTCCGATCCTACTGAAGTTGAAACATAAAAATTGCCTAATTCTTTAAGGTAATTAAATCTTGATACTGCTCCATAGGTATAACCTTTGTCTTCACGAAGATTCAGGTTTATTCTACTTGTAAACTGTCCACCTAGTATGGTGTTAAGCAAATGTCTTGAGAAAAAATTTTCATTTGTCCTTTTTTCAGTAACATGCCCAATTCTTATTTCGCTCTGAACAGCATCCTTTTTGTGAATTAGGTTAATAGAAAAATCGCTTCTGCCTTCGCTAAAATTAATATTTTCAACCGAAGATTTGTTTGTCCATAATGCCAAATGACTATTTAATTTTTCTTCAAGTTCATTCTTCTCAATATTACCGACGACGATTAGGCTGGAAGTTAACGGGCAGAAGTTGCTTTGGTAAAATTTCTTCAGATCATTTATTGTTATTTTTTCCAGATCCTCCATATAGCCAATAGTAGGGAAAGCGTAAGGATTTAAATTACCAAATACGAGGTAGTCAAAAGCCAGATCCGCAATATCTTCAGAAGAATCTTTTAATTGTTGAATTGTTGTAAGCGTTTTTCTCTTTTCTTTATTAAACGCTTTTTCACTAAAATGTGGATTTGTTAAAACCATGGAAAATAGCTCAAGACTTCTTTCAATATTCTCACTTAATGTTTGCAGGGAGAAATGGATATCGTCACTAAAGCAATTTATGCTGAAATTTGTGCCGAGTAGATCAAATTCGTCCGATAGCTCTACAGAGTTATAAACTCCCGCACCTTCATCAATTGTTCTTGCAAAGAGATTGGAAAGACCCTTCTTTCCTGCAGGGTCAAATTTACTACCGGAATCAGCAACCAGGTTTAGCTTCAATATTGGGAGGCTGTTCTTTTTTACAAAAAGAACTTTCAATCCGTTTTTCAATCTAAATTTTTCTATCTCCGGTAAAAGGAATTCAATCTCACCTTCCGGTTCAGGTTTAATTTTTCTATCCAACTTATTTCCTATTTAGTTTTTTATATTTGAAGGCTTGATTTGTAATTCAACAAATGGTTTTGACAGATATTTTTTTACAACACTTACTAATGAATTCGCTGTAACACCGTCGTACCTTTGAAGATCAAAATTAAACGAATTAGGTTCACCCAAATAATAGTTATAATGATTCAATTGATCAGACAGAGTATCGCAATTCTGCATTGAATAAACAAAGGAAGATTTTATGCCGTTTTTCGATTTCAATAATTCCTTTTCAACAATTCCTTCTTTTTCGATTTTATGAAGTTCGTTAAAAATTTCCGTTTTTAAATTATTTAATGATATCCCGGGTTTGGCTGTTGCAATAATCATAAAATGACCGTCATATTTGCCAGAAAATTGAAATGCAGTTACATCTTGTGCAATTTCTTTTTCGTAAACAAGATTTTTTGTCAACCTTGAACCTTTGGAACCTGTGAGCAGATCAGAAAGAACATCGAGAGAACTGTCATAAATTCCATAGGCTTTTTCAGTGTGCCAGCCTAGATAAATTCTTTCCAGTTGGACATTTTCCTTTTTTTCAATCAGTTTATTTCTTTCAATTTTTACTTCCGGTACTTTAATAGCCGGTCTTTTCTTCAAGGAAGGAATATCTTCAAAATATTTAGAAATTTTATTTTTTATTTTATCTATTTCAAAATTCCCTGCAACCACTAATGATGCATTTGACGGTGAATAATATTTTTTAAAGAATGAAGAAACATCCTCAAGTGAATAATTTTTTATGTCGTTCATGAATCCGATAGTCGGCCAGTTGTATGGATGTCCTTCCGGGTAAATATTTGAAACAAGAATTTCCCAGGCAAGACCATAAGGTTGATTATCGTATCTCTCTAGCCTTTCATTGCTGACAACTCCAATCTGGTTTGAAAGTTTTTCTTGTGTCAGTGCAGGTAGAAGATATCCCATTCTATCCGATTCCAGCCAGAGGGCTAAATCTAGATAATTTGAAGGAACTTTTTCATAGTAGTTTGTTCTGTCAAAACTAGTTGAACCATTTAAAACGCCACCCGATTCCTGAATGTACCTGAAATGCATTTCCTTGGCTACATTTTGTGATCCTTGAAACATCATATGCTCAAATAAATGGGCTATACCCGTTTTTCCCGTAATTTCATTAGCTGATCCAACTCTGTACCAGATATTTACGGATACTATTGGTAGATTTTTATTGTGGTGAAGAATAACCTCTAGACCGTTTTTAAGTTTATATTTTTCATAATTGATGTTAAGTAAATCCATATTGTCTTTTTCTCTTCAGCTTTGCTTTATACAAATTAGTTTTTTGCAGTTTTGTCAATACTTCTTAAAATTTATAATCAGTAGCCTTTCAATAAAAATTCTATATTTTCAAAATTACCGTCGATATTTGAACGCGGTGTAATATCAAAAATTTTACACATCAGAGGATATATATCAATATTATTTACCGTTCCGGTTCTGTATCCTTCTTTAAATGCCGGACCAATTGCATAGAATATCCCGTTCATATCAAGTGTAAAATTATCAAAACCGTGATTTCCACCTTCATCTACTTTTTCCATCCATTTAGCTGACCTGTTATCTACAAGGCTCCAGCCCAGGTCTGCAAATAAAACTATATCCGAAATAAATGGATTATCTGAGTAGTGATAGCATGCAGGTATTTCTTTCCTCTTAAAAACCCGGAATTGATTATCATTTTGTTTTAGCTTTTCATAAACTTCTTCAACTTTAGACTTCTCAGGTTGGATTAGCATAAAAGGCCCGTTTTCCTGATAGGTTATTTTATAATTTTTTAAAATTTCCTCCACATTTACAACCCTTTTGTTACTTACGGAGGTCATTCCATGGTCTGATACTAGAATAATATTGACCTTATCGAACATATTAATTTCGTGAAGTTTCTCAAATAATTTTCCAAGAGCAGAATCAGCATACATTATAGCGTTATTAATTTTTTGAGATTCGGGTCCAAAATCGTGGCCGGCAAGGTCAGTAGTATCAAAATAAAGAGTTACAAAATGTGGCCTGACTTTTTCGGGCAATTGGAGCCAGTCTATTACTCCTTGTATTCTTTTATCATACGGTCGATCCTGTTCGTAATGCTCAAAATAATCTGGCCTTCTGTAATCTAGTTTCAACTCCGATCCCGGCCAGAAATAGCTTGCTGTTTTTATTCCGTTTCTTTTTGCAGTTTCCCATAATGCCTCACCCAAATACCATTTTCCGTCGGTAGAAGAATTCGGATCGCTGTTTTTATATTTTTCGTGAGTAAATGGATTAATAAATGAATTAGCAATTAATCCGTGATTTTCCGGATACATTCCGGTTACAATTGAATAATGATTTGGAAAAGTTTTGGAAGGGAAATCAGGTCTTAATGAAATAGCGGAGGCACCGTGTTCTTTCATATATTCTATATTTGGTGTAATTCCTCTGTTTGCATAATCCCACCTGAATCCATCAAGAGAAATGAGAATTATGTATGGTTGAGTTTGTGCATAAGATTCAACACCAAACCCAAATATTATAACTAAAATCAGGAATAATTTTTTCATTTTTTATCCTTCATGAAATAAATTAAAGAGAATAAATATTCCCTACATCAATAAGATAAGATAATTGTTTTAATGGAGAAGTTTCAGAATTCTCTCAGGTCTGATTGATCCAATCAGTCTGAATAAATCTGAAAATGGAATATCCCTATCCCATGAAAAGAGAACTATAAAAGCCTGTCCAACGATATTATCATCCGGAACAAAGCCCCAGAAACGACTATCCAGACTATCATCCCTATTATCACCCATCATAAAATAATAACTTCTTTTAAACGTGTAGGATGTAACCGGCTTACCATTGATAGTAATTGTATTCCCTTCAACTTTTACAACTCTTTCATCATATTCACTATCAATTATAGTTCTCCATTGTTCTATGTTGCCAAGTGTCAATGGAATTGTCCATCCTTTTTTCGGAATAA
>DATFMR010000184.1:0-4885 GCA_035266865.1 Ignavibacteriaceae bacterium | reverse complement strand
ATGAAATAAATATTTTTTAATATTCAGGCCGGTAGTTTACAAGGTAATGTAAATTAAAACACCACAAATAAATAAAAGGATCAATGTTATGAAAAAAGCAGCACTATTGTTCGCTTTCGTTCTTCTGTTCGCTACAACTGGATATTCACAGTTTAGCGTCACAGCTGGAGGAGGAGTTAGTTTACCAATGGGAGATCTAAAGAATTTTTCCAATACAGGATTTAATTTTTCTGGCGCTTTAAACTATGCTTTGGAAAGTGCTCCTGTTGAAATTTCTGTTACAGGCGGTTTTACTCAATTTCCAGTAAAAGCTAATACTAGCTTTAATACACGTTACGTGACAGTATTTGGAGGAGTAACTTATTTATTTAAAATGAAAGGTAGTATGTTCACTCCATATGTTGCAGGAAGACTTGGAATGGGATTTGCCTCAACAAATGTACCAAATGTTGGTTCTTCTTCAGCATTTGCATGGTCACCACAAGTTGGTTTCAGATATGGATTCTCTCCAACAGTTGCCCTTGATATAAACACCTATTATTTTAGTGCTTCTAAAAATGGTACTGTAAATTGGTTAGGAATTCAAGGTGGTATAAATATTGGTTTCAACTAAAAAATTATTAGCTTAATTTTTACAAGCCGTCCGTTTAATTAACGGACGGCTTTTTATTTTTAAATGCCTTTTATTTGTATATTCGGTTAGCATATCTTAATTTTAAATAAATTATAAATCTTTTGAATCAGGAGACTATTATGAAAAAGTCATTTGTTGCAGTACTGGCTCTGTTACTTTTATTAAGCATACCGTCATTCGGACAAATGAAATTCACACTCAACGGTGGATATCAAATGCCGACCGGAACTTTTAAGGATGGAGCAAAAAACGGATTTGGCGGAAGTTTAAGTCTTGATTATTCCCTGCCGCTTCTTCCTGTTTCACTTGCATTTACAGCCGGTTATAATAAATGGAATTTTAAGGACAACCTGCCAGTCAGCGGATATAATTTCCATTCTATTCCTTTAATGGCGGGTGTTAGGTATTATTCCGGAGGTCCGTATGTGGGTGCTGATGTTGGATTCTCAATTTCAAATTCAAATGCTCCCGGCGCTTCATCTTCAACCGATTTTACTTTTTCACCTATCATCGGCTACAGGTTCGGGTTAACTCCCGTCGGAATAACCAGTCTTGATTTTAATGTGAGGTATTGGAACATCAGTTCAAGCGGTTCAAGTATTAACTGGATTGGCTTCAACGCTGGAATTGCCTTCGGACTGTAGTTTTAATTTGATTATTTATTAATTGCCCTTCAAATGTGAAGGGCTTTTTTTATAATATCAAATTATTGGTTATGAATTATATATATAAATACAAACTTAAGTTTCTGTTTCTTGTATTATTCGTTTTTTCAGCTAGAACTTTTTCTCAGGCTCAAGCAAAAGAAGTTGCAGTAACTATAGATGATTTACCCGTCGTAACAATTTTCAGGGATTTTCAAACCAGTGTTGAAATAACTCAAAAACTTTTAAAAACAATAACGGGAAATAATATTCCTGTAACAGGTTTTGTAATTGGAAAAAAGCTTTATAAAGACGGAAAGATAGATGGCAATGAAATTAATCTATTAAAAATGTGGTTGAATGCAGGACTAGACCTCGGGAATCATACTTTTAATCATCCCAGCCTGAATAATACAGATCTTGAGACCTATAAAGATGAAGTTATTAAATGTGACGACATACTGAAGAAAATTCTTGCTGAATACAATGAGAAACCTGAATACCTCAGGCAGCCTTATCTACAGTTTGGTAAAGATCCTGAAAAAATAAAAAGCTATTATAAATTTCTAAAAGAAAATTCATATAAAATGGCGCCCGTCACTATCGATAATTCTGACTGGATATTTGCCCGTGCTTATGAAATTGCAATCAGGAAAAACAACAAGGCTCTGCAGGATAGTATTGCAAAAGCATACATACCTTACATGATTTCAAAATTCGATTACTACAGGAAGCAGTCAAATAAATTATTTAGCTACGAAGTAAAACAGATTTTGCTTATGCATGCAAACAGGATTAACGCAGACCATCTTAATGAATTACTGGCTGCAATAAAAAAGGAAGGATATAAATTCATCTCGCTGGAAGAAGCGCTAAAAGATAATGCTTATAAACACGAGGATTCTTATCTTGGAAATGCCGGAATTAGCTGGATACATCGATGGGCAATTACTGAAGGTAAAAAGAGGGAATTTTTTGGAGATGAGCCAACAGCTCCAAAGTTTGTAATGGAAGCTGCTGGTGTAAAAAGCGAATAATTAAAAACTATTTTAAAGGGAATTATTGTGAATCGTTCAATTAAAATTTTGATATTGATTTTATTCATTTCTTTAAATCTTCCGGCTGCAGGAAAAAAGACGATATCATTTAAAGCAAAAGATGGCGTTACAATAACTGCCGATCTTTATCTGGCGCACGATAAGTCAGCCCCGTTTATTTTGCTTTGCCACCAGGCTGGATGGAGTAGAGGCGAATATATTGAAATAGCGCCAAAGTTGAATGAAATGGGTTTTAACTGCATGGCGATTGACCAAAGATCAGGAAATGAAGTAAATGGAATAGAAAATTTAACTCACAAGAATGCTTTGGAACTAAACAAAGGAACAAATTATATAGATGCAATTCAGGATATTGATGCTGCAGTAAAATTTGCAAAATCTGAATATGCCAAAGGCAAATTTATTATCTGGGGAAGTTCTTATTCTGCTGCACTCGTAATAAAATATACAGGAGATCATCCAGAATTAATCGATGGGCTTCTTTCTTTTTCTCCCGGCGAATATTTTGAAAGAGACGGGAAAAGCAACACTTACATATCCGAATCAGCAAAAGATGTTACTTGCCCTGTTTTCATTACATCTGCTAAAAACGAAAGAGAAAACTGGCAGGGAATCTATGATGTAATACATTCAAAAAATAAAACATGGTTTCTTCCATCGACTAAAGGTAACCATGGCTCCCGAGCATTATTTAAAAAATTTGACGACAACCCTCAATACTGGAAAGCAGTTAAGGGATTTCTGAATAAATATTTTTTATAAAAAAAGGAAATCATTTAATGGAAAATAAAGATTTAAATCTTAGAACAATCGGGGGCGTATTTATTTATTGCAACGATCCCCTGAAATTATCCGGCTGGTATTCAAAAATATTTGGTTTAAAATTTGATTGTTACAACCCTGGAAAATGTTACGGATTGGAATTCATTCATAAAGAGAGTAAAAAACCGGAGATACGATCTGCCACTGTTTATTCATTTATGAAATCCAAAAGAAAACTACCTGCAAACAGGAAAGAATTTATGATCAATTATATGGTTAAGGATCTGGATAAATTATTGAAGAAACTTAAAAGGATGAAAATAAAAATTGAAAAAACTGAAGATTATGAATATGGAAAATTTGCATGGGTAAACGACCCGGAAGGAAATAAGCTTGAACTTTATCAACCTACAAAGGTATTTTAGTAATTTGTAAAACTTTAATGGAAATAAAATGAGTTTCTTTACACACCTTGAATGCGGCTATTGCGGAAAAGAATACAATGCGGATAAAATATGGAATCTTTGTACGGAATGCGGCAAACCTTTGCTAGCCAGGTATGACCTCGAAAAAGCAAAATCAGAATTCAAAAAGGATTTTCTAAAAAACAGACCGGAAAATCTCTGGCGATATAAAGAAATGCTTCCGGTTAAAGAAGATAAATTCAGGCTCAGTTTAAATGAAGGATTTACTCCCATATTCCTGGCAAAAAACCTGGGGGCAAAACTGGATTTTAAAAATTTGTACATAAAAGATGAAGGAGTAAACCCGACGACATCTTTTAAAGCACGTGGATTGTGTATGGCAATTTCCCGTGCAAACGAACTCGGAATTAAGGAAGTCTCAATTCCATCTGCGGGAAACGCAGCCGGAGCGATGAGTGCATATGCAGCTCTTGGAGGAATGAAAGCTTTTGTATTTATGCCGAAAGATGTTCCTCTCCCCTTCATTACTGAATGCAAAACTCTTGGTGCGGAAGTAACATTGATTGACGGGCTTATTACTGATTGCGGAAAGGCTGCTGCTGAAGGAGTTAGAAAATTCGGAAGGTTTGACGTTTCAACTTTAAAAGAGCCTTACAGAATTGAAGGCAAAAAGACAATGGGTTACGAAGTCGCGGAACAAATGAACTGGGAATTACCGGATGTTATAATTTACCCTACAGGTGGAGGTACCGGGCTAGTCGGAATGTGGAAAGCTTTTGATGAAATGGAAAAACTGGGCTGGATAGACTCAAAAAGACCGAGAATGGTAACAGTTCAATCTACCGGCTGTGCGCCAATTGTAAGGGCATTTGAACAAGAGACAGAATTTGCAGAACCCTGGCAGGGCGCTAAAACTGTAGCGGATGGACTTCGTGTACCAGCCGCTGTCGGCGATTTTTTAATATTAAGAGCGTTGCTTGAAAGTAAAGGTACCGCTGTTTCAGTTACTGACGAAGAAATAATTGAAGACACAAATGAAATAGGCAGAACACAGGGAATATTTGCAGCACCTGAAGGAGGCGCTACATTGGCAGCATTTAAGAAATTGAGAAACTCAGGCTGGATAAAGGAAAACGAAAAAGTTGTTCTCTTTAATACTGGAAGTGGTCATAAATATTTTAATGTATTTGCAAATTCCTGAATATCGGATCAAAATTAAAAGGAGGTTTAAATGGTAAAAGAGTATAAATCATTCTCAGAATTTAGTCATTTTACCTTAATGAGCATAAGGACAGATTAAATAGAAGATTACACTTTACCGGAACTCTTCTTGTAACAATTACTTTTTTCCTGATATTCTTA
>DATFMR010000183.1:0-11594 GCA_035266865.1 Ignavibacteriaceae bacterium | reverse complement strand
AAATACCTCTTGATATAATATTTGAAGATGAATATTTACTCGTTGTAAACAAACCAGCGGGAATGGTGGCGCATCCCGCTTATGCAAATTATACGGGAACACTTGTCAATGCGTTGCTGCATCACACCGGGAAACTCGGTAATAAAAGTGAAGCCGACCGCCCCGGAATTGTTCACCGTATTGATAAAAACACAAGCGGACTGCTGGTTGTTGCCAAAGATGACTGGACGCATGCAAAACTTGCAGAGCAATTTTCAAAGCACACAACAGAACGTGAATACAGGGCAGTCTGCTGGAAAGCATTTGTAGAAATGAAAGGTGAGATTTCGACTTTTATAACACGCAGCAAAAAAGACAGAAAAAAATTTACAACAAGTGATTCGGAAGGAAAAAAAGCAATTACACTTTACGAAGTTATCGAACAATTTGAATTTGCTGCACTTGTAAAAATGAATTTAAAAACTGGAAGGACTCACCAGATAAGAGTTCATCTCTCTTCAATCGGGCACCCAATTTTTGGCGATTCAACTTATGGCGGAACACAAATGGTTTCAGGATCGAGTCTTCCTAAAATGAAAAGCCGGCTGCAGAATCTGCTTGAAATAATGCCACGCCAGGCGCTGCACGCAAAGACTCTCGGCTTTATTCATCCGCATACAAAAAAGCAAATGAGATTTGATTCCGAATTGCCGGATGATATGAAATTGTTGATTGAAAAATTAAGGGTGTAGAGGCGCTTCAGGATGTTTCTCAAGGGTGAGGTAAATTCAAAATATTCCTCAACAAATTTACTGGTCGTCAGGGTCGTACTCTGACGGAAAACAATCGAAGTCAGGTTTTAGAAAGCAATTAGAAACTACCACGGTACGACCGCGGTAGCCCGGAAAAATCACGTTCGACAACAATATCACGGTGCTTATCTACAAAATTCAGTTTAAATTTCAATTCTAAATTGGTTATCTTTGATTATAAAAATTGAAAAAGAACGGAAAACTATGCTTAAGATTTATAACACATTAACGAAACAAAAAGAAGAATTTAAGCCGGTAAATCCTCCAAATGTTAACTTTTATATGTGTGGGCCGACAGTTTATGATTTTTTTCACGTTGGTAATGCCCGATCATTTCTTATGTCCGATGTAATCAGGAGATATCTTGAGTTCAAAGGATACAATGTAAAATTTGTAATGAATTTAACGGATGTTGATGATAAAATCATAAGAAAATCAAATGAAGAAAAAATTGAATCTGGTAAAGTTGCTGAAAAATATATCAATTATTTTCTGGAAGATGTTGAAAAACTCGGGATGAAAAAAGCTGATGTTTACCCGAGAGCAACAAAGCATATGAAAGAAATAATTGATATGATTAAAAAGCTGGAAGATAAAGGCATTGCATACAATGTAAACGGAAATGTTTTTTATGATGTATCCAAATTTGATGGTTACGGTAAACTGAGTGGAAAAAGAACAGACGACCTGGAATCCGGTTCAAGGATTGAAATAAATGAAGAAAAGAAAAACCCGCTTGATTTTTCACTCTGGAAAAAAGCGAAAGAAGGAGAACCATACTGGGACAGTCCATGGGGAAACGGTAGACCGGGCTGGCATATTGAATGTTCTGCAATGAGCTGCAAACATCTGGGCGATACTTTCGATATTCACGGCGGCGGCAACGATCTTATTTTCCCTCATCACGAAAATGAAATTGCGCAGAGTGAAGGCGCTAACGGAAAACCATTTGTAAAATACTGGATGCACTTCGGGTTTTTAAATATAAATGAAGAAAAAATGTCCAAGTCGCTGGGCAACTTTTTTACCGCACGCGATATACTCAAAAAATATTCTCCGTTTGCTATCCGGATGTTTTTTGCCCAGGCACATTACGGCGGACCGTTGAACTTTAGTGATGAACTGCTTGCCTCATCGGAAAAAGGATTGGAAAAACTTAATAATTTTCGGGATAAAATAAATGAAGAATTGAAGTCAGATAACCATGATGGTGCAAATCCTGAATTTGATTTTAAAAAATTTGAAGACAAGTTTGTTGAAGTAATGGATGACGATTTCAATACTCCACAAGGAATTGCTGTAATATTTGATTTCGTTAAAGAAGTAAACAGGCTGGCAATTGAAAATATAAATCTTAGTTCAGAATTTTATTTAAAGGCAAAAAATTTTCTTACAAAAACCGCTGTAAATGTATTTGGAATAATTTCATTTAAAGAAACAGAAGTTACAGGTGATTCAATGGAAAAAGAATTGATAGAATTACTTATTCACTTACGGAATGATGCTAAAAAAGAAAAGAATTACGCTTTATCAGATAAAATTCGTGATGAGTTGAATAAACTGGGTGTTGTCCTGCAGGATTCCAAAGATAAGACTACATATAAAAAAGTTAAAAGCTAGAACTTTTGAAAAGCAAATCAATACCTGTAACCAGGTCTATACTGATAGAAAAAGAGAATATTGAATATACACTCAAATACAGTCGCAGAGCAAAATATCTTCGGCTGCAGGTGAAGAACAGGGGAGAGCTGGAAGTGATTTTGCCCCGTGGTTACCAGTTGAGTGATGCAGAAAGATTTTTGCAAAAAAAATCGAACTGGATAAAAAAACACATCTCTAAAAAAAATAATTACCATGATAAATATTTTCTTTTAGGAGAAGAAATAAGAGTAACCCACGACTATGATTTTTTTATTAAAAGACATAAAATTGCTTTTGATAAAAATCACCTCAGGATTACAAGCCCGCCTGATTCAAGAACTAAAACTGAAGAACTATTTGAAAACTGGTTAAGGAAACTTGCAAAGAAATCCCTGGTAAACAGAATATATAAACTAGCTGAAAATCTAACTTTTAAAGTCGGTCGAATATCAATAAGAGGACAAAAAACCAGGTGGGGAAGCTGTTCTTCAAAAGGTAATTTATCTTTTAATTATAATCTGCTTCGCTACAGAAAAGAAGTAATTGATTATGTAATTATTCACGAGCTTTGTCATTTAAAAGAAATGAACCATTCAGATAAATTCTGGAAGCTGGTTGGGGACTTTTGTCCAGATTATAAAGAATTGAGAAAAGAATTAAAGAATATTTAATAAGATCTATTCATAGTGTGTCCACATTCGTATTACTTTAACAGTTTTAACTTCTTTGTAAAGCTGGTAGACAATTCTGTGCTGAATATTTATTCTTCTTGAGTACGCGCCTGTTAAATCACCGATAAGCTTTTCGAAAGGTGGCGGATTTTGAAACGGATTCTTTTCCAAAATTTTTAATATGAATTTGGCTTTGTCTTTTAGTCCTGCGGATTTTAACTTTTTTGCATCCTTTTGAGCTTGTTTTATGTAAACCAGCCTCCACTTTACCATTCCAATTTTTCCGATGTTTTTTCCAGAGGCTCTTCCATTCCTTTAATGATGGAGTCTCTCATGCCCGGAATTGATACCAGGTATAGTGTTTCCTGTATTGCTCTCCAGTCTTCTTCCGAAATAAGAACTGCGTTTGATCTTTTACCTGTAATCTGTATAGGCTCGCTCTCATTAGAGGTCTTATCAATCAGCTTGTAAATATTTTTTCTGGCGTCAGTTGCTGTTATTGTTTTCATAGTACTCCTTATCTAGTATAAACGTACGTAAAAAAGTACGTAAAATCAAGAAGTATTTTTGATTATTTAGCTCACCGGATTATCAATTGACGGACTTTGAGGTGTAAATGCTTCGTACCCGTTTTCCGTAACGTGCCAGCAGTCTTCCGATCTAATTCCAAATTCTCCTACAACATAAATTCCCGGTTCATTGCTGAAACACATTCCCGGCTGCAGTGGAGTTTTATTTCCTTTTACAAGGTAAGTCCATTCGTGTACATCCATTCCGATTCCGTGCCCGAGTCTGTGCCAGAAGTTTTTATATCCGGGACCATAGCCGGCACTGTTTATTACATTTCTTGCAGCAGCATCAATTTCACCACAGGGAACCCCGGGTTTTATTGTCGCGAATGCTTTACTTTGTGCTTTCTTAACTAAATTCCATCTTTCCCTCTGAAGTTTTGTTGGTTCACCAAATACTGTTGTTCTTGTGATATCACCGTGGTAATCTTCGAGTGAACCTGAGCCGTCGATCAGTACCACATCGCCTTCTTTTAATTTTTGCGGTTTGATGCTGCCATGAGGAAATGCAGTATATTCTCCAAGCTGTACTCCAGCGCCTCCGCTCAAACCAAGTGCCCTGAATGCTTTTGAAAGATTGGAGTTAATATCATACTGTGTCATCCCTTTTTCGAGAGAATTAAATACTGCTTTGTATGCCTGCAACATTCCTTCGTTTGCTTTTTTCATCAGCGCAAGTTCAGCAGGTGACTTTATCATTCTGCACCCTGCGGTAACAGGTGTTGCAGAAACAATCTGAGCACCGCCAGCTTCTTTTCTTATTTCATCCGTTATAAAAAATCTTGTGTTTTCCTCAAATCCAATTTTACCTGATGAAATTCCTTTCTCTTTTAAATATTGTGTAGTTAATGTAAACGGACTTTCATCTTCTTCCCAGGTTCTGATATCATTTCCGAATTTTATTAATTCCTTTGCTCTGTCCTCTTCAAATGCCGGGCAGATATAAACGAAGTCACCTTTTGCAGGGAGAATTGCTCCGAAAAATCTTTCACTTTTCCACCAGGAAAATCCTACGAAATAGGAGAATGTAGAACCGGGTTCAATAATTATCGCATCGATTTTATTTTTTGACATTAAATCCTGTGCTTTAGCTATCCGTTTTTTTCTTTCATCAAGCGAAATTGGTTTAACATCTTTTATCGGTTTTAAATTACCAAATGTGTTTTCGGCAGCTGGTTTAGTTTCCGGTTTTGCACATCCTGAAACTCCAAGAGCTGAAACAGCTCCGCCTGCCATTGCAGAATTTTTTAAGAAATCTCTGCGATTCATTGACATTTTAAAAATCTCCTGAAATTATTTTTAATTGGATTTAGTCGTGCTGTCCGGAACAAATTCAAGCACAATGGAATTCATACAGAATCTTTTGCCGGTTGGAGGAGGACCATCATCGAAAATATGACCGAGATGTGAGCCGCATCTGCCACACAAAACTTCAATCCTATGCATCCCGTGTGAATTATCTATTTTGTAAATAACGCTTTTTGGTCTCGCTGCTTCATAAAAACTGGGCCAGCCGCAGGTGCTTGCAAATTTAGCATCCGAGCGGAAAAGCTTGTTTCCGCATGCAGCACAGTAATATGTCCCTTTCCCCTCAAAGTTCCAGTATTTGCCCGCAAATGCCATTTCTGTGGCAGCGTGACGCGCAACCTCGTAAACATCCTCCGGGAGAATTTTCTTCCAGGTGGAATCCGGTAAATTTAGTTCTGTTGTATCAGTTCTAGAGTAATAAGGATTGTTCGGTTTAATATTTTCACTCATAGTTTTGTCACTATTATTGTTTTTGTTTTGTGCCTGGCAACTCGTAATTGTGAAAGCCAGCATAAATAATATAAATGTTTTTTGTATCATAAATTGTCTCACTAAATAAGTTAACGTTCAGTCGGTGTCAGATAAAATTTTCATTAATTCATTTTTATGTACTTCGGAATCAAATTTAATGAACGTGGATTATTTAGCTTTTTATCAGCCAGTAAAATATTAGTACTAATAATTGGATTATTTAAAGCATCGTTTACAAATTTATCAATTGATTCCATAAGATCTAGATAGAATAAATCTATATTTATTGTGAAAACTAATTTCTTTATTAAACTATTGTCAGATATATGAAACTCTTCCGGTGCTAAAGCCAAATGATTAGAACTTGATCCCTTTATTATGCCCCAAGTAAGTATTTGATTTTTACTGATAGTTATTTCATTAGGGCTAAAATAATGCACTAATGAATTTCTATATAAAGCGTATAACAGAACGGCATATTTATCATATTCCGTACGGACTCTCCCTAAGTATTCTTTTATATAAGGTATCGAAGTATTTTCAATTTGAGTTTTTGTAAAGTTTTCTAGTCTTTGCCCATTTTTAACTTCAACTGGATTTCTAAATAAAATTCCTAAATATTCTATAAAAGAAAAGATAATTATTGGTACAGAAAAGAAACCACCGTTATGACTATTTGTATTGATACATGGGCTGATATTACCTTCTATATCAGCCCTAGTTTTTGCAAAAACAGCTTTTATTTTACTTTGTGTACTTATCATTTTTTTAATTTAAATCTCTCCGGAAAGACAATGCCTTCTGTTACTGCATTGCCAGTTTAAAGCCGTGACAACTCTGCCTATTATATAAATTGCTTTTTATCGAAAATATTTCCAATTCCCAGTATCAAATTCGGGTCAAGTTTTTTCTTTATCGCAGCCATCTTTTTAATATTTTCTTCACCGTACATTTCAAGTAAGTAGTTCGTTTTATTTTTACCGATACCATGTTCTGCTGAAACCGTGCCTCCCAGCTCGATAGCCTTTTTACAGATTATCCCGTAAAGTTTTTTACCGAGTTCAAATTGTTCCCCCGATTCGGGAAGCATATTCAGATGCATATGCGCATCACCAAAGTGTCCGTAATTTACAAATTTAAGTCCGGATTTTCCCACTTCATTTTTTGCATAAAAGTATAACTCTTCAAAATTTTCCGGCGGCACTGCTACATCTGTTCCGAGTTTACTGAACCCTTTTCCAGCCATATATTCATTTATTTTCCAGGAAACTGCGTGACGAAATTCTTTGATGTTTGCCTTGTCTTTGTCAGATAAAGCAAACCATGCATTACCTTCGCCCCCTTTAAATTCACTGATCAATTCCATCCATTCTTCAAAAACTGGATCTTCATTTTCTTTATTTATTTCCTGCTCAAACCAGATAGCAGCTTTTGCATCAACGGAAACCTGTTTAAAATCTTTAGATAAGAATTTAAGTGCACCTTCGTCAAAAAACTCCAGCGCAAGTGCATCAATAATTTTATCCTGGTGAATTTCTCTTGACTGGTAGGACAATTCCCGTGCTTTATTTACAAATGAAAGAGCGTTTTTTTCATCATTGAAAAAAATTACACAGGAAAGTAATTTATCCGGGGCGGGGAGCAATTTCAATTTAATTTTAGTAATTATTCCAAGCGTGCCTTCTGAACCGATAAATAGATCGATTGCGTCCATATCTTTTTTGCAAAAATACCCCGAAGCGTTTTTTGTGCGGGGCATTTCAAAACCTGGAAGATCGACAGAAAATTGCTTGCCTGATTCTGTCTTTAATTTTAGTTGATAGTCTTCTGCTTTTAATTCGTTTCTTTTTAAATTCAGAGTTTCTCCGCCCGGAAGAATTATTTCCAATTCAATTACATAATTACGGGTTGGTCCATATTTAAAAGTCTTTGCACCTGAGGCATTAGTGGCGACTGTTCCACCTAAAAAGCAATTGTTCTCGGTTGGATCAGGGGGGTAAAGGCGATTATTATTTTTTATCTCTTCAAGAAAATCTGCCAGGATTACTCCCGGCTGAACTATGGCAAAATTTTCCTCAGTATTTATCTCTATTATTTTGTTCAGTTTTTCAGTTGAAATTACAATTCCGCCACGCGGAACACCCGCACCAGTAAGCCCGGTATGATTCCCGCACACTGTTACAGGTGTTTTTTCTGCATTTGCCTTTTTTAAAATATCAATTATATCTTCTTTGTTTTCAGGAAAGTAAACTGCGTCGCAGTACCCGGAGGTATTGGATGCATCTATAATAAAATTCTGTATTTCATCGGGCGAGCTTTTTATTAGCATAACTTTATTTTTTTAAGTCATTGCGAGCAAAGTGAAGCGATCTGATTTTAATAGATTGCTTCATCCATATAAATCTGGATTAGCAATGACAATAGTATTTAAGTACTCAATTCTCTTAACTTTTCAAGATACTCTTTTTGTACAGATAGTTCAGGAATTGTTCCTTTATCACGCTTAATATTGTGAGAAATTCCCAGCTTTTCAAATAAAATATCAATAGCATCAAATGTATTTATATTAGGATGCACATTATCACGGAGGAAATGGATTAATTTTAATGTACGGAATCCATCGAACCAGAATTTTTTCTGATTGTTGAGCTGTTTCTCGTCGTTTGTTCTATTTATAATTTTGCTGAAAGACCGATCAAATTCCTGTTTAACCAGAAATTTATACAATTGAGGATGAATCTTTTCTGCTTCATCGAGATAGAATGAAATCAGTTCAGAGTTATGATTCAGAACATTAGTCCATTTTTTTAGTATTTCAAAATTATCAGGATTATAAAGCTGGTACTCGTCCTTTTCTTTTGACAGAAAACGGTTCACTCTTTGCCCGGTTCCGAATGGAACTCTCCAGGAACCACGTCCAGATGGATAAACCGTTGTTGTTGATATTTTTTCAATATTAAACTGCTTTGCCAATTTTTCCAGGAAATAAAAATCTTCAGCAGCTTTTCTCTTATTCATCCCCTCAACTTTAATGTAGCTTACATAATCACAGCACATTGTTGAACCAATTGTATGAAACACAAAAGGGGAGCCTGCGTACTTTAAAGATAAAAGATAATATCTCAGGTAATATTCATAGCAAATAATTGCTTTGGTTTTTTCATCTGTTCCTGAAATATCATGTCTGTAATTAATGACGGCAGCAGAAAGATTTTTCTTATTAAAATTATCTACAATTTCGTTTAAATAATTAGTGTCGAACGTACAGTCGGCATCGGTGCAAATTAATATTTTTTTTTGTGTGGATTTATAATCAAAAACAGTTAATGCCAGGTCCATCCCGATTTTTCTTGCCAGCCCAACGCCGCCATTATTTTCAGGTAATTCTTTTCCGGAAGATGATGCATCAATAATTCCGATAATAAGTTTCTTTTGATTCCAGGCGAAATCCCGAAGATAATTCAGAGTTTCAAAATTATACTTTTTAATATCTTCCTCTGAAGAGCTCAAATTATTAATAACAAATATTACAAGCGTATTTGGAAAGTGCTTCGGATCATTTTTCAAAAGTGAATTTAGGGCAGTTTTTATATTTTCAAATTCACTTATTGCGGGGATTACAATTATATTTTCAAATTTATTATCTGAACTTAGTTCCAGATCCCATCCGGGTATTGAGTATTTTTTTAGATATTTATCTAAGCTTTCTGGAAATTGCATAAACTAGAATTTCTTTAATATCATTTTTTTTGAATGGTTAAAATCCGGTCCTTCTATCCAATTAATTTTTATTCCTTCTTTTTCCATTTTTTTGAACCAGGTCATTTGCCTTTTGGCAAAATTATGTATTGCGCTGTTCAATTTCTGGAACATATCGTTATAATTAATCTCTTTCTGTAAATACAAAGCAATGAACTTATACTCAAGCCCGAAAAATTTTAATTTTTCAAAAGTAATTCCGGAAGCAATTAGCTCTTCCACTTCTTCTACCATTCCGTTTTGAAGTCTTAATTTCAACCTTTCTGTGATTTTCTTCTTAATTTCAGTTCGGGGAAGTGAAATGCCGATATTAAGAGAATTGATTGGTGATTTCCCCGTGTTTTTTGGGGAGGAATTTTCAGATACAATTATGGCATTAATAATTCTCTTTTTATCCCGCAAATCAGTTGTATTATGCAAAACAGGATTTATATCTTTTAATTGTGACTGAAGTTCTTCAACAGAAAGTTTATTTAATTTATTTATTCTTTCTTCAGAAAATTCAACTTCCTGCATATTATAATTTTGTAGAATGGAACTTAAATACAACCCTGAGCCTCCAACCAGGAACGGGAGTTTGTTTCTGTCGGTTATTTCCTCGTACGATTTTTTAAAATCGTTTTTAAAACGGAATAAATTATATTCTTCTTCTGGTTCTATTATATCAATTAAATGATAAGGTATTAACTCTCCTTCAATTTCATAATCATTAAGATCTTTTCCTGTACCTATATCCATTCTCTTATACACCTGGCGTGAATCAGCAGAGATAATTTCACCCTTAAATTCCTTTGCAAGTTGAGATGCTAATTTTGTTTTGCCGGTGGCTGTAGGACCAAGTATTGTAATTAAATTAATAGGCATGAAAAGTAAAAGGAGAAAAATTAAAATATTATTGGCAGAGAAATTGTGAAAGTAGAACCTTCTCCTACATTGCTGTCGACCATCAAATAACCACCGTGATCTGATATAATCTTTTCTGCGAGTGATAAACCGATGCCGGAGGGATTATTTTTCCCGTTTGAAAGGAATGGCTTAAAAATACTTTCTAGTTCGCTCTCAGGAATTCCAGTACCTGTATCACGAAACTTTATCTTGATATAATTGTCATCTGTTTCAGTTGTTATATAAATTTTACCATCTGCAGGCATTGCGTCACAAGCATGCTGAGCAATTTGGTAACAGGCCTGAAAAAATTGTTTCTGATCAAGTTTTACCTGAGCATCAGCGCTAAATTTTTTGTAAATAACAGTATTTCTAGATTCAACATATTCCGCAAGGAGTGTCAGGACATTATTCAATGCGTTGCTAAGCTTAACATTGGCAGGCTCAATAATGTTCTGAGAATTTGAAAATGCTGCTACACTTTTTAGAAATTCCTCAATAGAATCAGCCTGCTCTATTTGTAGATCAAGTACTCTGTTTACTTCTTTTGAGGAAAATTTCTTTTTTAACAGAGAAGAATAATGTTTTATATTAAGGAGAGGTAATTTAATATCATCATTTAAAAAATTTGTTATTTGCCCAATTGATGCCATCTTTTTTCTCTGGATAAAAATTTCACTTATCCTGGCATTGTCAATTGCCTGTAAAATAAAAGGTCGAACAGTATTTAAAATCTCAATATCTGGTGATTGAAATTCCCCTCTTTCCGTATTATAGAGTTCAAGAACAGCCACAGGTTCTTCACTTTTTGACAAGATCGGATAAAAGACTATATTTTTCATTTTTATCCCCGTAAGATCTTCAATTATGGGATTAAAATTTTCATCATTATGTGGACTGTCAACTATAACTACTCTTTTCTCTTTAGCAGCAATGCCCTGTAACCCATCAGAGAACTTTATACGTATATTACTGGTAGAATTTCCGGCAAGAATATCAGAAGTTAGTTCTTCCTTTTCATTATCAACAAGGTATAAAACAGCACCGGCTGTTTTTAATAGGGAAGAACAGGATTCTGCAATAGAATTAATGACTTCCTCAAGTAATGTTTTAGAGTAAATGACTTGGATGGTCTTTAGAATCTCTTGATAATAAATTGAAGGATCAAAGCTGTGCTGTTCTACTATATTGGTTTCACTATCTTTTAATTCCTTAATATCTTCGACTTCATATGAAATAGGTTCGGACTCTTCCACCGGGATTTCTTCGAGAGGTTCCTCTTCAATATCTTCATTTTGAGTCTCAGGAACGGGAGTGTTTTCCTGGACTACTGGAGGCAGATTACTATTGTTGTCCACTTCTTCATCTGGGTCATTTATAGTAATTCCCTCATCATTAAAGTCTTTTTTATCAGAATCTTCCAGGATATTGTCTTTATTATCATTATCAATATCATCTTCAACGTTTTCAAATTGAATTTCCTCTTCAATGTTTGTTGT
>DATFMR010000182.1:0-3114 GCA_035266865.1 Ignavibacteriaceae bacterium | reverse complement strand
TCACAACAGGACAAACTTTGATCTTTCGAAACACGAAGAATATTCAGGAAAGTCACTGAAGTTTTTCGATGAAGAAGCGAAAGAAAAATATCTGCCTTTTATTATTGAATCGTCAGCAGGGGCGAGCAGATCATTTATGGCCTTTTTACTTGATGCATATTACGAGGAGGAAGTTAAAGGAGAAAAAAGATCGGTACTTAAATTCCATCCGAAACTTGCACCGATAAAAGCCGCGATTCTTCCGCTGGTTAATAAAGACGGAATGCCTGAAATAGCGCGCGAAATAGAAAAAGATCTGCGCAGAAACTTCAAAGTTTTTTACGATGATAAAGGAGCTGTCGGAAGAAGATACAGGAGACAGGATGAAATCGGAACTCCGTACAGCATTACTGTAGATACACAAACTCTCGAAGATAAAACCGTTACTGTGAGAGACCGCGACTCAATGGAGCAGGTGAGAGTTTCAACAGATCAATTATCAGCATACCTTGCAAAGAAGTTAATGGACTAGACAAAAAGTATGATAAAAAAGAATAGGCTGACTAAAATAGTCAGCCTTTTTTTATTTCAATAAAATCATCTTTTTTACTATTGCCGAACTTCCAGTGTTTATCCTGTAAAAATAAATTCCGCTCGGCAGGTTATCGGCTTTAAAATTAACTTCGTGCTGTCCGGCGCTCTGCTCCTCATTTATCAAATTACTTACTTCTCTGCCGAGCATATCAAATATTTTAATTGTTACCATTTCCCGTTGTGGAATTGTATATCTTATCTTAGTAGAAGGATTGAACGGATTAGGATAATTTTGAAAAAGCACAAAATCAGTTGGAATAAAATCCAGATTTTGCAAACCTGTTGTAAAATCATATGCCTTATGATATACTCCGTTTACGTAACCATATCCCGATAATGCCCAGGCATTTTTTATATCAGGAAAACTAATTGCAAAAATTCCACCTTTATTAAGAGAGCTATCTGCAGTCCAGGTTTTGCCTGTATCAGCACTGAATTGAATAGCATTAGCGCTGGCAACCGCAACATTAAATGAGTCGCCTCTTTTAATGAACTCAATATCCTCTCCCCAATAATCAAATGTAGCGCTGGTCTTCCAATTCTGCCCCCCGTCAACAGTATAACAAATTATATTATTTGCCCCATCGTTGGCGCAGGCAAAGCCTATTTTTTCATTATAAAATTTTACAACCATAATGTAGTTTGCAACCTGGGAAAAATTAGTAGTATCCCAGTGTTCTCCTCCATCTACAGTTTTATATAATTTTGATTGTATTCCTACCGCTGACGGTATAAAATAGCCGACACTAGTATTTACAAAACTAATTCTTCTCCATACATCACCGGAATGCCCTTTTATTCCCTGTGTATTAACCACCGTCCAGTTTTGTCCTCCGTTAGTTGTCTTCAAGAATACAGGTATACCCGTATCGGAAATAGGAGCGCCATTTGCAACCCCATTGCTGTCATCAAACATTTCAATATAGGTCAGAAATCTTGTTATATATGGATTAAAAAACTGTACTTGCCAGTTTGAGCCCCCATCTGAAGACTGTATGATTTTTGTGTCTGTTACTGCCCATATATTATCCTTATCAGGCATTGAGATGTCAAAAATCGTATTGTTGGTATCGAACATAGCAGACGAATAATCGAGCATCTCCCATTGAGCACCGCCGTCTGTGGTTCTAAACATTTTATTAAAATCTCCGCCAATTACCGCATTCAGGCTGTCGCAGGCATCAATTGCGCCTATAGGAGACAGATAGTTTTTATTTATGCCATTATTAGTTTGATCTACCCAGTTGTTTTGTGAGTAGACAGGATATAAAAGGAAAGGAAATAAAATAATTGTAAAATATCTTTTCATATAAGCCCCTGATTATACTTTGGGAAATTATAATTGTAAACTAGATTGTATAAGAATACTATACCTAGAAATTATTATAATGAAAGTCGTTTCGTAAATCAAGGATTAATTATCTAACGGTATAGTTGAGTTAGTTAACGGTAAAAAAAGTGCGTTTTTGGGCCGTTTTAAAGACGGAGATATTGCCGGGTTTGGAAATAAAGTAATAACTCTGGCGGATTTTCCAATTTTTTTATAGCCGGAATTTTCCAATATTACCGTTGTGAAAAAATTATTTCAAACAAATATTTTGTTGCTTGTAATATCTCTGGCTTTTGTTGTCCGGGCAAACGCGCAGACTGCCGGGTATGATTCCACAGTTACCGCGGGAATAAAAGAGATCTACGGGATAAAATTCCCTGAAGCAGAAAAAACCTTCAAATCACTGATAGCCGATTACCCCAACAAACCGGCTGGTAAATTTTTCCTGGCGATGATAGACTGGTGGAAAATTATTCTGGATCCTGATAATGAATCTTACGATGATATCTTCTATCAAAAACTCGAAAGGGTTATTGATCAGTGTGATGATCTTTTAGATAAAAATCCTGAAAATATTGACGCACTTTTTTTCAAAGGAGGTGCAATTGGTTTCCGCGGAAGGCTGAGGGCATATCGTGAAAGCTGGCTAAAGGCGGCGGGCGATGGAAGAGAAGCCCTGCCGATTGTGGAAAAAGCGGCAAAACTTGATCCGAAAAATGTTGATGTAAAACTAGGGTTTGGAATTTATAATTATTACGTGGCTGTATTGCCGGAAAAATATTCTGCACTAAAACCAATTATGCTGTTTTTCCCGGGCGGTAATAAGAAACGGGGAATTGAGGATCTTGAATATGTTGCAAGGGACGGGAAGTATGCCAAATATGAAGCCCGCTATTTCCTGATGAATATTTTTTATCACTACGAGGAAAATTTTATCGGGGCTGAAAAATACGCAAAAATGCTGAACGGTGATTTCCCTGACAATCCTTCGTTTGAAAGATGGCTGGGAAGAATTTATGCGAGGCAGGGAAAATCAAAATTATCGTCGAAAATATTTTCTGATGTTTTATGGAAAAACAGAAATGGTTTTACCGGCTACACTTTTATTCCTGTGAAACGTGAAGCCGATTACTATGTTGCTTATCAATACAGACTTGAAGGGAAACTCGATTCGGCAAAAATATTTTTTAAAGACTGTGCGGATATTTCAA
>DATFMR010000181.1:0-26484 GCA_035266865.1 Ignavibacteriaceae bacterium | reverse complement strand
TCCCGAGAGTCCCTGAATGGACAAAAACTGCCGTCTGGTACCAAATTTTTCCGGAACGATTTGCTAACGGGGATAAGGAAAATGATCCAACTCCACACGACATGGAAGGCGCATGGCCATATTATGTTCCGGATGGATGGCAGATTTCGCCGTGGACTTCTGATTGGTTTAAATTACAGCCATGGGAAAAAGCAAACAAACATGATTTCTACTGGAACAGTGGCGTTAGAAGATACGGAGGTGATCTTCAAGGCGTTATCAATCATCTTAATTATATCAAAGAACTTGGCGTAACCGCAATATATTTCAACCCTCTTTTTGAATCACCTTCGCATCACAAATATGATGCAAGTATGTATCATCATATAGACAATAATTTCGGGCCTGATCCAAAAAAGGATGAGCAAATCTGGACATCTGAAGATCCGGGCGATCCAAAAACATGGAAATGGTCGGCAGCAGATAGTTTGTTTTTAGAACTAATTAAAAAATGCCATGAATTGGGTATCAAAGTTATTATAGATGGCGTATTCAATCATGTCGGTACATCTTTTTGGGCATTTAAAGATATAGTAAAAAATCAGCAGGCTTCATTGTATAAAGACTGGTTTAGAATTGATTCCTGGGATGATCCAGCCACTCCAAAAAACGAATTTCAATATAAAGGATGGAACGGGATTAAAGATCTCCCGGAAATAAAAAGAGATCCTGAGTTCGGGCTTGTGAAAAGCTTTGGCGATCACGTTCACAGTATAGTAAAAAGATGGATGGACCCAAACGGCGATGGTGATCCTTCTGATGGAATTGACGGATGGAGGCTCGATGTTGCCGAAAAAGTACCGATAAAATTCTGGAAAAGTTTCAGAGAATGGGTAAAAGAAATTAATTCGAATGCCTTTATAACCGGGGAAATTTGGTGGGAAGATTGGCAGAAGAATGAAATATTCAACGCTTCCTCATGGCTGCAGGGTGATTCTTTTGACGGGATTATGAATTATAAATTTGCCAGGGCCATCAAGAAATTTATTGCCGATCAAAAAGAGCAAATAACACCTGAAGCATTTGCTGACAGTATTCGGGTTTTAGCAAAAGATTATGATAAAGATAATCTCTATGCATTAATGAATTTACTCGACAGTCACGATGTTGACCGGATTGCATCACAAATTATTAATCCGGACAGATGGTATGATCACGATGCGAGCGCAAAGGACAACAAAAATTACTCAGAAAGAAAACCTGACAAAGTTGAAATAATGAAACAAAAACTGGCTGTTGCAATTCAGATGACCATGCCCGGCGCGCCAATGGTTTATTACGGTGACGAAGCTGGAATGTGGGGAGGTGATGATCCGGACTGCAGAAAGCCAATGGTCTGGAAAAATATGAAATATGAAACTGAGTCAGTTGATCCGCTTGGAAGAAAAAGACCTTCAGATCCCGTAAAATTCGATAGTGATCTGTTTAACTGGTACAAGAAATTAATTTCAATCAGGAATAACAACAAAAATCTTTCCCTTGGAGGCTTAAATTTCTTTTTGATAGACAATGTTAATAAAATAATCGGGTATAGCAGAACACTGGACGGAAAAACTTTCTTTATAGTTATTAATAATAAACCTGAAAGTTCTGATTTAAACCTGGATCTAAGTTCATATTCAGAAAGAGGTAAATCATTAACAGATTTGCTCACAAACAAAAAAATAATAGCGGAAGATAATGTTTATAAGCTGCAACTCCCCGGATTTGGAGCTGCAATATTACAATAGTCTAATTTATTTATAAGCTGAAAGCACAAACATACTTAGGTTACCGAATAGGTGGAGAACTATTACTCCACCTATCGAATTATCAACAATCCCAGGCTAATAAAGTTTTATTATATCCTGCCACTCCATAAACAGATAATGCCTCAATTACACAATAAGTCATACCTGACTCGTTTCGGGATCTTTTTATTTGAATTGTAATTGACACACTTATAAAATATTATTTAGTTTTGTTAAGAAGGGATATCTTGCCGGGCTATCAAATGGATTCCACATATGCATAGACTATTAATATTTACAATATTGGAGCCTCAAATTGCTGTAACAGCCGCCTTTGATTAATGCACGATATTTATACAGAATTTGCAGCATTTCATGCATATAATAAAAATAAGAACTGCAATACATGTAATAGTGAGCAAGATAAATGGTTGAAAAAATTATCATAAATTCTAAAGAAGTTTTTATTACCGAAAAACATCATCATAACTTAATTCCTTGGTCAATGCAAAGAAAAAGTAATACTAATGGGATAATTGTTCTAAGTTTAGACGAACATTTAGATACCCGAGACCCATTTTTGCACTTTGCATTTGACCATACAACATTAAAGTATGATGAACAAAAAGCTCATACAGAACTAAAAAAATGAATTATAACGACATAAGAACAATTGAAGAAGGAATCCATAAACTAAAAAATGATGAGCATATTAAAACTGCAATAGATTTAGATATAGTTGGTAAAATTTTTATAATTAGTTATACAGCCAGTGAAGATAGCCCTCTTTCTTATGAAATTAGAAATTACAATATTGAAGTTCAAAAAGCCTTAATGAATAAATTACCTTTACCAGAAAAACCTAATAGACCATTTACTTATCCTAATGCTAAAATTTATATGGTTGAAAATTTATGTTCAGTTGGTTGTGATAAAAAACCACATGATGATGATTGTGAAATTCCACATTTCAATCAAGCAGTTGAATCAGTTATGCTCGATGATAAACTTGATATTATATCTAATATGACTCCTCAGATTGTTAGTAATAGAAAATTCAAGCAAAAATATATTTTGGATATTGATTTAGATTATTTCCATACTTGCCGGTCAATTCAACCTACTGATTCAACTACATTTTATGATATTATTAAAAACTCTGAGACTATAACCATTTCAAAAGAAGAAGAATTTGTTTTAGAGTGGGCTAATACTTATAAATATGATGAGAAGTTATCTGTAGAATACTTAATGGATAGTTTATTAAATCACATAAAAATAGAAACAATGTAAAGATATCTTGCTAACAAGCTGTTATGTGCTTTTAATAATTTTTATATAAGATATTGTTAAAATGGAAGCAACAGAGAATAAAAATGAAATCCTTAATTTATTTAATCAAGGCCCCGGTATTCTCGAAAACGCTTTAAAAGATTTGAGAGATAATGAGTTGGATTATTCTCCCTCGAACGGCGGTTGGACTATACGGGAGATTATTCATCATATTGCTGATGGAGATGATATTTGGAAAACCTGTATTAAAATTGCATTGGGTAATGAAGAAGCTGAATTCACTCTTCAATGGTACCAGGAGCTACCACAGGTAGAGTGGGCTAAGCGATGGGGTTATAAAAAACGTTCAACTGATGCATCCTTAGCTCTGTTCAAAGCAAATAGAGATCATATACTGCAATTGTTAGAATATGCACCTGACGGATGGAGTAAGTCTGTCAAATTTCGGGATTCCAATGGAAAAATTGAAATTATACCAGTAGGTTTTGTGGTTCAAATGCAGGCAAATCATGTTATTCACCATGTTAAACGGATCTCTGCAATTCGTAAAGAGATTTCCAATACTTAAATAAATTATATCAAAAATTTAAATTCTCTACCTGATTAAAGTTAGCCCAAAAATATTAATAATGCATTTTCAAACAATTATTTTGAATATATAAAACCAATCTTCTTACTTATATGCAGGGATAGGCTGCTAATCCTAGAGAAGATTTAAATGATTTTGGTAATTTTGAGTACTGCCGTTTGATATTATCCAAGCATTACCTTCCCGGCAATAAATATTTTCTTTTGATACACTTTCTTTAAAACAAAAAAGGCTGCCTTAAAAGACAGCCTTTTTTCAGATAGAACTCACTTAGTTTTGTATGACAGTATATGTTTGCTTAACCAGATCCATCCTTATAGTGTAGTTCCCGTCAGCAGCCAGGGGTATATTCGTTCCGCCAAGCATGCCTTCAGTTCCGTTATATCCATAAGCTAATGTCCAGTCATCGTTTGCCCTGAACTTAAATTCACCGGCTTTAAAGTCGCCTGTGATCTCCCACATCTTACGCTGACCATTATAGAACATATCAACATCTGCTGACCAGTCATATGGTGGAATTGCAGAACCAATAATTCCCCAGTCGTCAGTTTTCGTTAAGGAAATTGTTAATGCGTTTACATCAACAGTAATTGCATAAACACCTGCAGGGATTGAAAAATTGCTGCCTGATGGATCAAGTGTACCGGAATAAGTATTGCCTGATTGTGTCAGAGTACCTCCCCAGCTATTGTCCCAATTCGGAGCCGGAGCAATTTTGAATTCACTACTAGCATTAGTACCATCCTTGATACGAATAATTCCTTCATATTTAGAATCAAAGCCATAAGAGAATAACCTTCCATTTACATCTCCAGGTGCCCAGCCCTGATATGCACCGGGAACATATATCATCGGATAGTTTATTACTGCATCATAAGGAACAAATACCTGTGAACCGGCATCAGAATAAACGGTTTTCACTTTGGAACTTACGTTTGCCGCAATTCTATAGTAAACGGTTACGTTATCCCCAATTTTGAAATCCCATGATAATAAAAGGGTGTTTAAATCACTTACTTTTGCAGTCCCTGTTAATTTCTCTGTAGTAATTAGAGTTTTCGTATTGGCCGAGAAATCACTTACCGGAGATACCTGCACTATATAGGTGGTAGAAGAGGGAAAGCCAAAATCAGCCGCAGCCCAGGAAAATGTGATTAAACTATCGGCATGATTTACATCAAATGAACCTGTATAAGTTAAATTTACCTGCCCGGGACTGGCCGGATTTGTACTGACTACTACTTCACTTATATCGGTTTTGCAGGAAGCAAGCAGTAGTCCAAGCATAGCTACAAATAACATTAAATTAATTTTTTTCATTTTTATCTTCCTTTAACTAATTCTTATCATTTTTAATAACCTGGATTTTGAAATAAATTAGGATTAGCGTTCAGATCATTTATTGGTATTGGATACAAATCTCTGTAAGAAGCGGTTTGAGTTCCATTAGGGGTATTTCCTTTCCATTCCCAAACATAAGTACCGTTTGTAAATTGTCCAAAACGGATCAGGTCTGTTCTTCTGTGACCCTCCCAATACAATTCACGTCCGCGTTCATCCAGCAGAAAATCCAGAGTTAAATTAGTACTGGTAATATTTCCAGAAGTGTTTCCATAGGCTCGTTCTCTTAAAGCATTAATATAGCCAACTGCAGTTGACATATCACCACCACCGCCTCTAAGAACAACTTCGGCGTACATTAAATAAGCATCAGCTAATCGGAACATAGGAAAATCTGTACTTACAAAAGTAGCATGTACATTTGGTGCGGGTCCTCCGGATGCAGTGACGTTTTTAAACTTAGTTACACCGATTCCCTGAGTAAACGTACCAACATTTGTTATATCCCATTGCCAGCTAGAAGGATCAAAGTAGAACATTCCTCTTTTATCAGCACTCTGGAATTGAGAATTTGAAGAAAAATCACTTTCGCTTATATTGAATTTAGTAACTAAATCTTTAATTGATCTGATTCCACCCCAGCCTCCGTCTACTCCATTCAACGGCATACCGCCGCCATTCAATGCGTGGATAATGAAGGTCATTCCACCATATTGCTGAGTGTTTTGTCCATCGAAAGCAATTGGAAATATAATTTCAGGGCTTGTATTATTGTCAGCATCAAATATATGTGCATAATTATTGTCAAGCATATATCCAGCATTGATTACCCTATTAAGATAAGTTAGCGCATCAGTGTATCTTTCTGTGCCTGTATATACTTTTGCATTCATATACAAATTCGCGAGCAGAAACCAATCTGCGGCTCTATCAGCTCTAGCATACTCTTGTCTTGGAGGAATAAGGTCGTTTTCAATAGCCTTGAGTTCCCCCTCAATATAGTTAAAGAGATCAGCACGGGTTATGCGTTTTGGAAAAAATGCACCCGGTTGATCAGATTCGGTAACAAAAGGAACATTGCCAAACATATCAATAGCATGCCAGTATGCCAGAGCACGTATGAAACGAGCCTCTGCTTTATAAGCTTTCAAATCTGTAAGAAACGTACCGGTAGCTGAGCCCATACCTTTATCGGCGTTTCTAATAAATTCGTTGCAGATTGCAACAGTGTAAAATATTCTTGAATAAAGTGCCGCAATAAATATGTCATTTGGCGACCAGGTTTGCCAGTGAAAGTCTTTAATTGTAGCATCATCCCATGCCATAATTGCTTCATCAGTAGGTAGTTCCTGTAAGTCCCAAAATTGTCGAACATAATTTCCAAAGTTTTCATCAATACCCTGGATATCGGGGCTTCCACCACCTCCGCCGGTTTGCCCGCTAATTGCAAAACTGGCATACAGTTTCGCCAAAGCTCGTTTATAGGCGGCTTGATCATTAAATACATTGTTTAATGTATTTACATTTGGATCGATAGGCTGTACATTCAAATCATTCACGCAAGACGAGAATAAGAATGTAACCATTATTACTATTAGTGTTAAAAATGTGTTCTTTTTCATTTTCAAATCCCTTCTTTAATATTAGTAATTAAGACTAACTGATATCACAAAATTGCGAGATCTAGGATAAATATTGTTATCAATACCGTTATCGACTTCAGGATCCAATCCGGTATAATCGGTTATTGTAAATACATTCTGCACTGTAAATCCGATTCGTCCACCAATATTATTACCCAATAAAGACTTGAAATTATAACCTAGGCTAATATAATCCATTTTAAAAAATGATGCATTTTCTAAATAAATGCTGGACCAATATTGAGCAGTTGTGAATTCTGTTTTTTTAACAGCTGTTAAAATATTAGCGGTATATCCGCTTTGGTTATAAATGCTTTGATATAGCGCCGTATTTGATGCATTATTATTATATACATAATTGCCCAAACTCAGCCTTCCGGAAAAGCTAAGATCAAAGTCTTTATAATTAATCTTAGAAGAAATACCCATCAATAAATCAGGATCGGGTGATTTAAAATAATATTTATTTAATTCATTACCGGCCACGTTGCCTCCCTGGCCACTTTTATCAACATATAAACCTTCAATGGGTTTTCCGTTAGCATCATAAACCTGGGTAAATAAGAAAAACACTCTTGAGGCGTAACCAACAATAAATTTTTGGACATTATTTCCAACACCACCTGAAATACCACCAGTGTTGACACCCGGATAAGCAGGATCGTCAGTTAAAGTTAGTTTGGTTATCTCATTTTTGTTATAGGTCAGGTTTAATCCAACGTTCCATGAAAAATCCTGCTCTAAAACCGGGGTAACGCTTAAACCCAGTTCAACACCTTTATTAACCATTGAGCCTACATTTGTAAGCAAAAAGTTTGAAAAGTTACTGCCAACTGGAATTGGAATACTGTTTAACAGATCATCGGAAGTATTTTTATAAATATCAATAGAACCGGATACTCTTTTATTAAATAATGTAAAGTCCAAGCCGGCATTTAATGAAGTCAAAGTTTCCCATTTAATATTTGCGTCATAGGCATCCGGTCGCAGTGTTGAATAGAATTGATCACCTAACTGATAATAAGCTCCTGCAGTGCTACTGGTGTATGTTGGAATATATGGATAGTAATTAAGCCCGATATCCTGTTGTCCAGCTTTTCCCCAACTTAACCTGAGTTTCAGTTCATTCAGGAAGTCGGATTTACCTATGAAAGGCTCATCAGTCAGTTTCCAGGCCAGTGCTACAGCCGGGAATAAACCCCAGCGATTTTCTTCGGCAAATCTTGAGGAACCATCATCTCTTAACGTAAATGTCAATAAATATTTATCAAGTAATGTATAGTTTAATCTCCCAAAGAAAGAAACCAGATAGTATTCATTTTTATATGGTGTTATAGTTGCACCCGGGAGATTCGGATCATGAGCATGATGGGAATTTACTCCTTCATTATAAAAATGCTGGTAGGAATATCCACCAGTAAGATCAAATTTGTTAATTCCAAGTTCTTTATTATAGTTTAAGTAAAGATCCAGCAAACTATTCTTCTTTGTTTGACTATAAGTTGTAACCTGAGTTTCCGGCTCTCTAAATGACCAGGAAGCTAAAGTATCTAAAATATCCAAACCATCCGTTTTATAGTAATCATATCCAAGATTTAAAGTTGCTTTTAAATCAGAGACATAAGGGATTTTTAAGTCAAATTTTCCACCTAGAATATAACGCTGTGCATCGGAGGTATTATTGCGATATTCCAATGCAGCAACAGGATTTCGGGTTGCTATATTGTTTGGTGTTCCATTGAGTGGATCACCGGAACTGAGTTCCGTCCAGGCTGTATAGCCTCCATATTTTGTGTTTCCATTCATAATTGGTTGTGAAGGATCGAATTGAATAGCCGCACTGATTGCATCATTATTTGAAAAATTATTGTGAATCCATGAACCAGATGTATTAATATTAACATCCAGATTTCCGTCAAATAGTGATGGCGTTAATGCAAGAGTAACATTCTTTCGATCTATAAAATTGTGTTTTAAAGTTCCGCCCTGATATAAATAATCAAGCGAAAGACGATATGGAACCGGGCCAATTACATGGCTTAAACTTATATTATGTTCACTCGCAGCAGAAGTGTGGTAAATTTCATTTTGCCAATCTGTGTTTGTGTGTCCTAATCTTGATAATGCTATTGGAGCTAAGCCATGGCTTGTAACTCTATTAGCAACTATCCTTCTAAATTCGTCCCCTGTAAAAACTGATAAATAGTCCATAGGAGCTCCTACAGTGAAACTACCGTTATAGTTCAGAATCATTTCACCTTCTGTTGTAACTCTACCTTTTTTTGTTTTAATAATAATCACACCATTGGAAGCTCTTGAACCATATATTGCCGTCGCAGAAGCATCTTTAAGTATTGTTATTGATTCAATATCGTTGGGATTAATTGTGGAAAGAGGATTTGCCATACCCGAAATTCCCGAACCTTCCAAAGGAAAATCATCAATTACAATTAATGGATCGTTGTTGGCTGTAATGGATGCGCCGCCACGGATACGTATTTTGGTTCCTGCACCTGCTGCACCGCCAAGTGTATTTGCAATAACACCCGGTGCTTTCCCGACAAGCAATTCCTGGGGAGATGTTACTGTTCCCTGATCAAAATCTTTTGCTGAAATAGTTGCAATGGAACCAGTAGCATCCGATTTTTTAACTTCTCCATACCCTATTCCTACTACCTGAACCTCTTGAAGTTGTGATACATCAGGCTGCAATGCGATTTCATAATATTTAGGCCCTGTTATTGTTACCTCTGCTTTTGCATAACCAATATACGACACTACAATAACGGCTCCCGTATTAACTTTTAATTTGAATTCTCCATTAGCATCTGCGGAAGTACCGTTTGTGGTTCCTTTCTCTACAATATTTGCATAGCCTAATACAGTTCCATCTGCAGCGCTTATTATTTTTCCATTTATCTCAATCTGTTGTGCATAAAGATTCGGACCGCCCTGAATTACCAGGAACATAAGAACAAGCACAAGATAGCGTATAAAACTATTGCAGTTGCCTGCCAATAAGTTTACTTTATTTGGTCTTGCCATATTCTCCCTCTTAGATTTTATTTGACAAAATTAATTACCTGAATTAAAAATTATTTTGCTTTGATACCCAATACAATAAAAATGATAATTATTGGGTTCCCCATTTATTGTGTTTGAGATGAATTTGTTATGAATATTAATGAAGATACAATAAGGATAATATATTAGATTTCTTTCATTCATTAAGTTTGAATAATTGTTTTTAATAGACGCAAAATTGCTACTTTAATATATGGTGTGATATTAATCTTAAGGATTTTCATGTGGAGTGTTGTAAAAGTTTAATCAATAATATTTTTAATTATATTTATGTAAAATTATTTAACTATTATAAGATCAGAATACCAAATACTGATTATCTATTTTCAATCTAAATTTTCCGAAAAATACCCCTCATCTGATTTATATAGTATAATAACCTATCGAATTAACTACCGTCAATCTACTACCTGATTAAAGTATTTTGTTTTTAAAAATGAATTTTTTGAAGATTTATCCCCCCTAAATAGATAGGACACTTTTTGAGTCAGATTCTCCCGGTATTCATTGCTTTTGTAAAGGATGCATACCGGAATTAAAATGCAGTTTTTTATATATATTCTTAATATTGAGCCGAACGGTTTCAATATTTGATCCTAACGAATCGGCTATTGCTTTAAAATTATATCCATATATAAGTTTATCCAATATTTCTTCTTCCAGCTTATTTAGAATTTCCGCTTCACTAAATAAGCCTTTATTTTTTTTTCTATTAAAATAATCCAAAGCTTTAAGAGCAATAGTAGTGTTCATTGGTGTTCTACCAAGTAAAGCATCATCTATACTTTTAATTATTTTTTTAGATGGATTTTTTTTAACAATGTATCCGCTGGCACCAGCACATAGAGAATCAAATATTAATTTATTTTCTTCATAAACGGTTAAAACCAGGATTGTAAGATCGGGTAAAATTAGTTTTGCTTCCCTAATTCCTTTTATAGTTTGTCCATTTGAAAAAACTATATCTAATAGTAAAACATCCGGATTTAATCTACCAATTTCGTAAAGCATTGTATTACATTCTGAAAATGTTCCTACACAAGAATGTCCTTCAGCCCTGTTTATTAATGTCATTAAACCTTCACGAATGGTTTTGCTATCATCAACCACAACTACTTTAACCATTAATAGCGACTCCGGTATAAAACTTTATTGCAATTTATATTTTATGGATGAAATGTATAATTTGTATATACTCCAAACTACTACCTGAACAGGGGTTTTTTTATGAAATTGATATAGAAATTTTCTGTTTAACTACATATTTGGATTGAAGTGGAAAATTAGATCAGCCCCTCTTTAATTGCTTTTGCAACAGCTTCAGACTGGGAGTGAACATGAAGCTTTTTATAAATATTTCTAAAATGAAACCTTACCGTTTCAATACTGATAAAAAGAGAATCAGCAATTGCTTTAAAGTTGTGACCTTCTACCAGCCCGGTAAGAATTTCCTTCTCTCTTGGTGTCAGATCATAATTACTTTTCTGAGATGAAACCGGCTTCTTCTGAAAAAAATCTATAACTTTTCTGGCAATATGTGAACTCATAGGGGCACCGCCTTCGTAGGCTTCTCTTATAGCTTCTAATAATCTTGAGGGGGGTGTTTTTTTTACCAGGTATCCACAAGCGCCGGCACAAAGAGCATCAAATATTAAGTCGTTTTCTTCGTAGATAGTTAATATCAGAATTGTCAGTTCAGGTATAATTAGTTTCACTCTTTTAATACCTTCTATTCCATTCATGCCCGGTAATCCTATATCCATTAGCAAAACATCAGGATTATGTTTTTTAATATTTCTAAGCATTGCTTCACAATCCGAGTAACAAGCAATACATTCGTATTCTTCGGTACCGTCAATCAGTACTTTCAAGCCCTCACGAATGGGATCGTTATCTTCAACAACTACAACCTTGATCATCACCCGACCTTTATTAATTCTACTTTTAAAATTAAATAATATTTCCGTTAAACCGAACTATTGTTCCCTTCCCATTATTCGATAGAATTGATAATAACCCTCCAATTGCCTTTGCTCTTTCTCTCATATTACTAAGCCCATTACCTGATGATTGCAAGGACTCTTCAAAACCAATTCCATCATCTCTTAATGTCATTTCAAGTCTTTTGCCCCTGACTGAAGCATCCAGAGTTAACTGGTTACATTTGCTGTGAGTTATACTGTTATTAATGGCTTCTTTAAAAATTAGATAAAGATGTTGCCTGTGTTCCATAGAAAGAGATATTTTTTCTAATTCTTTAATGTTTTCCGATCTGAATGAAATATTTGTATAAGAAGACAGTTCAGAGTAAGTATCCCGAAGCCTTAAAATCAAATCATATAATGAGTCCCGTTTTGGATTAACAAGCCAAACAATATCGCTCATGTTGTCGATCAGGTTTCTCGAATTATCACTAATCGTTTTCAAACTTTTTTTTGTGTTATCATCTGCAGAATCTATTTTATGAGAAATAACTTCACTAAGAATAGAAATTTCCGTGAGGCTTGAGCCAATATTGTCATGAAGATCTGCCGCAAGTTTAGCTCTTAGTCTTTCTATACCAATCAGGTTTTTTACCTTGTAATAAATAATTAAATAGACCATTCCTCCAACAGCAATTACTGCCGATAAAATAAACCACCAAGTTCTCCAAAACGGAGGTGAAATTAATATTGATACCTGTGTCCCTGTTCTGTTCCACATTCCATCATTATTTGAACCTATAACCTTAAAAACATATCTACCAGGGTCAAGATTTGTGTAAGTCACATATCTCCGATTACCAGAATAGATCCAATTATGGTCAAAACCCTCCATCATATAAGCATAGCTGTTTTTATTAGAAGCAAAATAGTCAAGCGCAGAAAATTCAAATGAGAATACATTCTGACTATATGATAATTCAATCTCCTTAGTTAAGGAAATGGTTTTTGAGAGTGGTGAATCTTCGGTACCAATTTCAACCTGCTGATTTAAAATTCTGAAATCGGTAATTACAATAGGCGGAATATGAGAATTATTTGTCAGCTCAGAAGGGTAAAAAGCATTAAACCCACTTGTTCCGCCAAAAAATAATTCACCTTTAATACCTTTATAGCCCGCTCCCCAAAAGAATTGATTACTTTGCAATCCATCAGTTGCATCATAATTCTTAAAAATTTCTTTTTCCGGATTAAACATTGATAGCCCATTATCAGTGCTTAGCCAAAGGTTACCAAGATCATCTTCCAGGATACAATAAACGATATTACTGGCTAATCCTTCTTCTTGTTTATATCTTATGAATGCGGGATTTGAAATGTTTTGCTCATCAGCTAAAAGCTCATTCAATCCACCTCCGTAAGTACCGAACCAGAGATTACCTTTTGAATCTTCATACCCTGATATTACTCTGCCATCACTCAAGCTGTTTTTATTAGCAGGAATATTTCGGAATTTTTCAAATTTGACTGACGAGGGATTTTCTGTTGCTTTTTTTCTCAGATCAGAACCCAATCTGTTCAGACCATCCCAAGTCCCTATCCATAAATTTCCACTTCGATCTTCAAAAATACAGGACTGGACCTGATTACTACTAAAACTTTTCGGATCTTTTGGATTATGCTGAAAATTTATAAAGATATTTTTTCCCCTATCAAAAAGATTTAGCCCTCCGCCTGTTCCAATCCATAATTGACTATCAGAATCCTCATAAATTGCCTGTACTATATTATTAGCTATGAAATTCCTTCCCGGGGTATTGTTACTGTAATGGATGAAATTTATTTTACTATTTAATGAAAAATTGATAGGCACTTTAGACCTGTTTACTCCCTCACCCCAGGTTCCCACCCACAAATAACCATATTTATCTTTGAATATGGCAGAAATAGAATTGTCATTCAAGCTTTTACTATCATTAGGATCATTTTTATAATGAATAAATTCTTCCGCACCAGGCATTAATCTTTCAAGACCACCGCCTAAAGTTCCTATCCAAAGAGTTCCGTTTTTTTCCTGATAGATTGCACGGATGGTATTATAGCTAAGACTTTTATCATTAAATGGATCATGTTTATAGTTTTTAAATTTTATTTTTTCCTGATTAAATTTCAAAACCCCTTCTTCTGCTGTTCCAATCCAAATAAGCCCGGAATTACTTTCGTAAAGTGAAAAGATATTATTGTTATTAATAAATCCTGAGCGTGAAAGTTCTGTACGAAGCCATTTAAATTCATTATTTTCACGATCCAAAAAATAAACACCTTCTCCTGTACCAACCCATAATTTTTTCGATTTATCCTCTACAATTGAATTAATTCTATTTCGGATCGTACTTTTAGATTCAGGGGATTTCATCACATATCGCCTGAATGTTCCTGTTTTTTTATCAAATATGTTCAATCCATTTAATGTACCAATCCAGATAATTCCTTCATAATCCTGTTGTATTGATAAAACAATATTATTGCTAAGACTATTAGGATCATTTGGATCATTTGAATAATTAATAAACCCATCATTTTTCATATCATACATATCCAGACCGCCGTCACTTCCTATCCAGAGATCACCTCCATTATCTTCATAAATTGAAAGAACAACATTATTGCTCAGGCTGTTTGGATCATCCGGATTATGAAAGTAATGAGTAAATTTTTCCTTTTTGACATTAAACATATCCAATCCATTCTCTGTACCTATCCATAAAATTCCATGCTTATCTTCATATATCGCTCTTACATTATTGAAAATCAGGCTATTGGGATTACCTGGAATATTTTTGTATGTGGTAAATTTTTCGAGTTCTCTATCAAATTTACAAACTCCACCGCTGTTAGTACCAACCCAAATAATTCCATTTTTATCTTCATAAACTGTCCAAATAAAATTATCAGATATTGTACTGCTGTCATCCGGATTGTTTTTATACACTGTAAAGTTATAACCATCGTATTTATCAAGACCATCTTCAGTTGCGAACCACATAAATCCCTGGCTGTCCTGAATAATTTTATGAACACTGTTTTGGGAAAGACCATTTTCGCTAAGTAGCTGAGTGAAATTTACCTGGTTAATTTGCCCGGTTATAGGGATTGTAAATACTGAAATAATTAATATGATTGAAAGGGAAAAAACTGAAAATGATATTTTATTAGAAAATTGAAAAAACATTTCAAATTGTAAATTTTGCCTATAAGTATATTTAATTTACAATTTTATTTGTTTATAAAATATCTAATAATTGAGGCAGAAAAAGACTAAAATAAAAAATTATCCTAAATATTATTTCATTAGTATCATTTTCCTGGCAGATACAAAACCATTCACTCTTATTGCATAAATATAAATCCCGCTTGCCAGATTGGCTGCATTAAATGAAACTTGATAAGCACCTCTTTGTTTGTATTCTTCAATAAGTGTTTTTACTTCCCTTCCCAGTACATCATAGATTTTAAGTGTTACATTTCCTGAATTAGGAATTTGATATTTTATTATTGTTGAAGGATTGAAAGGATTAGGATAATTCTGATTCAATTTATAATCAGATACTGTAGTGTTCCCATCAAGTTTAATATCTGTCAGTAATTCGGATTCAGGTGTGGGTAGTTGAACGGTTGTATAAATATGAAATTCCCCTGGTTCAAGTGAAACAGATTGAGTAGTATTAGAAACATTTGTTCCGGAACCTGAAAAATAATCATACCACATTCCGGTTTGAGCAAAATTACCGGGAACATTTGTTGCAGCTACTCCAAAATTTCCGATAATATTAACTTTCATATTTGTATCTGAGAAAGTAATTCTCTTAATAGCGCCGGTTACATCAAGTATCGCTGTATCGCTGAAGATTAGATAATTCTCCCTAAGTTTAATCAAAGCAGCCATAGTTTTGTAAAGTTTGTACCTGGCCGGGTCATCCCTGAAATCCCATCTTATAGGCTTATTACCAACACGACCGTTGAAATCAATTGAGTAATCATAACCAAGTTCACCAAACTGCCAGACCATCTTAGGGCCTGGAATTAAGAAGAAAAAAGCAGATGCTTCTTTAATTCTATTTAAACCAACGCGTACATCTTTAATATTATAATTTCCTAAACTATTCCCATATTGTTCGTTTTTATACATTAGTCTCTCTTCGTCGTGGCTTTCCATAAATGCAACTAAGCTTGATTTGGGCCAACCTCTTTTTATATAGTACGCATTACTTAAATTTGAATTAGCTGTATAGCCCATGGTAGCTTCATTATAATTATAATTCATATTTCCCCAAGAGAGGAAACCAAAATTAGAAAGGACGATTTCCTCATTATTGTCCGCAAAATGTTCCAGTATTAGAATTGAAGCGGGATCAATTTGCCAAATTTTATTACCAATTCTTTCAAGTATGTCTATTCTTGATTGATCATAATGTCCCCAGGCAGCAACATCACCCAAAGTATTTTTCTGTGTAAAGCCCTTTGACAGATCGAACCTGAAACCGTCAATATGGTATTTTTGTATCCAGTAGGAAGTAACCCTGTCGACAAAATATTTTGTCTGGTTACTTTCGTGATTGAAATCATTACCCACGTTATAATCATGCTTAGGATCAGCATTCAACCAGGGATTATCTCTGGCAGGTTTGCTACTATCAGCATTCCAATATAACCGGGCGAACGGAGATTGTCCCATAGTATGATTCAAAACAACATCTAGGATTACTGCAATACCCATTGAATGAGCTTTATCAATCAAAGATTTAAATGCGTCGGGAGTACCATAATATTTATCAAGGGCTAGATGAAAACTTGGATTGTAGCCCCAGCTTTCATTCCCCTCGAATTCCATAACAGGCATAAATTCAACTGCATTTATGCCAAGGGTTTTTAAATAGCTTAAGGTATCTTCAATTGTTTTAAACCAATGAGTACTTACAAAATCTCTCACCAGCAGTTCGTAAATAACAAGTTTGTCTTTATCAGGTTTAGTAAAATTTGTTACCTGCCAATTGTAAGCCGGTAATCCTGTTTGAAATGTCGAAACAATTTCAGAAGTTTTTCCGGTAGGGTAACTTATTAAATTCGGATAAACAACATTACCGGTAGGTGATGAATTAATATACTGATCATTCCAGGGGTCTAAAACCTTGTGTGTAAAGGGATCAGCTATTCTCAAATTACCGTCTACCAGATACTGAAACGCATATTCCTGTTGTGATGTTAAACCATTAATTGTGATCCACCATACTACACTATCCGCTGATACAGAATCCCTGTTCATAAAATATAAAGGATTTACTTCCCAGTCATTAAAATCTCCGATTACATATGCAAAACTTTTGAGCGGTGCAAATAAAGCCAGTGTTACTTTTGTTGGATCGGTTTGATAATTAATTCCCAATTCATTTCCGGCAGGTAAAGGTGAATTAACAATTGCAGGATTAATCATAATGGCTAATCTTAGAGTATCAGTAAGATTAGTTACGTCGTTTCCAACTATTGCAACCTGATTCAGTCCTGTTGAATAATCAGCTGCGACAAAATTAAAATTTAATGAATCGCCTGAAACCTGGCTTTTTTGGATGCCATTAACATATAATGTAATAGTAGAGCTGGTAGTTCCAAGTGCTGCAGCCTTAGCTATAATATTAACATCACCAGCTTGATTAATAAAATATGGTGAACGGGCCGGATCATTATAAGGATTTGAAACAGATGGATGATCCAATAATAAGCTATAACTTCCCTTCTCATATAAGTTAAAAATAATATCCGGGCGGGTTTGTTTGGAACCATCTGACGATCTGAATACAAAATTTAAAGTAGTTATATGTTCTGAAATATCAGCAACGTTATAAAGCTTTCTGGGATAACCTATTGTAAGTTTATATGAATTTGTTCCCAGTCTTTGTAGTGAGGGTTGGGTACTATTGTTTGCCCAGGTACCAATAACGTGCTGCCATGTAGAAGAGTTTTTATTTGTATATACTCCCGTGTGTGCATACACTGTCCCTGAATAATTCAATAATTCAGCAGCTCCCATTTGCGTAGCATCAAAAAATACAACAATTGAATCATTTTCTGTAGGATATTGCGGCGTTGTTGTTATGATTTGAGAAAAGGAAGATTGAACAAATGCTGTTAAAATTAAAATAAATAATTTAATTTTCATTCAAAATCTAAAAGATAAAACATTTATAAAATTTTTTTTGTACAGATTTAATTTAAAGCAATTCAGTTATAGAAAATACAACCTGAACAGGTAGGTTTTAGGAATGAATAATGTATAATTCAAAATTCATAATTTAGAATTAAATACATTAGCAAATTATGCATTTGATATTTTATAATATCAGCCTTTCACTTCGTCCACATCATTAACAAACGTAACCAATACCCCTGCAATTATCATTGATATACCGCCTAAAATAATCGCATAAATTGCATCTCCACCAAAAAAGTTTTTTACATACCATCCTAAAATTGCTGCAGCTGTTATTTGAGGAATAACAATAAAAAAATTAAATATTCCCATATAGACACCCATTTTTTCAGGAGGTAGAGATCCTGCTAAAATTGCATAGGGCATTGCCAGAATAGATGCCCAAGCCAGACCGATACCCAGCTCAGATATTAAAAGCAGATCTGGGTTCTTAATAACATAAAATGAAAGGAATGAGATACCCCCGATAATCAGGCTGATCATATGAACAGTTTTTCGATTCGTTTTCTTTGCAATCCAGACCAGAAGAAACGCCATTATAGCAGCAAATCCATTGTAAACTGCCATCAATACACCTACCCAGTCAGCTCCCTGGTTATATAATTCTGAAGTCGGGTCTGTTGCTTGGTAAATATGATGAGTAACAGCGGGTGTAGTATAAATCCACATAGCGAAAAGCGCAAACCAGGAGAAGAACTGAACAAAAGCAAGCTGCTTCATGGTTTTGGGCATCTTGTAAAAATCATTAAAAACCGTAACAAATCCGCCGTGTGATTCACTATCATCAGTTAAAAATGAGGCTATAACCTGAAGCAGACCAAAAATTACTGAACCGACAAATAAAACATATAATCCATAATCAGTTTCGTGAAGCAAAAAATATAAAATACCAGATCCTGCCAGACCAATAACAGTCCATACTGAACCGATTTTTAAGAACCTCTTTGAGGAAATATCTTTTCTCTTGCTTGTTTCACCATTTGAAGCATCCTTGCTTTCTTTTTCCGAATACTTTATTAATTCCTCCGGAGGATATTCCTTTGTACGAAATACCGTCCACAAAACAGATAACAGGAAAACCGCACCTCCGATATAAAATGAAAGCTTTACAGATTCAGGGATTTCACCTGCAGGTGCAACATTAGAAATTCCAAACCAATTTTTCATCATATAAGGTAACGCCGATGCTACAATTGCCCCAATACCAATAAAGAAACTTTGCATTGAAAAACCTATTGTACGCTGCTCAGATGGAAGCATATCCCCAACAAAAGCGCGAAATGGTTCCATGGAAATATTTATTGAAGCATCCATTATCCACAGCATACCTGCTGCAACCCAGAGGACAGGACTGTTAGGCATAGCAATCAATGCCAATGATGCAAGTATTGCCCCGGTTAAAAAGTATGGTCTTCTTCTTCCAAGTCTTCCCCACGTTTTATCGCTCATATGTCCTATTATAGGCTGGACAATTAAACCAGTAACTGGGGCAGCAATCCATAAGATTGGTATATCGTCTATCTTCGCACCAAGTGTTTCAAAAATTCTGCTAACATTCGCATTCTGTAATGCAAAACCAAATTGGATGCCTAAAAAACCAAAACTCATGTTCCAGATTTGCCAGAAGCTTAGACGAGGTTTATTCATTGGAAGATTCCTTTTGAATTAATTGAATTATCAATTATCAAACAGGATGAATATAATAAATTTTTATCAAGCTAATTAATAAAATTTTATCTCTACTAAATAACACCCTATTTGGGTAGGTAGATTTATCATTTCTCATACTTATATTTATTTCTATTTTTTTAAGCGGGGCATATCCATGATAAATAAAAATTTTAATAGACTCTTAATTAGAATTATTATACTGATTCCTTTAATACTTTTTTCAGCACAAACATATTCTCAAACAACAACTACTGTAAAACATCCGGACTGGAGCAAAAATGCCGCAATTTATGAAGTAAATATCAGACAATTTACGCCTGAAGGCACATTCAGGGCTTTTGAAAAACATTTGCCTGAACTAAAAAATTTGGGTGTTGATATATTATGGTTGATGCCGATAAATCCAATCGGCAAAGTAAACAGGAAGGGATCTCTCGGAAGTTACTATTCCATTTCCGATTATAATGCAGTGAATCCCGAATTCGGAACACTTAATGATTTGAAGAAGCTTGTAAATGAAGCTCATAAACTCGGGATGAAAGTTATTATTGACTGGGTTGCAAATCATTCCTCGTGGGATAATGTGTGGACAAAGACTCATCCTGACTTTTATAGCCGAGATGATAAAGGAAATTTTAAACCCCCGGTTGATGATTGGACAGATGTGATCGGATTTAATTACAACCATCCAAAACTCTGGATTGCTATGGAAAATGCAATGGAATATTGGATTAAGGAATGCGATATCGATGGTTTCAGGTGTGATGTAGCCGGTATGGTCCAAATGCCGTTCTGGAATTTTGCCAGAAAAGAACTTATTAAATTAAAACCGATATTTATGCTAGCCGAAGCGGAAGGAATTAGATTTCATAAACATGCTTTTGATATGACCTATGCATGGGAGTTTCATAATATTACAAAAGAAATTTATTCCGGTAAACAGAATGTGTTAGATCTCAGGAATTATCTAGCAAAAGAAGAAAAAGATTATAATTCAGATGCATACAGAATGATGTTCACATCAAATCATGATGAAAATTCGTGGAAGGGTTCCGTTTTTGAAAGATACGGAATCGCTGCAAAAACCTTTGCGGTACTTTGCGGAGTTGTAAAAGGGATGCCGTTAATCTATTCCGGGCAGGAATCAGGAATGGATAAATCTCTGAGATTCTTTGATAAAGACACGATTGATTGGAAAAAAAGTGATTTTAGAAAAATTTACACTGTACTTGATGATCTCAAAAATACAAATAAGGCCTTGTGGAACGGTAATTATGGCGGTGAGATGCAATTGATTAATACTGATAACGAAAAGAGCGTGTTTGCAATTTATAGAGAAAAGGATAAAAATAAAATAGTGGCAATATTTAATTTATCTCCCGATGAGATTGAGACAACACTTGATTCGGAATCATTAAAAGGGAATTATAAAGAACTATTTTCGGGGAAATCTGTCTCTCTAATGAATAAAATGACGAAGAAATTAAAGCCATGGGGTTATTCCGTATATTACAGGTAAACAGCAGCTTCAATAAATTAGAATTAATTTAGATAGTTATTAGCCTAATATTAAAGGCTATTTAATATTTTAAAATGTTCAAAATCTAATTTTAATTTTTCAGCGGTTAAATTTTCCTCTAGCTGTGCTTTTGAACTCACACCGAGGACCGGAATTACCGGCGGATTTGAATTCAAAAGCCAGCATAAAACAATTTGATTTTTAGTAAATCCTGTTTCCACTTCAATTCTTTCCAGCATTTTCAATTTTTTATCATTCAATTTAGTTTCATAAAATTTTGACAACTCATATTTAACTCCTGAATAAAGTCCACCTAACAATGGAGAATAAGCTAATACCGATATATTATTTTTGCCGCAAAAAATCTTTGTTTCAGAATCCAGAATAACCTGGTTGTTAAAACTAAATTCTTTAGATGGCATTAAATAAGAATATCTTTGCTGAAGGCAGGAATAACCAATTATTTTTTTCTCTTTACTTAAACTTATGGATTTGGCAAATTGCTCTTTACTAAAATTACTTGCCCCGGTTGCTCTTATTTTTCCATCCCGTTTTAATTCTTCAAAAGCTTCAAGTGTTTCATCAACAGGCGTTTCTGTATCATCATAGTGAGAAAAATAAATATCTATATAATCTGTTTTTAATCTTGATAAACTTTTTTCACATTCCTGTATAATTTGATATTTTCGTAAGCCTCTTTCCGAGCCTGGATATTCTATTCCGGTTTTAGTCGCAATTATCAAATCGCGCCTGTTTTTTCTTTCGATCATCCAGTCACCTAAAAAAGATTCACTTTCCCCTCCCTTATATCCTTCAATCCAGTGGGCATAAATATTTGCTGTATCTATAAAATTTCCCCCGGCTGATGAAAACTTATCAAGGATTTTGTTAGAAGTTTCTGAATTAATCTTGCTTCCAAAATACATCGCGCCTAGGCTAATCACACTCACTTCAATATCCGTTTTGCCAATTTTTATTTTTTTCATTTTATATTATTAAACAATTTTTAGTCAATTTAACTATTAAATTAAAATTATTTTACATTATAATTTTCAGATAAAAAAATGCTTGCATATATTTATCTGACAAAATAAAGGATGTTATATGACTTTCGAACGAAATGCGGGAATTCTTCTTCACCCTACTTCACTTCCGGGGAAATATGGAATAGGTGATCTTGGACCAGAAGCCTTCAATTTTGTTAATTTCCTTGAGCATTCAGGTCAAAGATTATGGCAGGTTTTACCTTTGGGACCAACCGGCTATGGAGATTCTCCCTACCAGTGTTTTTCAGCTTTTGCAGGAAATCCGTTACTTATCAGCCCAGATAAACTTCTGGATTATGGGTTTCTGGCTGAAACAGATATTTCAAATATACCGGAATCAAATCCGCATCAAATTGATTATGGAAGTGTGATCAATTTTAAAAATGAATTGTTTCTCAAAGCATTCAATAATTTTAGGAAAAACAATAATGGCCTACAAAAGGATTTTGAAAGATTTGTAAAAAACAATTCTGATTGGCTGGAAGATTATTCCTTGTTTATGGCCCTAAAGGATTTTCATTCAGGAGCTCCCTGGAATAAATGGGAGAAAAACCTGGTTGCCAGGGAATCAGGCGCAATGAAAAAGTGGAAAGAGAAGCTATCGGCTGAAATTCTCTATCAGAAGTTCGTCCAGTATATTTTTTTCAAGCAATGGAAAGAACTAAAGAAATATGCAAATGAAAGAGGAATTAAAATAATCGGAGATGTTCCAATCTTTATTGCATATGACAGTGCTGAACTTTGGGCAAATAAAGAATTATTTACAGTTGATAAAGAAGGCGGATTGGAATTTGTGGCCGGTGTTCCACCGGATTATTTTAGTGCTACAGGACAACTTTGGGGAAATCCACTTTACAAGTGGAATGAAATGGGAAAAAATGATTTTGCATGGTGGAGAAAAAGAGTCAGCAGCCTGTTGGAGTTTATTGATATAATTCGAATAGATCATTTCCGGGGATTTGATGCTTACTGGGAAATACCTGGCAATTCACCAAATGCTATAGAAGGAAGGTGGGTAAAAGCACCGGGAGAAAAATTATTCAACTCCATAAAAAAGCATTTTGGAGATTTACCAATTATTGCAGAGGACCTGGGTGTAATAACAAAATCAGTTGAGGCATTGCGAGACCAATTTAATATACCGGGGATGAAGATTCTTCAGTTTGCTTTTGGAACGGGTATGGAAAATAAATTTCTTCCTCATAATTATATCCCTAATTGTTGTGTGTATACGGGGTCACACGATAATGATACGACCAGGGCATATTTTGAGAAAGCCAAAGGACAGGATAATGATATTCTGGATCATGCTAAAAAATATCTAAACTATTATGGAGAAAACCTTACAAGTGAGCTGATTAGAACTGCCTACGCTTCGGTTGCAAATATAGTTTTAATACCAATGCAGGATATGCTAAATCTTGGTGGTGAAGCCAGAATGAATTTTCCGAGCAAGCCTGGAGGCAATTGGGGATGGAGATTTACCTGGGAGCAGGTAAGAACTGATCTTGCAGATTATTATAAAAGCCTGGCTGACCTTTATGAACGTCCTCCAAAAGAAAAACAAGAGACTACAATTGTTACAGAAAGCAACTAATAAAATTTAGAGCCTGGAAATTTCCAAAAATTAATTGCATTGAGAGATATTGAGTATAAACTCAGAATTTCCCAAATTTCTTTTCGATAGCCGCTTTTCTGTAATTGAATATCTTTCTTAACTGTTTATTAATTATAAAGTAGTTGATCGGTTTGCCTAATATACCATAAGGAGGTTTATACGTTAATAAATCAGTCATCAAAACACCCTTCTCTATTTTTTCAACTTTATGCTGGTGATGCCACATTGAATAAGGGCCAACTCGTTGTTCATCCACAAAATATTCCTTCTCTTTAATATGCGTTATCTCAGTAACCCATTTAATTTTTATGCCGGGAACCGGACTCAGTTTATAACTAATTATCATTCCGGGATACATTTTATCTGGAATATATTTATCTAATATTTCAAACCCCATATACTCAGGAGTAATATGTTTTAAGTTTTCCGGAGAAGATATAAAATCCCAGATCGTATCAATAGTAACAGGAATTTTTTGTTTCTCTTTTATTTGATAAAATGGCATAAATATTCTATTTGACTAATTATGCATAGCAATTTTTTTCATCATACCTCTGAAAATAAACCCATGAAATGGTAATGCACTGTACCAATAAATTCTTCCCAAGAGCCCGAGTGGGCGAAACGTTGCATTCTGAAATAATTTATTGTTTTGTATTTTAAACTCTAGCCAGGCTTCGCCGGGTAGCTTCATTTCAGCATATAGTAATAATCTTTTCTCTTCTTTATTTGCTAACAGTACTCTCCAAAAGTCAAGTGAATCCCCTGCAGTAATATCGACCGGATTTTTTCTTCCTCTTCGTAATCCAACTCCGCCAAATAATTTGTCAATAAATCCTCTAATTGCCCAAAGCCAGTTTGCATAATACCAGCCATTCTTTCCTCCAATTGACCAGATTTTTCTTAATGCTTGTTCTTCATTAGTCAACCTTATAACTCTGGAATCCCTAAAACAACCGTGCGTCGGGATCTCGACCAGGTGCGATAGCCCATCGTCAAGCTTGTGACTGGCCAGGGCGTCCTTCCAGCTTGAAATAACCTGCTGCTGTTCAATTTTATCGAAAGCATTTCTAATAGCATCTTCATAGCTAATCAGTTTGATATTTAGTAAATCAACCAAATTATTTTTATTGCAAATTATTTCAACTTTCATACTATTAACAAGATTTTTAGCAAGGCTAAACGAAACGGCCGTAACAAAATATAGCCAGTATGATGAAAGTTTCGGGGTCATTACCGGCACGATAAGGATTTTTCTTTTTAACCTGCGTACAGAGGCAAATTTTAACAGCATTTGCTTGTAAGTAAGAATTTCGGATCCGCCAATGTCATAAACATTTCCATATGTTTTTTCATTTAATAAAACACCGCTGAGAAATTCTATTACATTTCTGATTGCGATAGGCTGGGATTTTGTCTCAAGCCATCTTGGGGCTACCATTACAGGTAACTTTTCCACAAGGTCACGAATTATTTCAAATGAAGCACTTCCTGATCCTATAATTATACCTGCTCTTAAAGATGTGAAATTGAAAGAAGCAGATGCCAAAATTGATTCAACATTTTTCCTCGATTTCAAATGTTTTGAAAGTTTTGTTTCGTTTACAATTCCACCCAGGAAAATTACCTGTTTGGCTTTTGTCTTCTGTATTCTCTCTTTAAAATTAATTGCCGAAATTGTTTCAAGCTTTTCGAAATCATCATTGATGCTGGATGACATTGAATGTATGAGATAGTAAGCTGCATCAATATTTTCAGGAATATTAGAAAGCGTCTCTTTGTCCAGAAAATTTACTTCTATAATTTTTACTCTATCTTCCGGATATTTTTGTAAGTCAATCCGTTTTTTATCGCGAACGCCGCAAATAACTTCGTGCCCCTGATTTATTAGAACCGGCAACAGTCTCTGAGCAATATATCCTGTCGCACCCGTTAAAAGTATTTTCATATCTTATTATAATGTACTAACATAATTTGTGAAAAGGGGAGAAAGAAACCCCGCCTTTTAGGCGGGGTTTTTGGAGATTAGTCATTATCCGGAATTAACACCGTATCTATTACATGTATCACACCATTCGAAGCACTGACATCTGCTTTTATAACTTTCGATTTATTTATCATAACATTTCCATCGGCTATCATAATGTTCACATCATTTCCCTGCAGAGTTGTAGCACTTTTTAATTTTGCTACATCAGATGCCATAACCTTTCCGGATACGACATGGTACAGAAGGATTTTCTTTAATGCTTCTTTGTCCTTTAACAAACTTTCGAGTGTGCCTTTGGGCAATTTTGCAAATGCTTCGTCAGTCGGAGCAAATACAGTGAAGGGGCCTTTTTTCTGTAATGCGTCAACCAAACCAGTTTCTGTTAAAGCGGTTGTAAGTGTTTTGAAGTTTCCTGCTGCTACCGCGGTTTCAACAATGTTCTTTGAAGATTTTTTTCCACCTGCAAAAGTATTTGAGCTTACCACTGCAAATAAAGCAATAGCAAAAAGTGCTACCATAGCTGTTTTTCCCACGTTTTTCATTTTGGACTCCTTTTATTTGATGATTTTGGTTTATTTATAAATATGTCTAAATATCTTAGACAATTATAATAAAACGTCTAATATTTGTCAAGTATTATTTAAAATTATTTTGCAATATTACTAAAATATATGTAAATTAGCATAAAATAAATTAGACATTTATTCGACGATACCATAAAAGGCCTCAAATGC
>DATFMR010000180.1:0-43706 GCA_035266865.1 Ignavibacteriaceae bacterium | reverse complement strand
ATACCTACTGACAAAGGTTACCGGATTTATGTCGATTCCCTAATGGAATTGCAAAAACTAAGGAAAAAAGAGATTGGTATTATTGAAAAAAGCTTGAAGCAATCTGAAACAGATACAGATGAACTCCTAAGGTTAACATCTAAATTATTCAGCAATATAACAAGGCAATTGGCAGCGGTTACTTATCCAAAGGTGGATTCCGGCACACTTGAAAAAATTCAGATTGTGAGTTTATCTTCCACCAGAATATTAGTTGTTATTAGTATAGACTCCGGGCTTGTAAAAACAATTACTCTTGAACAACAAACGGAATTGAAACCCTCCCAGATAGACTCTGTCCAAAGATTATTAAATGAAAGGCTTTCAGGACTATCTTTGAAGGATATTCGGAAAACTTTTAAAGAAAGGTTTAAAGATGTGCCTGAGGATCATAAATCTATTATGAGATTATTTATTGATTCCGCTGATAAAATTTTTAAAGATATCCGCAGTACAAACAAAGTTTTGATATCCGGTGCAAAAGATGTAATTCGCCAACCAGAATTTGATATACCTGAAAGATTCCAAAGTGTAATTGAATTAATTGAAGACCAGGATGTTATAATTCATATTCTTGAAAAAGGTGGAGAGTCGCGCTCAGACCAGGTTTATATTTCTATCGGAAGTGAAAATGAAGATCAGAAATTACAGGATTATAGTTCAATTAGTAAGGAATATAAAATCGGGAACATTTCAGGAACTCTGGGAGTCATTGGACCTAAAAGAATGGAATACTCTAAGGTTGTTGCAATTGTAGATTATGTTTCAAAATTATTATCTGAAGTTTTAACAAACGTAAATACTAAATAAAGGAGTTGACTTTAAATGAGCAAGAAGCATCATGATAAAGAATCTAAAGAAGAAAAGATAAAAACAGAGAAATCTGAAAAAGAAATAGCCAAAGACAATGAAAATTCATCGGACGGAAAAATTGAATCTCTCGAGAATGAGATAGAAGAATTAAAGGACAAACTTTTACGAAAGGCTGCCGAATTTGAAAACTATAAAAGAAGAACTGAGAATGATCAAATAAATCTTATTAAATACGGCGGAGAAAATTTAATTTTAAAACTGCTCCCTGTTATTGATGATTTTGAACGTTCTATGCAGCACATGGAAAATGCTAAAGACGTTAATGCAATTAAGGATGGAATAAAACTGGTTTATGACAAACTAATAAAAATGCTTAATGACCAGGGGATCAAAAAAATAGAGGCAGTTGGGAAACCATTTGATGTAGATTATCACGAAGCTTTAATGCAGAGGAAAGACGATAATTTTCCTCCTCACACAGTGCTGGATGAACTTGAAAAAGGATATATGTATAAGGACAGAGTTATTCGGCATTCAAAAGTAATTGTAAGTGAAGAATTAACGGAAGAAAATACTCAATCTCCTACTGATGATTCTGATAATAATACTAAAAAAGAGGATAATTAATTTTTATGGCGAGAAGAGACTATTACGAAATACTCGGTGTTGAAAGAAGCGCAACTAAAGACGATTTAAAGAAGGCATACAGAAAACTCGCAATGCAGTATCATCCTGATAGAAACCCGGATGATAAAGATGCAGAAGAAAAATTCAAAGAGGCTGCTGAAGCCTACGAAATTTTAAATAATGATGATAAACGCGCCCGTTACGATAGATTTGGGCACGATGGTGTAAAAGGAAGCGGATTTGGTTCCCAGGGATTTTCTGATATTAATGATATTTTTTCGCATTTCTCAGATATTTTTGGCGGTGGATCTATTTTCGATGATTTCTTCGGCGGTACCTCGCAAAGAGGAAGAGGTAGAAAAAGAGGAAGCGGTGTACCCGGTTCTGACCTTCGAGTTAATTTGAAACTTACCCTGGAAGAAATCTCTACAGGTGTTACTAAGAAATTGAAAATAAAAAAACTTGTAAAATGTAAGGATTGTAACGGTAATGGGTCAGAAGGAGGAAAATCTACAAAAACCTGCCCGGTATGTACCGGTAGCGGCGAAATCAAAACTGTTTCCAGATCTGTATTTGGCCAGTTTGTAAATATCCAGCCATGCAATAATTGTGACGGTGATGGTGTAGTGGTTGATTCACCATGCAGAAATTGTAAAGGCGAAGGAAGAATACAGGAAGAAGCAGCCATTAAAGTAGATGTACCCGGCGGTGTCAGCGAAGGAAATTATATGACAATGCACGGCGATGGAAATGCAGGAAAACGCGGAGGACATGCAGGAGATATAATTGTAGTATTCCAGGAAATTCCTCACGAGTATTTCAATCGTGAAGGAGATGATATTCTGTACGATCTGTATATTTCATATCCCCAGGCAGCGCTTGGATCTGAGGTAGAAGTTCCAACATTAAAAGGGAAAGCAAAGCTAAGAATTGACGGAGGTACACAACCCGGCAAATTGTTAAAAATGCGGGATAAAGGTATAAAGCATCTTAATCATGGAGGTACTGGCGATCAGATAGTCAGAATAAACCTGGAAGTACCAAACAAACTTAATTCAAAAGAAAAAGAATTACTAAAGGAATTATCAGAGTTGCCGAATGTAAAAAAATCGGCGCGTTCCGATAATAATAATTTCTTTAAGAGATTCGGAATTTAATTTATTCGGAAAGATACTTTATCTTAATAAACCTCCATTGATTAGCAGGAAGTTTTATTTGAGAGGTTCTTCAGCCAAAAGTCTGAAACATTACTAAAATATATTTGCCTTTATCCACATGATCTGAAGCAGACAGCAACTAGAAATTATTTGTACTCTTTAAGCATTCACGATGTACTTTCAGGGGAACAATCTTAACTAAAATAACTCCTTCGGAGATTTCCTGCTTTCAAGTTGCCTTGTTAAACTAACATTAATTCTGTAAATTTTGTAAAGATTACCTGGGGGCAAAAGTTGAGCTAACCTGTAAAAAAGATTCATAAATGAAAGATAATCACTAAATTAGCTATACTATTAATATAATAATTATGAGGAATGAAATATGGAAAATGATAAATCAACATACAATGTTAATGATGAAAGCAAATGTCCGTTTACAACCGGTTCACTTAAGCACGGCGCAGGTAGCGGCACAAAAAACCGTGATTGGTGGCCAAACAAACTGAATTTAAACATCCTCCGCCAACACACTTTCAAATCCAACCCAATGGGAGAGAAGTTCAACTACGCAAAAGAATTTAAAAAACTTGACCTGAAAGCCGTGAAAAAAGATCTATACAAACTAATGACGGATTCCCAGGATTGGTGGCCGGCAGATTTTGGCCATTACGGACCATTATTCATTCGTATGGCATGGCACAGTGCTGGCACATATCGTATTGCCGATGGCCGTGGAGGCGGTGGAACAGGTGCTCAGCGTTTTGAACCGCTCAACAGCTGGCCTGACAATGTGAACCTAGACAAATCACGCAGGCTGTTATGGCCGATAAAACAGAAATACGGAAAGAAAATTTCCTGGGCTGACCTGATGATACTAGCCGGTAACTGTGCGCTCGAATCAATGGGATTCAATACTTTCGGCTTTGGCGGCGGACGTGAAGATATCTGGGAATCACCTGAAGACATCTATTGGGGTTCGGAAGGCGAATGGCTTGATGACAAACGATATACGGGTGACCGTGACCTTGAAAATCCATTAGCCGCTGTACAAATGGGTCTGATATATGTAAATCCTGAAGGTCCGAACGGAAATCCTGATCCTGTTGCTGCGGCACACGACATACGCGAAACTTTCGGCCGAATGGCAATGAATGACGAAGAAACTGTAGCACTTATTGCGGGCGGACATACATTCGGAAAAGCTCATGGCGCTGCTGTTCCGGACAAATATGTTGGACCTGAACCTGCAGCAGCTGGTATTGAGGAACAGGGGCTTGGCTGGAAAAGTAGCTTTGGTTCTGGTAAAGGCAGCGATACAATCGGCGGCGGACCGGAAGTTACTTGGACTACAACACCGACAAAATGGAGTAACAACTTCTTTGAAAATCTGTTTGGTTACGAATGGGAATTAACAAAGAGCCCTGCAGGAGCACAGCAGTGGGTAGCAAAAAATGCCGAAAATACAATTCCGGACGCTGCAGATCAGTCTAAGAAACACCTGCCAACTATGCTTACCACTGATCTTTCTTTGAGATTTGATCCGGCTTATGAAAAAATTTCGAGACGTTTTTATGAAAACCCGGATGAATTCGCTGATGCTTTCGCACGTGCATGGTTTAAACTGACTCACCGCGATATGGGCCCTCGTGCACGCTATTTAGGACCAGAAGTACCGAAGGAAGACCTGATCTGGCAGGATCCTGTCCCTGCAGTCAAAAATAAAATTACCAACAGAGACGTTACCACGCTAAAGAATAAAATCCTTAGTTCACGGTTGTCTGTAGCTGAACTAGTCTCAACCGCGTGGGCTTCTGCATCTACATTCCGCGGTTCAGATAAGCGCGGAGGTGCGAACGGTGCGCGAATTCAGCTTGAGCCACAGAAGTATTGGGAAGTAAATAACCCGGTACAGCTAGATAAAGTGCTGAAGACTCTTAAGAAAATCCATAAAGAATTCAACGATAAATCTAAAAGTAAGAAAGTATCTCTTGCAGATTTGATAGTTCTTGGCGGCTGCGCGGCAGTTGAAAAGGCTGCCAAAAAGGCGGGCTTCAATGTACAAGTTCCTTTTACCCCGGGGCGCGGAGATGCAACGCAGGCGCAAACGGATGTAGAAGCATTTGGCGTACTCGAACCAGTTGGCGATGGGTTCCGTAACTATTTGAGAAAGAAGAAAGGTTACAGTGCATCTGCAGAAGAAATACTTATTGACAAGACACAACTTCTAACACTTACTGCACCAGAGATGACGGTTCTTCTCGGAGGTATGCGGGTACTTAACACAAACTATGATGGTTCAAAACACGGAGTATTTACCAAAAAGAAAGATACACTTACAAACGACTTTTTCGTAAACCTGCTTGAACCAAATACAGAATGGAAGTCAACTTCTGAAGCTGGTGATACATTTGAAGGCCGTGACCGCAAAACAGGCGAAGTAAAATGGTCAGGCACACGCGTCGATCTTATCTTCGGTTCCAATTCAGAACTCCGTGCTCTTGCAGAAGTCTATGCTTGTAAAGATTCCAAAGAGAAGTTCGTGAAGGACTTTGTAGCAGCATGGAACAAGGTAATGAATCTCGACAGGTTTGATCTGCACTGATTTCAATTCTGTAAGTGATAAAATAATTAAAAAACCTCTGGTATTTGGCCGGAGGTTTTTTTTAGAATAAAACTTATACTTAACAGTTTCCCCTGGAATATATTTAGAATTGCAGTAATTACATCTGCATTCCTTTAATTGTAGTTGCTAGTCCTTTAACTATATTCAGTTATTTTATTTCTTTTTGAATTTTGAATTCCTGCTTCTTATATTCACATGTATCCAATCACAAAAAATTAAATAAAATTGGGGCTCAGGAAAATTTCAGAAAAAACAGGATTTACCTTGCTTGAAATAAAGGTATTATTATTCCTGTTAATAATTTTTATTGCAGGCTTGGGAATTAAATCATTAATTATTAATACAAATAGCGCTAGAAATAAAATAGTATATGATTATTCAGAGCAGGATAGTTTGTTTTTGAATTTAAAAGCTCAAAATGAGCCAGTTAAAAATGGAGTAAAAGCAAGTGACAAAAATGTTGATTATAAGCAAGAAGTTTTAGATTTTAGGGAACCGGAATTTAACAGGGATGATTCAGAGAAAGAACTTTCTGAAAAAAGTATAAATATAAATACCGCTGGTAAAGAATCTTTAATGCTGCTCCCGGGAATCGGGCCAAAAACAGCCGATAAAATAATAGAATATCGGCAAAGAACTGGCAAATTTAAGGAATTAATTGAACTTTTGGACGTTTATGGAATAGGCAATTCAAAATTTAGTAAAATCAAAAAGTATTTATATATTGAAAAGTAATTAAAAATTTTTAAGCTCCGGAGGAAAAATGGTCTCTAAATCGGAACCCTGGTACATTCACGCGGCTTTATATGTAGTAATTGCAATTCTAATTGTAATATTAGTTAAAGTTGCAATAATAGACCCAAAGGACGTGGTGGAATCAGAACGTTATTACAAAACTGAAACACGTTTAAGAATGAAGAATATAAAAGAAGCAGAAATTCTTTATCAGAAAAAATTTGGCCGTTTTTCAGGAAGCCTTGATACCCTGATTAATTTTGTAAAAAATGATCCAATGGTAGATAGTGTTGAAAACGCGTTTGATTCATTATCAATGAGAGCTGCTAATCCATTTGCAAAACTTTCTAATGGTGAATTTACACCTGATAGTTTATACAGGACACCGAAATCCTACAGCAGATTTATTTTACAAATTGATAACACAATTAAAGCAGATACAGTGGTTGACAGAAGAGGCAGATTGATTAGAATTGACAGCACAAGAGTTCACGGTACAAAATATTACCTTGAAGATCCTGATGGATACGGGACTATTGGCAGCCTGGATGATGATGCTTTGAAAAATACTTCTTCTTGGGAGTAATTTAATAAAAGATGACTGGCTATGAAAACCATGCAGGCTTTACTATTTACGATACAAAACTCCAAATAGTTGAAGTTGGCAGTCAGGATAAACAGTTTTTATTAGAGAATATTGCTGAATCATATTTTAATGAACCAATAAATTTTGAAAAAGATAAGGAAACAAAAGTAAGCGCCCTTCTGCAGGGCGCTTTTAATGAATTGATTCTAAAGAAGCCTTTAAAATGCAGCGCTGTTTCATTTACTCTTCCATTTGAATTATTTTACACGGCACAACTTCCATTTGATAATACACTACTTCATCAGGACCTGGTTGAAGAATTCAGGTGGGAACTATCAATTCTTCATCCTTACATTTCTACAAGAGATTTTGTTATACAATACATTGAAATAGATAAAAATGAATTTGTACCACTTAACACGGCAGTGGTTGTAGCGATTCAAAGAAAATATCTTCAGATATTAAATAATTTTTGTAATCAAAATAACCTGAAATTAAAATTTGTAGACAATGTCCATTTTGCTTCCGAAAAAGCACTCTTTGTTAGCGATCCTCTTACAGTAACCGGACTTGTAATGAGTGTTTATCTTGATAACAAACATTTTTCAATAATTTTTTCATATAACGGAAAACCAATTTATTTTACTTCATCTCAATTAAAGGATGCCAGCGAAATTCCTGGCCTGATTGTTAAGGCAATTACTCAAAGGGATGGATTTAATATAAATAAAAATTCCATATCTGCTTCATTTATTACAGGAGATAATTTATCTATTTCTCTTGTTCAGACTTTGAGAGATACTCTGGATATTGACTTTATTCAATTCAATCCGTTTGAAAAAATAAAACCCCGGCAACAATTAATAGATAATAAACTTTTTTCAGAGCAATACAATTCATTTGCATCCGCCGCAGGAATCGCTTTTAGAGTAGCCTAAATATTACAAAATCAATTCGGTTATCAAATTTCCATAATTATGATTATAATTCCATTATGAAAATGCGAATTATTTCAGGCGAATTTAAAGGTCGCAGGATAAATGTGCCAGACTCAAAACTAATCAGGCCTACAACCGACCGAGTAAGAGAAACGCTTTTTAATTTATTAAACAACAAAATCGATTTCGAAAACAGGAAAGTACTTGATATTTACGCAGGCTCCGGATCGCTCGGGCTGGAATGCCTGAGCCGGGGAGCTTCAGAAGTTCATTTTGTTGAAAGAAACTTCCCGATATTCAAAAATTTACAAGAAAATATAGATTCTTTAAACTCAACAGAAAAATGTAAAATCTATAAAATGGAAGCACTAAAATTTTCAAATTCTTTTAAAGACCTAGATTATGACCTCATTTTAGCTGATCCTCCCTTTTTTGAAGATGACATATACAAAGTAGTTGAGAATCTGATAATTAATAAATACTTTGATGAAGACGGTTTTATGATTATTGAGCGTTCGATACAGACAAAAGAAAAAGATATTGAAAATTTTAAAATTGAACCGTTCAAAATTATTGGTGATTCCTGTTTGTACGAAATAACCGTAAAGAACTTTTAACTTTTTAATATTAAACATTTTATCAATTATGGCAAAAGCAATTTATCCCGGAACCTTTGATCCTGTTACTTACGGACACATTGACATAATTAAACGATCGCGAGACATCTTCGAATCAATTGTTGTCACTGTAGCAATCAACACAGGTAAAACCCCTCTCTTTACAACTATGGAAAGAGTAGATATGCTAAAAGAATGCCTGAAGGAATTCGATAATGTGACAGTGGATTCATTTGACGGGTTGGTTGTTGATCATGCCAGCAACGTTGGAGCTGCTAGTATTATTCGCGGACTAAGAGCTGTAAGTGATTTTGAATATGAATTCCAGATGGCTTTGATGAACAGGAAACTTGCCGGAGATATTAAGACAGTTTTCCTAATGCCACACGAAAAATACACCTACCTGAATTCTTCAATTGTGCGTAACCTAGCTGGATTCCACAGCGATGTTAGCGATTTTGTTCCTCCAAATGTGGCTAAGGCATTAAAAGAAAAATTTAATGAGAAATAATAATTACACATTTATAAAAATGGATAGTATATGTTAAAAGGTTTAAGGACATCTATTTGTTTTGTTGATGACATTCAAAAAGCAAAAGAATGGTATACAAAAATATTGGGGAAAGAGCCATACTTTAATGAACCATTTTATGTAGGATTTAATGTAGGCGGATTTGAACTCGGGCTGCATCCTGCAAGCGATAAATCAAAACCTGGGAAAGGCGGTATAGTTGCTTATTGGGGAGTTGATAATGCTAAAGATTCTTATCAAAAACTTATTGATTTGGGTGCAAAAGGCTCACAACCGATTGAGGATGTTGGCAGCAACATCCTGATTGGATCAGTAATTGATCCATTTGGAAATGAACTGGGAGTAATTGAAAATCCACATTTTAAGTTTGAAGGATAGTATCTATTTTATGTTAAATACTTCCCGGATAATTTTACCTACCTTGTTCATATTATCAATTATATTCTCTTCTTGCGGAGAAAGTCCGGATGATATACTCAACAAATATCAAAAAACATACAACGATAATAATATTGATGGCACTATGATGCTACTCAGCAATAATGCTGTAATAAAAATTAATGAATCTGAGTTCCTCACAACTCCGGAAGAAATAAGAAATTATTTTGAGTATGAAAGTGCACTTTATAGCAAGATAAATTTAAGTGATTTTGCATCATCCGGAAATGATGTATTATTTGTAATGGGAAAAACAAGTGATCTTTTAGAAACAATTGGAATTGATACAGCAAAATTCACAGCGACGTTTTCTTTATTAGATGGAAAAATTAAGAGAATATCATTTCAGCCAACAAATAAAACCAGCGACAGGATAAATAATTTTAAAAAGAGATTTATGAATTGGGCGGATAAGGAAAAACCTAAAGAATTAAAAAGAATTATGCGTGGTTCAAATTTCATCTACACCAAGGAGAATGCCCGAGAATATTTGCAGATTATAATAGATTGGAAGAAAAGCAAAACAACGGGATTAGTTGAGAAAAAATAACCGATTTTTATAAATGTTTTGTTAATATTCCTTGCTTATGAATGACAGGTAGAATAATTTAGTGATATAATTTTATTAAAATTTCAGGGGAAACCGGGGGAGAAGATATGAGTTTAAGCCAGATCGCAAAATCGATAAGCGCCTCACCTACTTTAAAATTAAATGAAAAAGCAGCTATACTCAGGGAAAAGGGCGACCCTGTAATCCATCTTGGCGGAGGTGAACCTAAAAGTCAGGTTCCACTTGATGCAATTCTTTCAACTTCTTCACATTTGAATACCGGCGAAGTAAGATATGCGCCCGCGGATGGAATTCCTGCATTAAAAAAAGCAATAATCAGATACACTGAAGAATTTTATGACAGGAAGGTCGCTCCTGAAAATGTAATTGCATCAGGAGGAGCAAAGCAGGCAATAATGGTTGCTCTGCAGGCAATTTTAAACCCGCAGGAAGAAGTAATTTATCCTGCTCCCTACTGGGTAAGTTATCCTGAAATGACAAAATTATGTGGTGCTATCGGCGTGCCGGTTCTTCCGGAAGACGGAACATTTTATCCACGTATTCAGGATATTGAACAAAGGGTATCATCATATACAAGAGCTGTTATAATTAATAGTCCGAATAATCCCACCGGCGCAATGTATCCTGAAGATTTTATCGCTGACATAGTTGAATTTTGTGAAAAGAAAGATCTTTATTTAATAATGGATGATATTTATCATCGATTAATTTTTGACGGAAAGAAACCGATAAACTGTTATAAATACGCAAAGAAACTTGATGAAAGATCAAAGCTTATAGTTATAAACGGAGTTTCAAAACAATATGCAATGACTGGCTTCAGAATCGGCTGGGCCGTTGGGAATAAAAAATTAATTGAAGCCATGACGAACATTCAGGGACATCAGACTTCCGGCCCTTCTGTGCTTTTACAAAAAGCTGCGGTCGGCGCTTTAAATGGAATTCAATCCAGTGTTGAAAGTCTGCGCGTAACACTGGAAAACAACAGAAATATTATGATCGATCTATTAAATTCATTTGAAGGAGTGAAAGTCCCTAAACCTGATGGTACATTTTACTGTTTTGCAGATTTCAGCAATTATGAAAAGAATTCTAATAAGCTCTCCGAATTCTTAATTGATAAAGTTCAGGTTCTTACAGTACCCGGAAAAGAATTTGGATTGGATGGATATTTGAGATTGAGTTATTGCGGATCAATAAAAGATATCACCGATGGAATTGAAAGAATGAAATGGGCTCTTGATCCAAATTCTCCTAATGAACTTTATATTGGCGACAGAAAACTAGTGAGGGACTGGTCATGAAATATTTAGAATTTAATACACCAGCTACAAAACAAGCGAAAGAACTCGCTTCTGATTTTAAATTAGATAATCATGGTCTTGTTCACCTCGACAGAGCTTTCTGGAATTTACCCGACGCTGCTCTTTACGAGGAGATAATTTTCAGGAATGAGGGTAAAATATCAACTGGCGGACCAATAATTGTAAACACCGGGAAGCACACAGCCCGCGCCGCAGCCGATAAATTTGTAGTAAGAGAAGAAGGAACAGAAAATAAGATCTGGTGGGGTGTCTACAACCGCCCATTTAGTTCTGAAAAATTCAATGCACTTTTGGCAAGACTCCAGGCTTATGCCCAAGGAGAAGAATTTTTCATCCAGGATTGTTACGCAGGCGCAGATCCCGAATATAAAATGCCTGTTAGAATTATAACTGAAAAAGCCTGGCACAGTTTATTTGCAAGAAATATGTTTATCACCACTGATGACAAAGACGAATTAAAGAAATTTATTCCTGATTTTACTGTTATTGCTGTTCCTGGATTCAAAGTAGATCCCAAAATTGACGGAACCAGAACTGATACTGGCATCATTCTTAATTTTGAAGAAAGAATTGCAATTATCGCAAATTCTCTCTACGGTGGCGAAATTAAAAAATCTATATTCACTGTTTTGAATTTTCTTCTCACGTTCAAAGGTGTTCTCCCTATGCACTGTTCAGCAAATGTGGGCAAAAAAGGCGACGCTGCTTTATTCTTTGGATTAAGCGGAACTGGCAAAACTACTTTATCTGCAGATCCCAAAAGAAGATTGATAGGTGACGATGAACATGGCTGGAGTTCAAAGGGAGTTTTTAATTTTGAAGGTGGTTGTTATGCAAAGGTTATCAGGCTTTCATCGGAACACGAGCCTGAAATTTATGCAACAACAAAAAGTTTCGGAACAATCCTGGAAAATGTGGTTTACGATCCGGTATCCCGCCACATCGATCTTGAAGATGATATGATTACGGAAAATACACGTGCTTCTTATCCGCTCGAATTAATTCCTAATATTGTTCCGGAAGGATATGTTCACTCACATCCAAAAAATATTATTTTCCTAACCTGTGATGCATCCGGGGTAATGCCGCCAATTGCTAAACTTAATCCTGAGCAGGCTCAATATCATTTTATAAGCGGATATACCTCCAAGATTGCGGGGACAGAAATTGGTTTAGGGATTGAACCGCAGATTACTTTCAGTGCCTGCTTCGGGGCACCATTTATGGTAAGGTATCCTTTTGAATATGCTGAAATGTTAAAACAAAGAATGTTAAAACATAACGCAAATGTTTGGCTCGTAAATACCGGCTGGGTCGGCGGTAGATTTGGTGTTGGAAAAAGAATCAGTATTCGCCACACCAGGAATTTGCTTGACGCCGCTCTTGACGGTCAACTTGAAAAAGTGAAACTAAGAAAAGATAAATTATTCGGATTTGAAGTTCCTCTCTCCTGCCCGGAAGTTCCCGAAGATGTTCTGGAACCTTCAAATTCCTGGGGCGATAAAAATGAATACTGGAAAAAATATGATGCCCTTGCTGCAAGATTTATTGAAAACTTCAAATTATTTGAAAAAGGTTCATCACAGGAAGTCATTAATGCCGGACCAGTTAGATTAACGAAATAATTAAATCCTCAATTTTAATTAAATCCCGTAGATTATGTCTACGGGATTTTTTTTGTATCCACTTCAAACTTTTAATTTAGTTTATCTAATTGTATATTTGACGAAAATTTATTGACCGTAGTTCTACAATAGCCTACTATCCGAAAAAATAAACGAAAGTAAAATAAAATTCTTAGGAGATGCTCTTGGTAGCAGATAGAATAAAACGTATAAATGTTTCGCCAACCATGCAGGTTGCAGCTGAAGCAAAAAGAATGAAAGCTGAAGGAATCAATGTAATCGATCTAAGTGTTGGAGAACCTGATTTCCCTACTCCAGCTAATATTAAGGAAGCTGGAATAAAAGGAATTCAAACTAATCATACTAAGTACACAATTAATGCCGGCACAATTGATTTGAGAAAAGCAATTGCACAAAAGCTAAAAAATGACAACGGGCTGGATTACGGCTTAAAAGAAATTATTGTTTCAAGCGGGGCAAAACAGAGCGTTTTTAATTCAGTATTTGCAACTATTAACAGAGGAGACGAGGTAATTATTCCTGCACCCTACTGGGTCTCTTATCCTGACATGGTAACAATGGCTGAAGGAAAATCAGTTTTTGTTAATACGAAACAGGAAAATGGCTTTAAATTAACAAAAGAAGAATTAGATGGAGCTGTTACTCCGAAGACAAAATTACTTATACTTTGTAATCCTTCAAATCCTACAGGTGCGGCTTATTCAAAAAGTGAACTGGAGGTTATTGCAGAAGTTGCATTGAAAAATAATTTTATGATAATATCCGACGAGATTTATGAAAAACTTGTTTACGATGATTTTAAGTTTGTAAGTTTTGCATCACTGAAGTCTGAACTAAAAAAGAAGACAATTCTTGTTAACGGAGTATCAAAAGCGTATTCAATGACAGGATGGAGAATAGGATACACTGCAGGTCCGGAAGAAATAATATCAGGTATGAATAAAATACAGAGTCATTCTTCATCACATCCGTCATCAATTTCACAGTTTGCAGCTGTAGAAGCTCTATCCGGACCGCAGGACGCAATTACCGAAATGCTGAACCAGTTTACAAAAAGAAGAGGATTCCTTCTTAATGAACTAAATTCAATAGAGGAAATAAATTGTAATAAACCCGAAGGCGCATTTTTCCTGTTTCCAAATATTTCAGCCTATTTTGGCAAAAGCACTGAAAAGCTAAAAATTGAAAATTCGTTTGACTTTGCAATGTATCTTTTAAGTGAGGCAAATATTGCCGTTGTTCCGGGAAGTGCATTCGGAGCAGAGGGTTTCCTGAGAATTTCCTACGCTAACTCTATGGATAATATAATTGAAGCATCTAAGAGATTTAAAGAAGCTGTGAACAAACTAAATTAAAGTTTGTCTAATTCTCAATATAATATTTCAGTGTGTTTTTAACCTGCTCAAGAGCCATTTCTTCGCCGGTCCATAATTCATATGATTTACTGGCCTGATGAACTAACATAGTTAAACCATCTAAAGTAACTGCACCTTCTTTTTCAGCCATTTTTAATAAATTGGTTCTTGCAGGATTATAAACAACATCAAAGACAATTTGATTTTTATTAAAGGAATTTTTTAAATCAGTAACTGTATCTTCATTATCGGGAAACATTCCAATTGAAGTAGCGTTAATTATTAATTTAGATTCACGAAATGTTTCAACAAGATCGGGAGGAAATAATTCCAAAGTAGTAAAAGAATCAAATTTCATTTTATCCTTGAAATAATTTCCCAGAGATTCTGCTTTCTGTTCCGTTCTGTTTATCAGATTAATCTTTTTAGGTTTAAAGTTTCTAATAAGAGAAAAAATTACTGCACGAGCTGCGCCTCCTGCACCGATTAAAGAAACGACTTGTCCTGAAATATCCTTTTTATATGGAAGCAATGTCTGGGTCACACCGTAAGAGTCAGTATTATAACCATTTAATTCGCCATGATCATTTACAACTGTATTAACTGCACCAATTATAGAAGCTTCTTCCGATACAGTCTGAAGCAACTCAAGTATATTTTCTTTATGTGGAATTGTAACATTAAATCCTCTAATACCAAGCACTGTCATTCCCTTAATTGCATTTTTCAAATTAGATTTAGTTACATCGAACGGTAAATAAATGTAATCCAAGTCTTTAAATTTTAATGCAGTATTTTGTATAAATGGTGAATAGGAATGTTTTATAGGATGACCTATCAAAGCAAGCAACTTTGTATCGGAGTGTGTTAAATTTTTCATTTGATTATTATATGTCGTTACAACAAAATAAAAACTGTTTCCTCAAACTTATAGAAAACAGTTCTTCAATCAAGTCTATTTATAAAAATATTTCAGAGCTCTCCGAGTAATTTTTTAAATAGTTTTGAAGATTTAATATCAGGATATTCTTTCTCGAATTCAATTTTAAATGAAGGTTCTATCAGAAAGGCAGTTTTTAAACAATCCACGGCTTCTTTAGTCCTTTTCAATATAAAATTTATTTTAGCTTTTTCATAAAATGAAGAAGCATCCAGCGGATTTATTCTAATACAATTATCATACCCTTCAAGAGCACTTAACCAATCACCCATTTCAAAAAAAGTCTGCGCCATATTATGCCAAATCTCCAGGTTTTCAGGAACTATTTTAAGTGCTGCTTTATAACTATTTACTGCCTCTTGAAGCTGACCAAGGGAATATTCCAGATCTGCCTTTGCATACCACGCATCAGCATTATCCTGAGACATAGTTATAGCCATATTAAAATCTTTTAAAGCAAATTGATATTTTCCGGATGAATCAAAGCAGTAACCGCGGGCAAGATAAGCTTCATAATATCTATCATTAATTTTTATTGCATCGGAATAATGTTTTATCGCCTTAGGTAAATCGCCCATTTCTTCATAAATATTAGCAATATTGTAGCAAGATGCTTCGTCTAGAGGATCAACTAAAAAGGATTCCTTAAAGCTTTCCAATGCCTGTTGAAGCCTACCAAGATCTGCAAGTGCATTACCTCTGTTAAACCAGGCACTGCCGAAATCAGGCTTAACTGCAACAGCCAGATCATAACTGTCAACAGCTTTTTCAAGTTTATTTAGTTTTGCCAGAACAACCCCCCGATTATACCAACCACTAGCACTGTAAGGTTGAAAATCCAAAAATTTGTCATAATTTTTCAAAGCTTTATTATACTGATTATTGTTTTCATAACAATAAGCCAATTCATAATATGCTTCTTCAAATTGAGGATCCAATTCAATTGCTTTTTGGAAATTCCTAATGGCGTCTTTAAATTGAGAATGTCTCTGAAGCAAAATTCCATAATTAAAAAACCCATCTGCATTTTGCGGATCAATTTCCACGGCTCTTTCTATAGATTCGCTGGCAGATTTAAAATCACCGCTGTTATCTTCAGCATTTGCTTTTTCAATATATATTTCTGCATCCCCAGGATTTAAAGAAAGAGCCTTATCAAAGGATACAAGTGCTTCAGAATTTTTCCCTATTCCAATTAAAAGCATTCCTCTTTTTAACCAATATTCTGAATTATAGGGAGATATATCAAGAAGCTTACTTACAATTTCGAGACCATCACAATATCTATCGTTTTCAATACATAATTGAATTGTATCTTCAATATTTTCAATTGCTGAATAAATATGACCTTCGTCAATTACCCTTTTACAACCTTTAATTTCCCTGTCAATATTTCTTTCCTTTTCTCTATAATTATCTTCACTACTGAAGTCAGAATCAAGGTAAGACATTTATTAAATCTCCTAATTCAAAATTACTTGTAGGAAAAATCTATTATTATAACCGCACAAAATCAACTTGATTATTTCACTAAAATTTTTGAATTTGTGATTCCATTCAATCTATTTAATTTATAAGCAAAAAAACATCCCTATTAAAAACGGAACATGGCTTTTTATCTTAAATTTCAAGACTAATTGTTTAAAACTGCGGTAACTTTTATTGCAGCATCTTTAAGACTTGTAGCAACTTCAAAATTTAGCCCAGAATTTTCTAACAATAAACCAGCTTCAGTTGCATTAGTTCCTTCCAATCTTACAACAATTGGTACGTGAATGTCCATTTCTTTAGCCGCATCAATTACCCCTTGTGCTACCCTGTCACATCTAACAATACCGCCAAAAATATTTATCAAAATAGCTTTCACATTAGGATCGGAAAGAATAATTTTGAAACCATTTGCAACCGTTGTTTTATTTGCACCACCACCAACATCAAGAAAATTTGCCGGCTCACCTCCCGCCAGCTTAATTATATCCATAGTCGCCATTGCGAGGCCCGCGCCGTTAACCATACACCCAACATTTCCGTCAAGTTTTATATAATTCAGATTAAATTTTGAAGCTTCAATCTCTAGCGGATCTTCCTCGTCTGTATCTCTATAGTCCAGGATATCAGGATGTCTGAAAAGTGCATTGTCATCAAAATTCATTTTTGCATCAAGAGCAATAACATCTCCTTCTTTTGTAACTACAAGAGGATTAATTTCCGCAAGCGTGCAATCAGTATTGACATATGCTTTATACAAAGTTGTCAGGAATTTTACTGCATTCTTAAATTGAACACCCTCAAGTCCAAGCGCAAAAGCAAGCTTGCGTGCCTGATAAGGCTGCAAACCTACCTCAGGATCTACAGATTCTTTAATTATTTTTTCAGGATTTTCTGCAGCAACTTTTTCAATCTCCATTCCCCCTTCAGTTGAAACCATTACAACATTTTTTGATATTGCTCTATCAAGAGTGATTCCGACATAAAGTTCCCTATCAATATTTACTCCCTGTTCTATCAAAAGTCTTTTTACAACTTTTCCTTCAGGACCGGTTTGGTGAGTAACGAGATTCATTCCTAGTATCTGGTTTGAATAATCTACCACATCCTGTAAACTTTTTGCTACTTTAACACCGCCACCTTTTCCTCTTCCGCCTGCGTGAATTTGTGCTTTTACTACCCAAACATTTCCTCCAATTTCATTCTGTGCAATATTTACTGCCTCATCGCTGGAAAACGCAACTTTTCCATCCGGTACCGGTACCTTAAAATTATTTAAAATTTGTTTTGCCTGGTATTCGTGAATTTTCATTTTAATGTCCTGTAATTATTTTCTATTTCTATCAGAATACTTAAAAATTAAACTTAAAATTACGGTTTTTGCCCCTGATAATCAATTTAAGTGACTGCGCAATTTTCTAAAAAGTCAATATAGAAATGACTGGAAGTCTTGTCCCAGGAACAAATTATTATTTTTTGATTTTATTAAATTTTACCTGCGCGTAAATAATTAAATATTTTGTATTAAATTATATTAAATTTAATTATAGATATTTTATCTTGATTTACCTTAATAACATTTTTGTAACATTTCGAATATTTGTAATAAAATATTTATCCTGATCTCTGCTGCAAATGCCAAGGCATTCGTTATTTAGTTAGGCGATATTCCCAATTACAAGTTTTTAATTATTTTTCAGGACAGATAAATGCCAATTTTAAAAGAAGTTTCTACAATACCAGAACTTTTTGAATTCTTAACTGAAGAATACTCAAAACAGACCAAAAGTTTTGTAATGATGCACAAAACAGGTGGTAAGTATACCGGCATTACATACAAGAAATTTAAAATTGAAACTGAAGACTTTGCAAACGGTTTAGCTTCGATTGGAATTCAAAGAAATGACAAAGTAGCAATTATATCAGAAAATAGACCTGAGTGGGTTTATTCTGATATGGCTATTTTAGGACTGGGCGCAATAGATGTTCCTCTTTACCCTTCCCTTACTTCGGAATCGATAGAATTTATATTAAATAATTCTGAATCTAAAATAATAATAGTCTCAAACAAGTTTCAGTTAAATAAAGTTTTAAAAATCAGAAAAAATTGTAGCCAACTTCAATATATAATAGTCATAAATGAAAAAGATTCAATACCTGAAGATGATAAGGTTCTTTCATTTAAAAAGATTCAACTTATGGGAGAATCATTCAAACAAAAGAATCCGACTTATTTTAAAAACAAAATGAAGGATGTAAAATCAGATGATTTATGCACAATTATTTATACCTCAGGCACAACCGGCAAGCCTAAAGGTGTTATGCTTACACACTGGAATATTTTATCTAATTCAAAAGCGGCACTGGAAATTCTCCCAATAAATGAAACAGATGTCTGGCTTTCATTCCTTCCACTTTGCCATATTTTTGAAAGAATGGGCGGATATTATACTGGGTTTGCATCGGGTGGAACAATGTGTTATGCTGAAAGTATCGAAGCTGTTTCAACAAACCTGATGGAAGTTAGACCAACTTTAATGACATCCGTTCCAAGATTATTCGAAAGAATATATTCGAAAGTAATCAGGAACGTAGAAAACCAGAAGCCATCAAAGCAAAAAATATTTCACTGGGCATTAAATGTTGGTAAAGATTATGCAAAAGCAAAAAAGAATAAAAATATTTCACTTGCCTTATCAGCAAAATATAAACTTGCTGATAAATTAGTGCTGGATAAAATAAGACAGAAAACCGGGGGTAATCTGAGATTTTTCGTTTCCGGTGGCGCAGCCCTTGCCAGGGAACTTGGTGAATTTTTTGAAGCTTTAGGAATTTTGATAATTGAGGGATACGGATTAACTGAATCGTCGCCTGTAATTACAGCTAACAGAATTGACGATTATAAATTTGGTTCTGTCGGAAAACCTGCACCCGGAGTTGAAGTTAAAATTGCCTCAGACGGAGAGATTTTAGCGCGCGGACCAAATATTATGCAGGGTTATTATAAAAATAAAAAAGAAACTGATGCGGTTCTAAAAGATGGCTGGCTCCATACCGGAGATATTGGTGTGTTTGATGCAGATGGTTTCTTAATTATTACTGATCGTAAAAAACATTTATTTAAAACTACAGGCGGTAAATATATCGCTCCAACTCCTATAGAAAATCTTTTTGTATCAAGTAAATTTATCGATCAGTTTGTACTTGTTGGCGACAGCCGAATGTTTTTAAGTGCTTTAATTGTTCCCGATTTTGAAGCTGTCCGTGAATATGCAGATTCGCATAAAATAAGTTATAAAACAAATGAAGAACTTGCCAAAAATGAAGTGATTTATAAGTTGATTGAGCAGGATATGACCAGATTCCAGAAGCAGTTGGCTAATTATGAAAGAGTTAGAAAATTTGTTTTACTTGAAAAGCCTTTTACAATTGAAAGTGGTGAGATAACTCCAAGTATGAAGGTCAAAAGAAAATTTGTAGAAGAAAGATACAAACACTTAATCGAAGAGATGTATGAAAAATCATTTTGATTTTTTTCTTTCGATTTTAGATACAGAATCAGTGAATATTTTTAAATATAATTGACCTGAATAAAATTGCGTTAATAAAATCGATGTGCGAATCGATAGCATCAAAATTTGTTTGACCCCGATTTATCGGGGAGTTATTTTGATGTAAATGAGCATATTGATTTTTAGCAATTTTATTCAGGTCTTGACTTTTTGGTGCTTTTTTGGCAATACAAAAGTACGTTAAACAATTTATTCGTACTTTGACAAAATCTCCAGCATTTTTTCGTGCACTAACCCATTTGAAGCAAGAATCTTTTTAGTATTCATATCAATAGGTTTATTGTTGAAATTACTTAAAACTCCTCCTGCTTCTTCAACTAAAAGCATTCCTGCACAAATATCCCACGGACTTAAATTCATTTCCCAGTAGCCATCAAAAACACCTTTAGCCGTATAGCACAGATCGAGCGCTGCGGAACCGAGTCTTCTTACACCCCGAACACGTTTTGTTAATTCTGCGAATCTTTCCAAAAGATTATCCGGATTTTCAAAAACATTGTAAGGGAAACCAGTTGCCATTACACTTCTTCCAAGAATATTATTTTTGCTAACTATCATTTTGTTATGATTTGCAAAAGCTCCACTTCCCTTTTCAGCTGAGTAAACTACATCGAACATAACATCATACACAACTCCAGCAACAGTTTTATCATTTTTCTGTAATCCGATTGAAACTGCAAAAACCGGTAGACCGTGTGCAAAATTTGTTGTGCCGTCCAACGGATCTATCACCCACATATATTCTGTACCCGATTTCATTTGTCCACTTTCTTCGGCTAGTATCCCGTGTGACGGATATTTTATCTTAATAAAATCTGTAATAAGTTTTTCAGACGCCTTATCTATTTCTGTAACAAGATTGGTTTCATTTGTTTTGAATTCAATCTCCCGGGTTTTCCCAAATCCTTCCCTGATTATTTCGCCGGCTTCTTTAGCAATTTCAATAATATCGTTTATCATCAAATTCTCTGTTTTTACCTTCAAATATAATAAAATTGATACCTATTAAATTTTGCTTAAACTATAAAAAGAGCAAATTATACCCAACTTTCCTTCCTTGATAGCCCTACTCTATTTTGGTATATTTGCTTTTTAATTAGCAAAAAATGGAACGGAGCAAAAAACTTGAATCAACACGAAAACGTAGAAATTAGATCTGAAAAGAATGAAACGGTAATTGACAGTATTCCTGAACAATTACCGGTACTACCTTTAAGAGATATAGTAATTTTCCCCTATATGATTTTCCCGGTGCTGGTTGGGCGCGAGCAGTCAATTAGAGCAGCTAATTACGCACTAGAAAATACAAAATACATTTTCCTTGCGGCTCAAAAAAGATCAAATGTGGAAGATCCTAAAAAAGAAGATATTTATGAGGAAGGAACAGTTGCAAAAATTGTACAAATCCTCAAGTTGCCAAACGGATTGATGAAAATTCTTGTTGACGGACTTCTGCAGGGAAGAATAAAAAACTTCACCAACAAAAAAGAATTTTTTGAAGCCAATGTAGAAATAATTATTCCGGAAGTTGAAACTGATCACGAAATGAATGCAATGACCAGGCAAATTACACAGCTCTTTAAAGAATATGTTAAAATCAGCAGAAATATTCCTAAGGAAGCACTCAGCGCTTTTGAAAATATTGATGAACCAGACAGGAAATTATTTTACGTTGCTGCAAATATAAATCAGTCAATTGAAATTAAGCAGGAAATACTTCAGAAATTTAATCTCAAGGAACAGTATTACGAAGTAATAAAAATCCTTAATTCTGAAATTGACATACTGAAAATTGAAAAAGAAATTGATTCGAAAGTTCAGGAAAATATTGCAAAAACCCAGAGAAAATTTATTATCCAGGAACAAATTAAAATACTTCAGGATGAACTTGGCGAAGAAGAAGATGGCTCGCCTGAATTTTTAAAGATCAGGCAGGAAATTAAAAAGGCAAAAATGCCTAAGGAAGTGGAGACTAAAGCTCTTGAAGAATTAAACAAACTGAAAAAAACTCCACCCATGTCTCCCGAATCAACCGTAATAAGAAATTATCTTGAATGGCTTGTTGATGTTCCTTGGAATAAAAAAACAAGAGACAATTTAAATATTGACCACGTTCAAAAGATTTTAAATGAGGATCATTTTGGTCTTGAGAAACCAAAGGACAGAATCATTGAACATATTGCTGTACTAAATCTTGTAAAAAATATGCGCGGTCAGATTCTCTGTTTTGTCGGACCTCCGGGAGTTGGCAAAACTTCACTCGGCAGATCAATTGCACGAGCTCTTGGAAGAAAATTTGTAAGAATAAGTCTGGGCGGAGTTAGAGACGAAGCAGAAATTCGCGGACACAGAAGAACTTATATTGGTTCAATGCCGGGTAAAATAGTTCAATCTATGAAAAAAGCTGGAACTGCAAATCCTGTAATGCTGCTGGATGAAGTTGATAAAATGAGTATGGATTTCCGTGGCGATCCGTCTTCTGCAATGCTGGAAGTTCTCGACCCTGAACAAAATCATACATTTAATGATCATTACCTTGAAGTGGACTATGATCTGTCTCAGGTTATGTTTATTACTACGGCAAATGTAAGATATAATATTCCTCTCCCCCTGCAGGACAGGATGGAAATAATTGAACTTCCCGGTTATCTTGAATATGATAAAATTGAAATCGCTAAACGGCATATTATTCCGAAACAGCTAAGTGCCCACGGGTTAAATCAAAAAGAAGTTGTAATAACTGATGAAGCAATCAAAACAGTGATTACAGAATATACAAGAGAAGCAGGCGTTAGAAATCTCGAAAGAGAAATCGCTTCAGTCTGCAGAAAACAAGCAAGAGATATTGTTTTAATAAAATCTTCAAATGGAAAGGCAAAATCCAAAAACAAATACATTGTTGATCCAAAAAAGGTTGAGGATTATTTAAAGACTCCGCGTTTCAGACATTCAAAACATAATAAAGATTTAAAAATTGGAAGTGTTACCGGACTTGCCTGGACTGCCGTTGGCGGAGAACTTTTAACAGTTGATGTCACAATTATGCAGGGTTCTGAAAAGCTTACGCTTACAGGACAGCTTGGTAACGTAATGAAGGAATCAGCACAGGCTTCCCTGAGCTATATTCGATCTTCAGCTAAAAAACTTGGAATTAATCCTGATTTCTTCAAAGGAAAAGAAATTCATATTCATCTTCCGGAAGGAGCAATTCCAAAAGACGGACCTTCTGCAGGAATAACAATGTCTATGGCTTTATTGTCAGCGATCTCCGGAATTCCTGCTGTAAATAATGTTGCAATGACTGGTGAAATTACTCTGCGCGGAAATGTTTTGCCAATTGGCGGATTAACTGAAAAACTGCTTGCTGCAAAAAGGAACGGAATAAAAACGGTATTGATTCCAAAGGATAATGAAATTGATCTTAAGGAAATTCAGGATAAAGTTCTTGAAGGAATGAAAATAATTTCAATTAGTAAAATTGAAGATGCTCTTCCGTATATTTTTCCTAACAAGAATATTGCTAAAGGGAAATCTAAAAAGAAGCCTAAAATACCGGTAAAAAAGAAAACAAAGAAATAAATTGGCTGAAACTATTTTTGTAGATAAGAATCTTTCACTTGAAGAAAAGTATCAGTCTCTTGTAAAACAAGTAAAAGCACTGTTGAGCAAGGAGGACAATCTTTTATCTAATCTTTCAAATTTTACAGCAGCATTAAAGCAGACATTTGAAAAAATTAGCTGGGTTGGATTTTATATTGCAGAAAAAGATAACCTCTATCTCGGACCTTTCCAGGGAAAAGTTGCCTGCACAAACATTAAATTCGGCAGCGGAGTTTGCGGAACCGCGGCAAAGGAAGAAAAGACAATTATAGTTGAAGACGTTGAAAAATTTCCGGGACATATCTTTTGCGACGCTGATTCAAAAAGTGAGATAGTAATTCCGTTATTCAAAGAAAAAAACCTTTACGGAATTTTAGACCTCGATAGTGATTCTTATTCCTCATTTAACGAAACTGATAAAAAATATCTTGAAGAAATGACTCTTTTCCTTTCGGAAAATATTTTATAAATTCTACTATTCAAAATTAAGGTAAGTAATGGCATATATTGTTACAGCAAGAAAATGGCGTCCGCAAAAATTTACTGAAGTTGTAGGGCAGGAACATATCACTGCCACTCTTAAAAATGCTCTAAAAAATAACCGGCTTGCTCACGCCTATTTATTTACCGGTCCGAGAGGTGTTGGAAAAACAACAACTGCCAGGATTCTTGCAAAAACTCTTAACTGCCTCAACCCAAAAGATTTTGAACCCTGTAATGAATGTGAAATGTGCCACTCTATTCAAAATTCGCAATCCCTTGATATAATTGAAATAGACGGTGCATCAAACCGAGGAATTGATGAAATAAGAACTTTAAGAGAATCTGTAAAGTATGCCCCTACAAAGGGAAAGTACAAAGTTTACATTATTGATGAAGTTCATATGCTAACGAAGGAATCGTTTAACGCATTCCTGAAAACACTTGAAGAACCACCCTCTCACACTATATTTATTTTTGCAACTACCGATGCACATAAAGTTCCGCTTACAATTATTTCCCGCTGCCAGAGATTTGATTTCAGAAGAATACAGCTTGATACGATAAAAACTTTGTTGAAAAAAATTGCTGATACAGAAAAAATAGAAATTGATGATAAAACTTTAACAATAATTGCGAAAAAATCAGACGGTGCGCTGAGAGATGCTGAAAGCTATTTTGACCAGGTTGTTTCGTTCTGCGGTAATAAAATTGATTCTGAAACTGTTTCATTAATGTTAAATTTAATTGATGATGAAATATACTTTACTGTTTCAGATGCGATATTGGAAAAAGACTATAAATCTGTATTTAAAGTTTCACAAACGATTTTCGAGAATGGCTGGGACTTCATCGATTTTATTAACGGTTTAATAGAACATTTCAGAAATATAATGACTGTTGTTATAACTGAAAAAACCGAACTAGTAGAAACTGCCGAAATTTACAGAACAAGATATATTGATTACATGGATAAATTTTCAGAAAGTGATCTTCTTAGATTATTAAACTTCCTTAATAAAACCCAGCAGGAATTAAGATTTGCACAGAACCAAAGATTAAAAGTTGAAATTTCGCTGAGCCATTTAATCGGTCTCGAAAAATCCGCTTCAATTAGTGAAGTGCTCTCTAAGTTAGGCGATGTGAAAACTGAAAATGTTAACACTGCTTCAGAGGTAGTTCGTGAAAAAATTTCTGTCCCGCTAAAAAAAAAGCCTGAACCTGAAGTAGTCCAAGAAAAGGGAAAACCTGAAAAAGCCATAAAATCATCCACAGCGAAAAAAGATATTAAAAAAGCAACCCCAGAAGTTTCACAATGCTTAGAATTTAACTTTGAATCCATTGTTGAAAAATGGAATGGCTTTATTGAATCTATTGCAGCCGAAAAAGCATTTATGATGGGACCATTTGTTAAAGATATGAAACCACTTAAACTGGAAGGATTTAAACTCGACGTAACCTCCGGAGATGATCATTTAAAAGATCTGCTTAGAATGAACGAAAAATACTTCGTTCAAAAATCAGAACAATTTTTCGGGAAAAAGCTTACTTTGAATTTTATTCTTTCTGAAAAAACTGGAAGCAAAAACGAGAATAAAAAAGAATTCACTGGACAAAAAAAAGCAGCTTCAAATACTACAAAAGAAGAAGATTCTGTAATCTCAGCTATTATAAATGACCTTGGCGGACAGGAAATTAAGTAATCTTACAAAATATTGCAGAATTCCACCATTTTTGCCATTTTTATAACTTTCAAACTCTTCCATTTTACCTCAATTATTTTGAAAAATTGAAGATAATTGTCTATTTTTATAGACTATGTCCAAAAAATTAATCGTTGCAATTGACGGTCCGGCAGGATCCGGAAAAAGTACCTCTGCCAAATTGGTCGCACAACGACTTGGGTTTGTTTATATAGATACCGGCGCGATGTACAGAGCTGTAACATTTCTTGCAATGAGGAATAATTTACTGGACAATGAAAAGGCTCTTATTGAAATAGCAAATTCTACTGATATTCAACTTGACTTTGTGAACGGAGTAACGAGAGTTTTAGTTGACGGCGAAGATATCACAGGAGAGATAAGAACTCTTGAAGTAAATCGTAACGTAAGTGGTGTCAGTAAAATAGAAGATGTAAGGAAAGCGCTTGTTGCAAAACAACAGAAAATGGGAAAACAGGACAGGGGCGTTGTAATGGAAGGAAGAGATATTACAACAGTTGTTTTCCCGGAAGCTGATGTGAAAATTTTTCTTACAGCATCAATTGATCAGAGAGCAATGCGAAGAGCTGAAGAATACGAAATGAAAGGTAAACATGTCGCTATCGATGAAATCAAAAAAAATCTTCAGCAAAGAGATAAAATTGATTCAACCAGGAAGGTAAGTCCTCTGTTAAAAGCAGAAGATGCTGTTGAAATTGACACGTCAATGGTTTCAATAGAGCAGCAGGTTGAAATGATTTTAGAACAGGTAAAAATTGCAGGAGACAAAAAAGGAATTGAAGTAAATATTTAATTTTTATAAAAATCATCATAATTAATTATGTAACACTAAATTTTCTGTTTTGTAACTTTTGATGATTTTGGTTATTAAAACAGGGATCAATTTATTTTAGGAGGACAGATGTCCGATCAGACAAAAGAACACGATAAACGTGTTGTTACAGCCGATGATTTCGAAAAGGCAAAAAAGAATTTCAATAGTGATGAGTATTCACAAGAAGAATTCTTAACATTAGCTAACCTTTACGCTGAATCTTTCAAAGATGTGAAAGAAGGCGAAATGGTAAAAGCAAAAATCGTACGCATCCAGGGTGACCAGATAATTCTTGATGTTGGTTTTAAATCTGAAGGTTCAATTTCAAAAAATGAATTCTACGAAAACGAGGAAATTAAACTCGGACAGGAAATAGAAGTTGTTATTGAAAGTGTTGAAGACCAGGAAGGAAACCTTGTACTTAGCAAACAAAGAGCCGATTTCTTAAAGATCTGGGATAAAGTTGTTAACGCATACGAAACAGGTGAAATTCTGCAGGGTAAAATTCTTAAAAGAATTAAAGGAGGAATGGTCGTTGACTTGATGGGCATGGAAGCATTCCTTCCGGGATCACAAATTGATATCAGACCAATAAGAGATTTTGATGCTTTTGTCGGTCAGATTATGGACTTCAAAGTAGTAAAAGTAAATATCCCCACTGAAAACGTAGTTGTTTCTCACAAAGTTCTTGTCGAAGAAGAAATCTCCGGTCAAAGAGAACAAATCCTCAACAGCCTTGAAAAGGGCCAGATACTCGAAGGTACTGTAAAAGCTATTACAGACTTTGGTGTGTTCGTAGATCTTGGCGGTGTTGATGGTTTGGTTCACATTACAGACCTTAGCTGGGGCAGAATTAATCATCCTAACGAAGTTGTTAAACTCGACCAGGTTATTAAAGTGGTCGTTACTGACTTCGACGAAGAAAAGAAGAGAATATCTTTAAGCTTAAAGAAACTTCTCCCACATCCATGGGAAGACATCGATCAGAAATACAAAATCGGAGACAAAGTTTCCGGTCGTGTTGTATCATTAACTGATTACGGTGCATTTATTGAAATAGAAAAAGGAATTGAAGGATTAATTCACAACTCTGAAATGAGCTGGACTCAGCACATTAAACATCCATCACAGGTTGTTGCAATGGGTCAGATTGTTGAAGCAGTTATCCTCAGTCTTGATAAAGAAGAAAAGAAAATATCACTTGGTATTAAACAACTGGAACCGGATCCATGGGAAAGTTTAATGCAGAAATATCCTGTCGGCTCAAAGCATACAGGAATTGCACGCAACTTAACCAATTTTGGTGTGTTTGTTGAACTTGAACCTGGCGTTGACGGATTGGTTCACATTTCTGATCTATCCTGGACAAAGAAAATACGCCACCCCGGGGAAGTTGTTAAGAAAGGTGAAAAACTTGATGTAATTGTTCTTGGAGTTGATGTTGAACAGAGAAAGATTTCTCTCGGACACAAACAGGTTCAGGATAATCCCTGGGATAATTTTGAAAAACTTTATGCCGTTGGAGCTATTACAGATGGTAAAGTTGTAAGAATAATTGAAAAAGGGTTAATAGCTGAATTACCTGAAAAAGTTGACGGTTTTGTGCCTGTAACACAGCTATCAACAAATAAAATTAAAAATGTTGCCAATCACTTCCCTATTGATGAAACGCTTTCACTTAAAGTGATTGAATTCGATAAAGAGAATAAGAAAATTGTACTTAGTGCAATTGCAGCATTAAAAGAAAAATCTGATGATGAGATAAACGCTTATATTGAAAATCATAAGCTTGAAAAAGTTTCTGTTGATGAAGTTAAAAATGCAGAAACAGGAACAATTGATGCATCAGAGTTTCCGATTTTTGAAGTATCCGATGATAAACAATCAGGTTCTGATAAATCAGGAAATTAATTTATTAGTTCAAAAAAGGAGCGGGAATTCGTTCCCGCTCTTTTAATTTTAAACAATTCACATATGCCTCAAAAAGTTGCTTTACATACTCTTGGTTGTAAACTCAATTTCTCTGAAACTTCTACTATTGGTAATCAATTCCTCAACAAAGGTTTTAACATTGTAGATTTTAAAGAGGATGCGGATATATACGTTTTCAACACCTGTACGGTTACAGAAAATGCTGAAAAGGAGTGCAGGCAGCTTGTGCGTAGGGCATTAAGACAAAACCCTAATGCGTACGTTATTGTTACCGGCTGTTATGCCCAGTTGAGGCCTAAAGAAATTTCAAAGATTGATGGTGTAGATGCTGTTCTGGGAAGCAAAGAAAAATTCAGACTATTTGACATACTAAACAATTTTGAAAAAAAGGAACTTTCGTGCATCCACGTATCCCCCACAGACGAGCTTGATAATTTCGGTAACGCACATTCAACAGATGCAGATGACAGAACGAGAGCATATTTTAAAATCCAGGACGGCTGCGATTATAAATGTTCTTTCTGTACAATTCCGCTTGCAAGAGGAAAAAGCAGAAGTCTTCAACCTGAATTAGTTTTGAAAGAATTTAAAGAACTGATCAGCTCAGGATATAAAGAAATTATACTTACAGGCGTTAACGTTGGAGATTATGGCAATGCCTTCAATACTGATTTATATAACCTCCTTCAAAAAATGGTAAAAGTAGAAGGAGATTTCAGAATTAGAATAAGTTCAATAGAGCCAAATCTATTAAATTATAACATAATATCATTAACTGCTGATAACCAAAAAATGTGTAACCATTTTCACATTCCGCTACAAAGCGGTAGTCCTAAAATTTTACAATTAATGCAGCGCAGGTACAAGGTTCAGGATTATTCAAAATTAATTTCAAAAGTTTCAAATTCAATTAAAGATGTTGGAATAGGCGTGGACGTAATTGTCGGCTTTCCGGGTGAAACAAAAGAAGAATTTCAAAAAACTTATGATTTTATAAGAGAATTACCTGTTTCATATCTCCACGTTTTTACATATTCTGAACGTCCTGATACCAAAGCAATCGAAATGGAAGGTACCGTTGACGTATTTGAGCGTAAACAAAGAAACAGTATGCTGAGAATATTGAGTGAAAAAAAGCGACATCAGTTTTACGAAACAATGATTGGTAAAAAGCTACGGGTTTTGTTTGAGGATGAAAATTGTGCTGGAATTATTAAGGGATTTTCCTCAAATTACGTCAGGGTTTCAAATGAATTTTCAGACTCACTGGCAAATAAATTTTCTGATGTGAAAATCACAAAAATTGAAAACGATATTTGTACAGGCATAATTTCTGAGAATAAAAGAAAAGTTGAACTCGTTGCATAAATATTCCAACTTCATTCATCATCAATTGGTAATATGAAAAAAATACTCTTATTCTTAATTTTCCTGAGCATAATTGTTTATCCGCAGGAAATTTCAACTCCTAAATCTTTAAAGCTTAAAAATGATGTAAGCAAAATTAAAAGTGAAGTTTCCGGCAATAGATTTAATCTTCAGGAGAATGAAGAGTTCCATAAAAAAAATGTGGGACTTGCAGTAATTTATTCTCTATTACTTCCCGGAATGGGAGAACTTTACGCAGGTTCATATTCCAGTGGAAAATTCTACACAATTGCGGATGGTGCACTATGGGGAACCTTTATTGGTTTTAATGCTTACGGTAATATGCGTAAACGCGATTACCAGGCTTTTGCTGCAAGTAACGGAGGAGTAAATAACAGCGGTAAGGATGCTGACTTCTACGCCACTATAGGTAACTACAGCGATGTCTACCAGTATAATAATGAAAAATCTCTGGAGAGAAATTTTAATCAGATTTATGATGAAAACTCAGATTACTGGAAATGGCAGACCACCAGCGACAGAAAAACTTACCGCGATATGTGGGTTTCAAGCGAAGGTGCATATAATAATTTAAGATTTATTGTAGGGGCACTTATTCTTAACAGGATTGTAAGTGTAATCAATGCAGTGAGACTTGTAACCAAATACAACAATCAGCAAAATGATGGGGTGAGTTGGAATATCTCGGTTGGACTCGATAATAAGCCAACTCTACCTACAAGTGTTAGTTTTAATTTTCAAACTAATTTCTAATTAACAATAACCTGATCACCCATATTCTTTGCTTTTTTAAGATACCCCAAAATCTATTCTACTTACCCATCTGATATTTTATATTTCCTTTGCATTGAAGCAATTATCGAATCCAAATAGTTAACTTCTATTCTAAATGTCTCAAAATATTATGTATAAAATAGCCCGAATTTACAACTTATTTATATTTTTTTGAAAAAAGGCTTGTAAAACTGAAAAAAATGTCTTAATTACATATTTGTAATCCCGATCTATGGAACTTCAAACAGGGGCAAAGCGGGAACCTGCGTGTGCAGATCAGTTAATTGCTTACAACTATTTCTTAAATCTATTTTCATAAATAAAAAAGATTAATTTTGTTTAATTAATCTTTATAAGTTTAATTATTGAAATTAAATAAATTTAGGTGAATTATGGCATTATCAAAAATTGCATTTTTAGAATCTTATGCTTTAAAAGAAAAAGAAGGAATAATGGGTGCAATACTCGTAACAGATATAGACACAAAACCAATTGAATTCAGAGTAACCGCACCGATCAAACCAACAAATTTCCAAAAGACCCTTTACGGAAATGTACTTATGGAACATATTCTTGTTGAATTAATTTCAGTTCCCCTGCTAGGTGCAATCAGCCAGGAGATAGATCTAATAATAGTACGCGATCCACTTTTTCTTGGAGCAAACAGCAAGCAGGGTATAAGAGTTGTAAGAGTTTTTGATAAAAATGATGCGATCTCAAGAGAAAATTCTAAAAAAGAAGAGGTATCTTCCCCTAATTCGGATAATCCGAAGATATACCTTGAGATTTCGAAAAAATATGAAGGCGAGCTACCTGAGATAAAAGAAAATATTATGTCCATTGCCGAAGGTAGAAATTTACTCGAACCATTTGAGAGACTAAAAGTTGCTTGCGAACAGGTTCATTTACAAAAAACCGGTGAATAATGCATCTGGTTAGAAAATTAAGATCTAAAATAGCAACATCGGTTTCCAAAATTGAAGAGACTGATACATTTCTATGGCAGAAGCCTATCCGTGGTGTTGCAGTCGAATACCAAGAAATCGACCTATTTTATCCTGAACTATCAAACACGGACTTCATATCACTGTCGATAAATATTCAAGACAAAACTTCAACATTTAAGTTCAGGTTAAATAAGATTAAAATTATGATGCTGTCTTCACAACGACTTAAGCTCAAAACTAAAACTAATCCTGTATTTTTTGGCTTTGGTAATCACTCCGTTTCAAATATAAATATTAATTTTAGTCAGGATCGCAAACAATTTTTTACCGCTAAAATCTCTAAAGACAATAAATTATTGTCCTCAAAAAGCTCCATTGATTCAACGCAAGCTTATACATCAAGTCTTCAGAAGGCTGAGATTAACTTTATCGACTACAAAATTAATGAACCAAATATAATTGATTATCTTTCGCAGCTTAAACCCGAAATTTATAACATAGAATTACTATCCCCTCTCGAACATCCCGGAACAATAAATTCTTCGAATACTAAAGTAAACCTTCTTGAAGTTGAACCTCAATTACTGAATTTTGATAATAATCAGCTTAAGTTTAAAGAGGAACTTTTGTATTCGGCCTTTAAATTTAATCCTCACATAAATACAGGTGAGCTAAATCAGTATAGCGAATTATTCCCGTGGAATACAAGCCAGGTAAAAATAAAGATACCGGAGTTTAATAATAAATCCCAACTTAACATCTCTGTTTTTTACAATCATAATTCTATATTATCACAACAAATTAAAGATAGCGTATCAAAAACAGAACTATCTGAACGAATAGACAAAATTATTCAGCTCAGGAAAGAACTTTCATCTACTGCAGAGAAAATATTTTTTGAAAGGCTTTACCCATTTCAAGTTGAAGGGGTAAAATTTCTAGCTTCAAATAAAAAGGTTTTATTTTCTAATGAGCCCGCACTTGGAAAGACAGTCCAGGCCATATTTGCTGTTAAATACCTATTGATAAAACGGGAAATAAAATCCGCACTAATTATCGTAGATGATAATTCAATTGGAGATACAGGCTTTTCACGCAGAATTGGAAATTCCCATGGGTGGTTGAACAAATTAACTAAATTCGCTCCGGAACTAAGCTGTAATTATATTACCTCGGAAAGCACCGATATAAACGCTGAATTATTAAAGAATAATCAGTTGACAATTATTTCTTATCCGCTTCTTAATAAACTATTAAGTGAACACTATTTAAAAAATGGATCTGTTAAGAAATTTGACACTTTAATTTTTGATGATGCGGAATATTTTCAAAAGTATAGGGATAATTTCTCACGCTTGATTAACATTATTAGTCCTAAATTTAACTGGATTATTACAAATCTTGAGAAAGATATTTATTCCGAAAATGTTCCTCCTGAATTAAATCTTAAATCTTATTTAAGCCACAATTATGACAAAGCAAGAGAAAGTCTTCCCAAAATTATAGAATCCGATTATTGGGTAAAGTTGGACAAAAAACAGCAGGAAGATTATAATATGGCATTACTTATTGCAAAAACAAGCTTACAAAATATTCAGGCAACTGGTAACCCTTTTCGCTTTCAGTCGCAGCTATTTTTATCGCTACATCAACTTAGTCAGATATATAATTTTTCGACTGATGCAATTGACAGCAATAAATCAAAACTATTGTTGTCACATATAAATTGCATCAGAAGCCATGACAAACAGGTAATAATTTTTTCACAGTATGATAAACATGGTATTCAAAAATTGATTAAGCTCTTTGACAGAGAAAAAATTAGTTATAAAAAATATTCTCAAAGGATGAATCAAGGTGAGGTATTAAAATCAATTTCTGAATTCGAAAGAGACTCTTCTATTACAGTATTTTTGGCTGATACACAGGCTATGAAATCAAAGCCACTTTTAGTTTATGCGCCTTATATTATTCATTTTGATCAATGGTGGGTACCGGTTCTAAAATGGAAACTTGAAAACATAATAAAAAACAATTTTAACCGGCCAGTTACTATTTTAAATTATTTTACTAAAAATACGCTTGACGAGAAAATCCAGAGTATATTGTTCAAGAAGACCTTATTAGATCGAAAAAAATCAGAAAATATAGGTGCTGATACTTTTACAAAAAGCTTAAACGAAGATGAATGGACAAGCATTTTTGAATTTGAGAAAGGAAGCAACTCAACGACTGAAATAGCTGATGGAAATGATAATAACGAAGAAAAGAATTAAAGCAATATATACGATAAGATGAAAATATATTCATTAAATTTTCTGCAAATAATTAATTATTATGAATTATCTTAACAAGTTGATTCAAACCCTCAGTGATTGCAGCGGGGCCGGGCTGTAAAATTAAGGATGATTTTATTTCAAATAGTTTATTATTTTTCACTGCACTTATTTTGGTCCAACCTTCCCGTTTCTTAACAACATTTTTCTTGAAATATTTTCCGCACCATGATCCAATAATTATTTCCGGATTTCGTTTAATTACTTCTTCCGGTTTTACAATTCTGTCTTTGCCACCTTTTTTATTCCTCAACTCTCCGAAAATATCATTTCCGCCCGCTATTTCTATTAATTCACTTACCCAGCATATTCCTGAAATCATAGGGTCGTACCATTCTTCAAAATACACTTTTGGATGAATTCTCAAAGTTTTTGATTTTCTCCTGATTTGTTTCAGTCGCGATTCATACTTCTTAACAAGTTTTTCCGATTCTTTTTGTTTACCAACTACGCTCCCAATAATCAAAATATTCTGCAAAATTTCTTCTATTGTTCTTTGGTTAAAAACAATTACCTGGTAACCCTGAAGAGCCAGGTTTTTCACTATTTCCGCCTGCATATCAGAAAATGTAAATATCAGGTCAGGTTTTAACTTTTTTATCGCATCATAATTTGCATCTAAATAGGTACAGACTTTTGGTTTAGTTTTTCTCGCTTCTGTGGGACGAACAGTAAAACCACTTATGCCGACAATTTTATTTCCAGCCCCGAGCAAGTAAATTAGTTCGGTAGTTTCCTCTGTCAGGCAAATAATTCTTTCAGGATATTTGGTTTTCATAATATACAATTATATTCATATTAAATAAATAATAGAATTTTTAATAATTTTGAAAATTAATAAACTTTATTACCTCTCTTCAGCTATCTTCCACTAAAGAACTGATCTCTCTTAGTTATTTTCAGATCTGAAAGTTGTGGTGCTTTAACTCTTATCTCCAGCATGTAACCGGTATATAAGCCAACCGGATTCCAGGTAAAATTCAGGATCCACGCATGAAGGTCGCGAGAAATTCTAACTTGAGGTGCAATGAACTCGTTAACAATAAAATCATAACTACCGGTAAGAGAGATCTTCCAATATTTTGTTAGATTAAAATTTAGATTTGCACTTATGTTAGAAGATTTGAATGTATTGTACGGTGTAGGCTTAGAAACTGAATAATTATAATTAAGGGAAATATCCCAGGGAATTGAAAAATCAGCTTCAGTTTCTCCATAGATTCCTTTTGACATAGCGTTACTTTCCTGTATCAGATCAAACTCGCCTTTCTGAATTGATGTGTCAACGCTAACAACATCATCTCCTGAGACGGACCTTTCCCCTGATAAGTGTGTAGAAAGTGAAAAATTAAAACTGGTTAATCTAGCCAGACCTTTCCCTTCATTTATCAAAAAACGATCCACTTTCCCAACATTTTTTTCATAATCATATAATGTAAACGTGGAAGAGCCTGAAATGTCTAAAGCACTTCCGACCTGTGTTCTGTAACTTACGTTGATATCAGAAAATTTTAGACTATCAGCAGCAAAATTATAACTGATCCCTGCATTTAAATTTAATAATTGTATTTTCTTTTCTTTGGAAGTTGTGTCAGTAGGATCAACTTCAGTTTTCATTTCAAAGAGGTTCCCGAGACTCAAGGATATGCTCTGACGTTCGCCGCTGGGCGCACCACCATATACTGAATTTGCAAATTTATCGTAAGTAACTTCCTTTCCATTTGAATCATAATATCTTCCGTAGTATCCCCACCCAGGCCTTGAAAAATCAGGTTGATAATTATATGAAATACTCGGAGAAAATGTGTGCCTTATTGATGCAATACCTAAGATATGTGGATTAACAATACCATAAAGTCTTGTAGATGCATTAATTCCGAGACTAAAAGTTCTCACAAATTTGAAACCGGTAATATCATTTGTAACAACAGAATCACTTCCAGAATATCCAGGGCCATAATCAATTTTTTCAATGCTTTTGTTATACCATTTTTCCTGGTAATTAAAATTTGGCGATAAGCTGATATGTCCCAGCTTCGGCGAAAGTCCACCACTAATAGTATGCAGTACACCTGCATTTGATGTAACTTCACCATTAACTTTATTTCTCCTGTTCTGGAATTGCCCGCTGTAGTTATAGCCAAAAAGTTCATACCATTTTTGATCACCACTATTAAAATCACTCTTGAATGGATAAGATTGTGATTTATTAAATGACAGGTTTGGTAATACTTCACTCACATTTCCTTTTTCAAGGTCCTGACTCCTACTATAACTAATCGACATACTGTTGCCCGATTCTTCCCAGTTTTTAAACAAAGTTGCATTAGAATAAATATTATTTTGAAGAACCTGACTAAGATCAATACTTGTTCTGCTTAGATAATTACTCGAAAGGAACTGGAGGTTTGCATCAAACCTAAGTGTTGGCGTTATATTCTGGTGATGGGACCAATACAATCTCCAATCGGTTGATTCAGAAACATCCGGGTCCGAAGGATCGCCATTCCTGAAATATTTGTATCCAGCTTCTATATTTCCACTATAGTCATATCTTTTTACATATCGAAATCTGCTTGACACTGCAAAACTTCCACGTGTATAATAATCGGCTGTTAAATTTGCATCCATATAATCATTTATTGCCCAGAAATACCCAAAGTGAGAAATATAATTTCCATATCTCTGGTCATCACCTATAACTGGTGCTATTATTCCTGATCTTCGACCTGATTGAATTGGAAAAACTGCAAAAGGTAACGGAATAGGAAACGGAACTCCCCCAAAATAAAGCCAAATCCACCTTGCAATTATCTGCTCGTTCTGAATAACTTTCATTTTGGGTGAATAAAAATAAAAATGAGGAGGATTGTGATCACAGGTTGTATAAATTCCATCTTCAATAAAATATGTCGTAGGATCAACTTTTTTAATTTTTTCACCTGTATAGTATGAACCATCAGTCTCTGTTCCAGCTGCTGTAATAAATCCCTGAGTTGTTTTAAAATTATATTTTATGTTGTCCCCGGTATAGGTTTCGGTACCCTCTTTTAATACCGGATGCCCTTCCTTATTGGCTTTGGAGCTATCTGTTTCGGGACCAACTGCTTCGACATTACTTGAATTAAAATCTACATAAATATTTTTACTTTTCAGGTCTGTATTTTTGAATTTTAATTCGCTCTTACCATACATTTTCATCTTCCTGTCGTTTACAAAAAACACAAGTGAGTCTGAAGAGCTTACATAAATTATAGAGTCAACACCTGTTGAATTACCTGAAGATTTTAATGAATCTCCCCTCGAAATGGCAAGTGTATCAAGAATAGAAGTGGACTGGCCTGTTGAGTCCTGTGCATAAGAAAGACTATAATTGGAAATACTAATTACCCCTACAACAAATAAATGGCAGACAGCAGGTTTTAATATTTTTATAAGTTCTTTAATTTTAATAACTTATTATATTTGTTAAACTTTAAACCAGAATTTAATAATCCCTGTTCCAATTAAAACAAAGAGGGAGCAAACAGGCTAATCAGAGATATTCACATATGAAAAATATCGAAAATATTCAGTTTTAGCTACAAAGTTAGTTTAGAATGGGATTTGGAACAAATGAAGGGAAATAAATGATAGTAAATGAATTTATTTACCATGTGTACTTATACAAAATATATGGAGTGAGCATTAATAAAATCTTTAAGATTTTTTGTTCCCATAAAAAACCAATGCAGAAGCTCCCTGAATACCTGCATCGTTTTTTAATTTTGCAGGTAGAATTTTTATCCTTTTTTTCATCGGGATTAAGACCCTCTCGATTGTCTTTTTCTGCGCAGCTTTAAAAAGAGGATCACCAAAACCGGCAACTCCTCCACCAACTATAAATGTACCTATATCCATAATATTTGCCAGTGAAGCAAAAGCACAACCAAGATATTCTCCCGTTTTTATTATAACAGATTTTGCATATTCATCGCCCAACTGTGCAGCTTCATCTATTATCCTTGGACTTAGTTTTTCAATATCGTGATTTATTAAATCCCATATTTTTGTACCAGGTTTATTTTTAATTTCCTGCTGAATTCTTTTTACAAGATAATGGTTACCGACATAAGCTTCTATACAGCCATAAGACCCACAATTGCACAAAGGTCCTTTGTAGTCTATAACAATATGCCCAATTTCACCAGCAGCGCCAAAATCGCCATGAAGAATATTTCGATTTAAAATAATTCCACCTCCAACACCTGTTCCAAGAGTAACCATAATAAATGAATTCAATTTTTTCCCTGCACCAAAATACATTTCTCCTATCGCGGCAACATTAGCATCATTATCAAGGTAAACGTCATAACCAAATTCTTTGTTAATAATTTTGCTAAGCGGAACTTTTTCCCACTTAGGCAAATTAGGTGGGTTTTCAACAATACCTTTTGATTGGTTTACTGATCCGGCACATCCAATACCAATCCCTGCTATTTTTTCTTCATTCTTCTTAAGCAGTTCTTTTATACCTTTTTTCAATTGAGAAACTACAACATCAGGCCCTCCTTCAGCTAGAGTTTCTATCAAAGCCTTGTTTAGGATTTTCCCGGTTTCAGAAATTATCCCGAGTTTTATATTGGTTCCACCAATATCAACACCGATTGCATATTTGTTTTCAGCAGCCATAAATCTTACTAAATATTTAACCTATGATTCTTCAATTTTTTTAAGAATTATATCTGCTACTTTAAGAGCTTTTAGTCCATCTTCACCGGATACTTTAGGTTCCTTATCACTTAGAACTGAATCAACAAAAAGTTCAAGCTCATACTTTAAAGCATTTATTTCTTTTATTTCCGGCTGCTCATATACTATTCTTTTCTTTCTTTCACCAATACCAATTTCGCCGAAGGAAATAGAAGCAGAATTAGCTTTTTCATCCAATGGAATTAATCGATATACCTCTGAGATGCCTGTTATAAAGTCGAGAGAAATATAATTGTCCTTTTGAAATATTCTCATCTTTCTCATTTTTTTTTGTGATATCCTGCTGGCTGTAACATTTGCTACAGCTCCATTTTCAAATTGAATTCTTGCATTTGCAATATCAATTGAATTGGAAACAACGGCAACACCGCTTGCCTCAATATTTTTTACTTCGCTTTTAACAAGGCTCAGAATTATATCAATGTCATGTATCATTAAATCCAAAACAACAGCAACATCAGTTCCACGAGGATTAAACTGTGCAAGCCTGTCTGTTTGTATGAACATTGGACGATCAATATATTTTTCAAGAGATATTAATGCGGGATTAAATCTTTCAATATGCCCAACCTGAATTTTTAGTTTTTTTTCACGCGAAATACTTATTAGTTCTTCGGCCTGCTGAATTGTAGCTGTTATAGGTTTTTCAATAAACACATGGATGTTATTATCAAAACATTTTTTTGCCAGGTCATAATGTGCGCTGGTAGTTGCTGCAATTGAAACTGCATTTACAGAATTTAGTAATTCATCAATATTTGAAAATGCCTTTACACGAAATTCGCTGGCAGTATTTTTAGCATGTTCCGGATCACTATCATAAATTCCAACAAATTCACAATTATTAAGACCAGTCAACATTTTTGTATGGAGTTTACCAAGGTGCCCGGTACCTATTACTCCGATTTTTAATTTATTTTTCATATCTTATTTAGTGATTATTTTTTTATGGCCAATTATACGCTCATATCCACCGTAATTTTGATCTTTATAATAAATAAAGAGATTGTATTCATTTGAAGTATCCCAGTTGTTTCCCTCCAGAATATACCAATCTGAATCTTTTACAATACCGTTCTGAACATCGGCAACCACATATTGATAATCGTAAATGCCGCGCTTAAGTTGAATTGTTTTTGAAAAGACTCCACCTGCCTCATTCATTTGATACTCAGGAAGAATTTGCCAGCTATTGAAAGCACCGACAAGATAAACATACCCATAGAGCCTGTTTTGTGGCCTGATTGAAAATGTGACATTCAAATATGTTGAATTAGGATCATTTGCCTTATCAATTATAGACCCCCCGTTCAGATCACTGTTGCCCTGCTTGTAAAATCTGGAATATTCTATCCCATCAAATTGTGCGCGCACATTAGTTGTAGTAAATTTATTAATATTCCTCAAATCCACCTGACGATATTCATTCCCGGGTCGGATATCCCGTACTACAAATTTTAATTGCCTGTTTCCATCAAAATAATATTGGCGCGTATTTGTATTGAAATTTTTATTTACAGTAACAGGTTCATCCAATTTTTGATTTTCAATGATAGTCATATTACTAACGAAAGAAGGATATAATTTCTCAGGGATATTAATTTCAGCAGTTATATTAAAAACTTTACCAAGATCATTCGGGAAATAATTCTGATCTTCCAGCGTTTCATTTTTTATAGTATCTCTTATACTGATTTCATTTTCAATTACATAAAATTTACCTGTCTGGTAAATTTTCGATGTATCCTGAAGATCGGTAATATAGAACATCCAGTTACCAGAGTATGGGAATTCAACATTACGTTCACTATTAGGAAATCGTTCTTTATAATGATATTGTGCCTGCTGCAAATTTGATGGCAAATGCGTAAAGCTTAAACCTTTTTCAAAATTTTTTCCAAATTCATTTAGAAATAAATTATCGTAAGCTTTCCAATTCTGATCACAATATTTAAATACAATACTTAAATCGGGTTGATGTTCAGCAGATATATCAAATTCTATAGTAATATAATTTACACCATTGTTTCCTAAATTAATTAGTGGGAATGAAGCTTGGTTTCCCCCAGGATAATATTTAAGACTTTTAATTTGGAAATCCTGAGAAAAGATACTGACGGTAAGTATGAGAGGTGAAATAATAAAGAGGATTAATTTGTTCACTATATCAGTCCATTATTAATAATTCTACACTTTTGGGAGAGAATATCTAAATTCTTCAATATCAATACTTAAATAATACTTTTTTATGAATTCAGAGGCAACTACACACTCTCCAGCACCTAAATAAATTGTATATACTCCTGCAACAAAAAGAGAAAATATATAGGTTTTATTCAAAAAAGGTGAGTGCCAAAATGAGATGCAGGGACAGGTTTAAAACCTGTTCCTGCAAAAATATATTATAGATTTTTAATTTCTGAAGTCAGTTTTGTAATTGCATCCTTTGCATCACCGAAATACATCAGCGTGTTATCACCAAAGAACAACTCATTTTCAATGCCGGCATAACCGACATTTAATGATCTTTTATTTACAATTACAGTTTTAGCATAATCAACGTTTAGAATAGGCATACCGAAAATCGGGCTGCTTTGATCGTGGCGTGCAGCTGGATTCACAACATCATTTGCACCTACTACAAAGGCAATATCGGTATTACTGAAATCATCATTTATATCTTCAAGAGCATAAAGTTTATCGTAATCGACCTGTGCTTCAGCAAGGAGTACATTCATATGCCCCGGCATTCTACCTGCAACAGGGTGAATTGCGAATCTAACTTTCTTCCCTTTTTTCTCCAGAATATTTGCAAGATCACGAACCGCATGCTGGGCCTGTGCAACAGCCATTCCATAACCAGGAACAATTATTATACTCTCAGCAGCATCAAAGATCATCGCACCTTCTTCAGCGTCAACTGATTTAACAGGTTTTTGCGGACCACCGGATGATGAAGCTGCCGGACCATCTCCGCCTGCTTCCGCCCATCCTCCGAGTACAACGTTCATTAAAGAACGATTCATTCCGCGACACATAATTAATGTTAATATAATTCCTGATGCACCAACAAGGGCACCTGCAATAATAAGTTCATTATTTTCAAGAACGAATCCTGTAAAAGCAGCAGCAATACCTGAATAAGAGTTAAGCAGTGAAACCGCAACCGGCATATCCGCTCCGCCGATTGGAAGAACAAGAAGTACTCCAAGAATAAGCGATATAACGAGAATACCGATTACAATAATTTCCATTTCAGGATTCAGAACCATAAATACGCCCGCTGCAGCTACAGCAAGAATCAACAGAGCATTAAGAGGATGCTGCAAAGGATATTTTACAACTTTACCTGTAACAATACCCTGCAGTTTTCCAAACGCAATCAGTGATCCCGTAAATGTAACACTTCCGATTAGCAATGAAAGAACAATTGCAGCTAGAGTATTAACAGGTGTACTGGTTAATAAATTAAATGTGTCTAATTTATAATATTCAGAAAGTGCAACAAGTGTTGATGCACCCCCACCAAAACCATTTAGCAATCCAACCATTTGCGGCATTCCTGTCATTTGAACTTTCGTTGCCATTAAAGCCCCTATCAGAGATCCGATAAGTACCCCAATAATAATCCATTCAAACGTTAAGACATGCTTGTCCAATAGAGTTATCACGATGGCCAGCAGCATTCCTATTGATGCATAAAGATTTCCTTTTCGTGCGGTTTTTGGCGAGCTGAGATTTTTAATTCCGAATATGAAAAATATAGACGAAATCAGATAGGTCAATTCAATAATTATTTTCATATTTTAACTCACTTCTTTTTAAACATTTTAAGCATTCTGTCAGTTACCATAAAACCACCTACAACATTTATCATTGCAAATATTACGGCAACCATTCCGAGTATTGTACTTATTGTGAACTCTTGCATACCGGCACTAAGTAGTGCACCAACAATAGTAATTCCTGATATTGCATTGGAACCTGACATTAATGGTGTATGAAGAGTTGGCGGAACTTTTGTTATTAGCTCAAACCCTACAAAGATTGCTAATACAAAAACATATATCATCATTAAAAAAGAGCCTTCCATAGCGTTTCCTCTATTTATTTAATAATTCTTTAATTCTTGGGTTAACAACTTCATTATTATGAGTAATTAAGCACCCTTTTGTTATTTCATCTTCCAGGTTAATTTCAATTTTTCCTTCTCTCCCAATATGCATAATCAGAGCAAGAAGATTTTTTGCATACATCTCACTGGAATGAAATGGAACTAAACTAGGTAAATTAGATTCACCAATAATAGTTACTCCATATTTATTAACCACTTTATCCTTTTCACTTACTTCACAGTTTCCACCAAATTCAACAGCCATATCAAGTACAACGCTGCCTTCTTTCATGTTTCTAACCATTTCTTCAGTTACAAGAACCGGCGCTTTTTTACCTGGAACAAGCGCAGTTGTTATTACAACGTCTGCTTCGGTAATATGTTTAAAGATTAATTCTTTCTGCTTCTTTAAGAATTCTTCGGAAGCTTCTTTTGCATAACCTCCTTCATCTTGCATCTCTTCATCGGTTTCAACTTCAATAAATTTTCCACCAAGAGATTGCACTTCTTCTTTTACTGCAGAACGAATATCTGACACTTCGACAACCGCGCCAAGCCTCTTTGCTGTACCTAGTGCCTGCAAACCTGCAACACCGGCACCCATTATTACAACCTTTGCAGGAGAAATAGTACCTGCTGCAGTCATCATTAAAGGAAAGATTTTTCCAAGATGATTTGCTGCCAGCAGTACACTTTTGTAACCGGCAAGATTTGCCTGAGAACTTAGTGCATCCATTTTTTGCGCAAGTGTTGTCCTCGGAACAAAATCCATAGAAATTGCATTTATGCCCTTTTCAGCACATTTTTTTGCAACTTCTGAATAATTTAAAGGATATAAAAAG
>DATFMR010000179.1:0-25869 GCA_035266865.1 Ignavibacteriaceae bacterium | reverse complement strand
ATAAATATCAAACAGAGGATTAATAAATCTTTTGGAATTCTTGGCAATTTTCTCTCTTTTAATCCTGGATTCTTTAAAAAGTTTATCAATATTTTCAAAATCTTCGCACTGGAGGTAGTCTTCCAATTTTGTCAGATTCTGGGAAACCATTTCTATTGCAGTAATTATTTCTTCCCTGTTGTATTTGAGTATAGATTTCCAGCTTGCAAAAGGACTTGATGCAATTCTGGTCATATCCCTGAAACCGCCTGCAGCAAAATCCAGAAAGTTAATCCCTTCTTTATTTTCGCCAACGGAATTTACAAGAGAAATAGCTAGCAATTGCGGAAGATGGCTTACTCTTGCGACAACTTTGTCGTGAAGTTCGGGATGAATGAATTGCGGTTTTGCTCCTAAAAGTTCGACAATCTCTTTAAATTCGTTTATTTTTTTACAATTATGTGCAAAGGAAGAGACAAGGTAAATTGTATTTTCAAAAAGATGTGCATCTGAATTTTTATAACCGCCTACTTCCCTTCCCGCCATCGGGTGACCGCCGATATAATGTGCTTCAGTTTCAATTTCGTTTCTCTTTTCTTCAAATATTGATTTAACTCCACATACATCAGTGATAATTGATTTGCCTGAAAGAGTGGGAGCCAATTTTTCAAAAACTTTTAAAGCAATGTCTGCCGGGAGACAGAGAAAAATAATATCCGATGAAACTGTTTTATTTACATCATCAAGAATTACATCTATAGTTTTTTCTTTTAGAGCTTTTTTAAGAACTGGTGATTTTTTATCGAAAGCAGAAATTTCAAAATCTTTCCCCGAGGCTTTTAACGCTTTGGCAATTGAACCGCCGATAAGGCCTAGTCCTATTATAGAAATAGATTTACTTTTCATCCCTTCGTTTCAAATTAGATTAAATTATTACAACAACAAAAAAATACAAATTAATCTATAAAGTAAATATGCAATAATTGCTTATCTCTTTCAGGGATCAAAGATATACAGCCGAAATATAAATTTTATGTTGGTTCTGTAAAACAGCGTAAAAACTAATAGTGTGCGAAGAAAAATATAGGAATTCCTATATTGACAACTAGACTATTTTCTGTTAAGTTATTTCTGTTTTAGAAATAGGCACTAAAATGGGGAACATATCTTAAGCTATTTACAAATATTCTAAATGACTATTATATCATTTTTATAATAATTGGAAACTAATGAAATTTTTTATGGCTCTATTTATAATTATACAGTTTAGCCTAACTTCATATTCACAGCAACCCTTTTTCTCAAACTCTGCTTCAATAAGAAGTATGGCTGACTCAACTTCGATTGATAATACTTTTTACAAACTTCCCCGATTTGACATACATATAGGTGCAGCTTTAGTTAATGGCGGCAAGGTTGGAATTAGGACTCAAATATTAAGAAATTTTTCCATCGAATTTTTCTATGGCTATGACCTGGCAAATTTTATTGGTGCGTCGGATGGAGAAAAGAGATATGGATTTTGAATTAATTGGCATAAACAAAATTCCAACTTTGTTATTAGCTTTTTAGCAGTTAGAAGCCAATATATATATGCACCGTTAAAAGATAATTACTATATATCGCCAACCATAGGATATTTAACATTTAAAGATAACGGACTTCAAACTTTTATTAGGATTGGACCAGCAATTCGTTTTAGTAAAAATACCGGTGATAATTCTTTGTCAGTTAAATTCAATCCTAATATCGATGTTGGTATTAGCTTTGTGATAAATTAAATAATAATAAAAATATGTTCTATCAAATAGGACACACCAATATGAAAGAATCAATATTCCTGCTTTCCTTATTTACAATAATTTATTATTACGGTTGCGGCCTGGGTACTGACCCCGGGAGCGAGGGAACTACCTACAGAAGACAATTAACTGTCGAAACCAATTTAGACAGTCTAAAAATCGATAATACTTATTTTGATTCAACAACAATATATCCTTATGTATTATTTGATTTAGAAGATAGTGGTAACGGCACGATCGTATTTAATATTTACCCGGTACAGGATACCGGGTTTATAAAATTGAACCTTTATGGAGGGGAACTAAAGGGCAATGCAACACCCTCAATTAGCTATAAAGATTCCTTAACAATTTATACACCAATTGACACAACCACGATAGGTGTCGTTGAATATAAACTCGTATTGTAATTGTATTTAACATAATATTACTTAAAATCAGGGGAGGCAACAATGAAATATTTTATTACGACGCAGGGGAAGGTCTGAGACCCTCCCCTACAAAATTAAATTATTATTTACATCTTCCTTCCAATAACTTCAGCAATTGCTTTAACCTGTATCATTAATTCAGCAAATTGGTCGGGAAGCAGTGCCTGCGGTCCGTCTGATAATGCTTTTTCAGGGTTATTGTGAACTTCAACCATTAGTCCGTCTGCGCCTGCTGCAACAGCAGCGCGTGCCATTGGAAGCACTTTGTCTCTCAATCCCGTTGCGTGGGAAGGATCGGCAATAATCGGCAAATGACTTCTTTTGTGAATTACAGGAATTGCGGAAAGATCGAAAGTGTTTCTTGTGTAGGTTTCAAAAGTCCGTATTCCCCTTTCGCATAAAATAACTTCTTTATTACCACTGGAGAGTATATATTCTGCAGACATCAAAAGATCTTCAACTGTTGCGGACAAACCTCTTTTTAGCATAATTGGTTTTTTAGTTTTGCCGAGATCACGGAGCAGCGGAAAGTTATGCATATTCCTCGCACCAACCTGGAATATATCTGCATATTCTTCTATCAATTCAATATTACTCAATTCCATCACTTCTGTAATTACAAGCAGATTATATTTATCGGCAGCCTTTCTCATTAATTTTAATCCTTCTTCTCCCATTCCCTGGAAAGAATAAGGTGACGTACGCGGTTTGAATGCACCGCCTCTTAAAATTTTAGCTCCTGCTTTTGAAACAATTTCTGCTATGCTGAAAATCTGATCTTCGTTTTCAACAGAACAGGGACCTGCCATCATAACCACCTGATTTCCGCCGATTAGAACATCTTTAATTTTTATTTCCGTGTTTTCTTTTTTAAAGCTTCTGCTCGCTAATTTAAATGGCTCAGTTATCCTGAAAGCATCGGCAACTCCGTCAAGGACTTTAATTTTTCTTGTGTCAAAATTGGGCTGCACACCGATGGCACCAAGCACTATCTGTTCTTCGCCGGTTGATTTGTGAACAGAAAAATTATAATCTTCAAGATGTTTTATAATATTTTCTAATTGTTCTTGAGTTACATTTTTTTCGAGTACTACTACCACAATTATCTCCGTAAAAATAAATTAATTATGAAATTTCTTTTCACCTGCTTCAATAGCAAGTGCAATATAATCTTCTTTTGTTGGAACTGCACAGGAAAATTTTGCGCTGTAAGCACAATATGGATTATAGGCTAAATTAAAATCTATCGTATAAATATAATCCGGATCAGCTTTTAACTCAAAATCCAGGTACCGCCCGACGTTGTACGTTTCCTTTCCCGTTGTTTCATCAGTAAACCAGATTGAATAATATTCCTCGCCGCTTTTTGTCCAGCCTTTATAAACATTTATTTTATATTCATTACCCTTATAATCAAATTTAACATAGCCGTATTTTACAGCCTGCCTTTCCTCGCCTTTTGTTCCCATTACTTTTACAGTATCTTTTTCTGCAAAAGGGAAAATCTTACTTTTAAAAATAAAATTTGGGTTTACATCGTAATATTTTAAAGGATGAAATTCAGCTTCCGTATCCTGGTTGAAAGGTGAAGAAAGATTGTTCTTCATAAAATCATTTTTTTCTGCTCTTACTTTTTCTATTTCCCCGATGTATTTTTTCTGGTCTGGAGAATAATTATTCCCGCATGAAAATAATGTCACAGACAATATCATCATCAATAATATTATAATCTTATTATTCATTCTTACTATCCATTAATAATTGTTTCACATTTTAGTTTTGACAAAATTGTCATTCCCGTGAAAACCTGCCTTAGCCGGTAGGCAGGCGGGAATCCGCTTAGTGAGAATAGATTCCCACTTACGTGGGAATGACAATCAATCATATAATTTCCCTTCCTAACTTCTATCTCCTTAATTCTTCCTCCTTATTTCTCTGATTCCTTCATTTTCTTTTTCAGTTCACTTAATTTATTTAGCGCTTCAATCGGCGTGAGATTATTTATTTCAATATCCTTCAATTCATTTCTTAACTTGTCGTCTTTAATTTCAAATAATCTCAATTGATTTACATCGTCCTGTTTAAGCTTGCTCAGTTTTTCTTTTTTAATTTCGTATGGAGTTAATTCCTTTCCTTCAAGATTTTCCAGGATTTCCTTTGCCCTGTTTGTAACAAACAAAGGCAAACCAGCCATCTGCGCAACCTGTATCCCGTAACTATGATCAGCCCTTCCTGAACTAACCTTATGTAAAAATATCACTTTGTCTTCGTATTCACGGACTTCAACTTTATAATTTTTAATTTTAGGAAAGATTTCAGACATTTCATTTAACTCGTGGTAATGAGTAGCGAACAAAGTTTTTGCAGAAATTTCCGGATTTTCGTGCAGGTATTCCGTAATTGCCCACGCAATTGAAATTCCATCAAATGTGCTTGTTCCTCTTCCTATTTCATCCAGTAGAATTAAACTTTTTGATGTCGCATTATTTATAATATTTGCTGCCTCCTGCATTTCGACCAGGAATGTACTTTCACCCGCTGAAATATTATCGCTTGCTCCAACTCTTGTAAATATTCTGTCGACCAGTCCGATTTTAGCAGATTCTGCCGGAACAAAAGATCCAATTTGGGCAAGCAGAATTATTAGTCCGACCTGCCTGAGGTAAACTGATTTACCTGCCATATTTGGTCCCGTTAATAGAATAATCTGGTCAGTTGAATTATTTAGTTTGCTGGAATTGGGCGTAAATTTATCCCCCGGCGGTAAAATTCTTTCAACAACCGGATGTCGTCCATCCATGATATCAATTTCATCTTCTTCGGTCAATTCTGGTTTAACATAATTGTATTGCACAGCACACTCCGCAAAAGAGATAAAGCAGTCGAGCATAGCAATCAGTCTTGCATCTCCCTGAATTTTTTCCGCTTCGGCGCCTACCATTATTCTTACTTCATTAAAAAGCTGTAATTCGAGCTCGTAAATTTTTTCTTCGGCATTTAGTATTTTATCTTCGTAAGCCTTTAATTCAGGAGTGATATATCTTTCAGAATTTACCAGTGTCTGTTTGCGTATATAATTCTCAGGGACTTTATCTTTGTGTGCATTACTAATTTCGATGTAATAACCAAACACCCTGTTGAAACTTACTTTCAGCGAAGAAATATTAGATTTTTCTCTTTCATTTTTTTGGAAATTAGCAATCCAGTCTTTCCCGTGTAGTGAAATATCTCTCAAGTCATCAAGTTCTGCACTGAACCCGCTTTTTATAATTCCGCCATCAGAGATACTCAGTGGTGGTGTATCAATAATTGCTTTTTCAATTTTTTCAACGATATTAGTCAGCGGATCAAGTCCATCTTCAATTGCCTGTAAAGTTTTTACTTTTGTCTTTTTTAATAATTCCTTTATTCCGGGAATCTTTTTGAGAGAAGATTTTAGATTTATAATTTCTCTCGGGTTTGCCCTGCCTGTACAGACTTTAGAGATCAATCTTTCAAGATCACCGATTTCTTTTAATTCCAAAATAAGTTTGCTGCTGAGAGATTTATTTTTAAAAAGCTCTTCTACACTTTCCTGTCTTTTTAAAATCAAATCTAATTTTATTAATGGAGCAGAAATCCATTTTTTCAACAGTCTTCCACCCATTGCAGTTTCAGTTTTGTCAAGAATCGAAATGAGTGACCCTTCCCTGCCCCCATCCTGCATTGAAAAAGTAATTTCAAGATTCCTTTTTGTTGAATAATCCAGCGTCATATATTCGGATGGATTATAGGCAGAAACTTTATTTAGATGAGAAAGGTTTGCTTTTTGTGTTTCCTGCAAATAATTAAGAATAGCACCGGCAGAAATAATCCCGGTCATAAAATGATCGATGCCAAAACCTTTCAGGTTCACAGTTTTAAATTGCATCACCAGCAGCTCTTTTGCATATTCAAAATTAAAAACCCAGTCATCAATTTTAGTAATTCTTATTGACGGATTGATTTTCTGAATTAATTTTGAAAAATATTCTTTATCCTTTTTCTGAATCAAAATTTCAGAAGGAGAAATAGATTCGATTTGCTGAGATAAATGATTTTGCGGAACTTCGTAAGTATAAAACTCGCCTGTAGAAATATCACAGAAAGAAATTCCGGCAACTTCTTCCTTTATACAGACTGCCATCAGGTAATTATTTTTTTTGTGATCGAGAATCTTATCTGAAAAATTTACTCCCGGTGTAACTACTTCAATTACCTCTCTTTTAACAATTCCCTTTGCAAATTTCGGATTTTCAACCTGCTCGCAAACTGCAACTCTGTAACCTGCCCTGACAAGTTTAGGGAGATATGTATCGATTGCGTGATGCGGGAAACCAGCCAGCGGAACATCTTCAACCGCTCCGCTCGATCCTCTTTTAGTTAAGGTAATCCCCAGTACTTTTGAAGCAATCTTCGCATCGTCTTCAAATGTCTCGAAAAAGTCACCCATCCTGAAAAGCAGAATTGTATCAGGATTGGCCGCTTTAATCTTACTGTATTGAGCCATTAAAGGCGTTTGCTGCATAAATATAGAGTTAAATTTTTGAGTAAATTTAAAATTACCTCAATAAGCAAAGAATATCAATTAGAGAAAACCAGATAATTGTCGAAAATAGCTCTAAAGTAGCCTGACTATTGCAAAAACTATTTAATTATATATATTTAGACTTCTAATGTGCCAGTAATTTAAGAGATAAACACAAATCCTGCGTATCTCTTTATTCCCATTACTTTTTATTTAACTTCTTAGGAGTTGTGTGAAAGAAGAATACCATAAATGGTTTACTGAATACCTAAGCCGCGAATTTGAGTTGTTGGTTTTCGGACACGGTGGTTTCCCGATTATTTTATTTCCAACTTCCAGGGGACGATATTATGAGGCAAAAGATTTTGGCTTAATTGATTCGGTTGCGGATTTACTTGATTCAGGAAAAATAAAAATTTATTGCCCTGATAGTATAGATGCGGACAGTTGGTATAATTATTCAATTCATCCCGCAGACAGGGTGAAAACTCATATCGGTTACGAGAATGTAATTTTACACGATGTAATAGAATTTGTAAAATATGAAACAGGCAAGGGAAAAGTAGGGGTATCAGGATGCAGTTTTGGTGGATATCATGCGGCAAATTTAGCGTTTCGTCATCCTGATAAAATAAGTTATCTAATTACACTTTGTGGATCTTTTGACATAAAGCAGTTTATTATGGGATATTACGACGACAATTGTTACTATAATAATCCGGTAGATTATATGCCTAACCTAAATGATATCTGGTACTTGGACAGGATGAAACATATGGGAATTATTCTGGGTACTGGTGAAAATGATATGTGCAAGGATGATAATTTAAAACTTTCAAATATTTTAAATGAAAAAGGGATTGAACACTGGCTCGATCTCAGAACGGGAGTAGGACATGACTGGCATTGGTGGAAAGAGATGTTCCCGCAATATTTAGAAAAAATAAATGGGTGAAAGAGAAATTAAAGGATAATTTTATGAAAAGAATAGGAATTTTATTTGGACAGGAAAACACATTTCCACAAGCATTTGTTGACAGAATAAACAACAAAAAAGAAAAAAATATTGTAGCTGAATTTGTAAAAATTGATAAAGTTGTTCAGGGTGAACCATGTGGCTACGATGTAATTATTGACAGGATTTCACAGGATGTTCCTTTTTACAGGGGATTTCTGAAAAATGCTGCTTTAACAGGAACTGCAGTAATTAATAATCCTTTCTGGTGGAGTGCAGATGAAAAATTTTTTAACAATGCTCTGGCCCTGAAATTAGGTATCTCCGTTCCAAAAACAGTTTTACTTCCGTCAAACCAGCACCCGGTTGATACAACAGAGAATTCATTTAGAAATCTTTCTTATCCCCTCGACTGGGAATCAATTTTTGAATACATTGGTTTCCCAGCATATTTTAAGCCATTTGCCGGCGGTGGATGGAAAAATGTTTATAAACTAAATAATGCAGATGAATTTTACAAAACATATAATGAAACCGGTCAGCTTGTGATGATGCTGCAAGAAGAAATTATTTTTGATGATTATTTCAGATGTTACTGCCTTGACAGAAAAGATGTACATATGATGCAGTACGACCCCAGGCAACCACATCATCTTCGTTATGTTAAGGAAGAAAAGTTAGTCGCAAAAAAATTACTGGATATGGTAAAAGAAGGTGTACTTACTTTAAACAAAGGCCTGGGCTATGATTTTAATACAGTCGAATTTGCAATCAGGAGTGGGGTGCCATATGCAATAGATTTTTGCAACCCGGCTCCCGATGCTGATTTAAATTCAATCGGCGAAATTAATTTTGAGTGGATAGTTGAGCACGCAGCAATTATGGCAATGAACAGAGCAAAAAATCATAAACCCGGACAGAATAATTTAACCTGGGGTGATTTTATTACTTCATATGCAAATAATAGGCCTTTAAAAGGATAAAGTATTACATAATCTTATGACAACTAAAAAACTATTTACTTTAGGAATTGAAGAAGAATTTCAGATAATTGATCCGGAAACAAGAGAACTGCGTTCACATATTCAACAAATACTGGAAGATGGTAAATCAATTTTAAAAGAAAGCGCAAAACCGGAAATGCATCAATCGGTTGTAGAGATGGGTACCGGAGTTTGCGAAAATATTCAGCAAGCAAGAAAGGAAGTTGCAGAATTAAGGAAGAATCTATGTAATCTGGCTGAAAGCAAAAAATTAAAAATTGCCGCATCCGGTACCCATCCTTTTTCTGACTGGAAGAATCAGGAGATTACTGATAATCCCAGATATCACAATATTGTTACTGATATGCAACAGGTGGCACGCGCCAATTTGATTTTTGGTTTACACGTTCATGTTGGTGTTGATGATCGCGAAACTGCAATGCACATTATGAATGCCGCAAGATATTTTCTTCCCCACATTTTCGCACTCTCAACAAATTCACCTTTCTGGGTTGGTAGAAATACTGGCTTCAAATCATACAGGAGCAAAATTTTTGATAGATTTCCTCGCACAGGGATTCCTGATCATTTTACAAGTCTGGCTGAATATGATAATTATATAAAATTGTTGATCAAAACTAAGTGTATTGACGATGCAAAGAAGATCTGGTGGGATATACGTGCACATCCATATTTTGAAACTCTGGAATTCAGAATATGTGATATACCAATGAGAGTAGATGAAACGATTGCTCTTGCTGCATTGTGCCAGGCAGTTGTAGCCAAACTTTACAAACTTATAAAACAGAACCTGGGGTTTAGACTTTACCGGCGACTTCTACTTAATGAAAACAAGTGGCGCGCTGCACGTTATGGAATTTCAGGTAAATTAATAGATTTTGGAAAAAAAGAAGAAGTCGATGTAAAAATTCTAATAAAAGAACTGATTGAGTTTGTGGACGATGTACTTGATGAACTCGGATCACGTAATGAAATCAATTATATTAATTGGATACTAGAAAACGGAACCGGAGCAGACAGACAGGTTGCAGTTTGGGAAAAAACCAGCGATTTAAAAAGCGTTGTCGATTACATAGTTGAAGAAACAAGCCTGGGAATTAATTAAACAGAACTACCGGAGAAATTGATGTCTAAAAATGTTATAAAAGCGGCAATTATTGATCTTTATGACAATGAACCTAATGAAGGAATTCGCTGTATAAAACAGATTCTTGTTGAAGCTGAACTGCCATTTGATCATTTTGAAACCAGGTACAAAGATGAAATCCCGGAAATGAATTATGATATTTTTATTTCTTCCGGCGGTCCCGGTGATCCATTTGATGGTGAAGGTAAATCGTGGGAGAAGAAATATTTTAATCTTTTGGACCAAATAAATAATTCTAATGAAAAAAATAATGATGATAAAAAATTTGTTTTCTTTATTTGTCATTCATTCCAGTTGATGACCCGTTATTATAAATTTGCAGACGTTAATAAACGTCCGGTAGATTCTTTTGGTGTGATTCCATTCAGTCTTACTGATGAAGGAAAGAATGATATTATCTTTAAAGGCTTGCCCGACCCACTTTACGCAGCAGATTTCAGAACTTACCAGGTTATTAATAAGAATAATAAAGTCCTTGATGAATTGGGAGCCAAAATTCTTTCCACGGAATTTGAAGATGAAACCGGACAAAAAGCTATTATGGCCGTCAGGATAAACGATGAAATTGCCGGCACACAGTTTCATCCTGAAGCCGACCCGGGAAGTATGCGTTATCATTTAAAGAAAGAAGAAAGGAGAAAACAGGTAACTGAGAAATATGGTGAAGAAAAATATTTTGAGATGCTTAAATATATTGATCAACCCGATAAAATTATACTTACCCGGAAAACCATTCTTCCTAATTTCCTTAACCAGGCAATAAACAAACTAACTGTAACTCACGCTTAAATTATTATGATTCCTGACTTACGTGCAAAATATAATGCAGAATTTTCACAATCTGCATACAACAATTTTTTAGCTGATCTTAATTCAACAGTCAGGTACCCGGCCGATTTTCGAGTTTCTGAGACACCTATATTTATATCTGAAGAATTAAAAAATGAACTAATAAGGGCTGGAGATCAGATTATTTCACAATTATCGACTGAAGAATTCAGAAAGCATTCATTAAATGCCATACCAAGTGAATTAAACGTTCCTGGTGAAAATTCTCATCCACTTTTTTTACAAATTGATTTTGCTATATGTAAAAATGATTTTGGAAATTATGTCCCCATGCTAATTGAATTACAAGGATTTCCTTCTTTATATGGTTACCAGTTTTTGTTGAACCAGAAATTTAGAAAGCATTTCTCAATACCTGATAATTTTTCTGCATTTTTTAACAATCTGGATTTTGATTCTTATCAGATTCTCTTAAAAAATACACTCATAGGGAATCATGATCCTGAAAATGTAATATTGATGGAAATTTCCCCGGACGAACAAAAGACAAGAATTGATTTTGCTGTTACAGAAAAATTAACCGGTATTAAGACCGTTGATATACAAGAAATTTTTCAAAAAGATAAAAAGCTATTCTACGAAAAGGAAAGAAAAAGAATCAGAATTGAAAGAATTTACAACCGCGTTATTTTTGATGAATTGCAACGAAAAAATCTTGAAATAAAATTTCCAATTTTTGATGAGCTTAAAGTGGAATGGGCAGGCCATCCAAATTGGTTTTTCAGGATAAGTAAGCACTCTCTTCCATTTTTAAAAAACGTGTATAACCCAAATTGCTTTTTCTTAAATGATTTAAAAAGTTATCCGGAAGACCTGCAAAATTATGTTTTAAAACCGCTTTATTCGTTTGCAGGCCATGGAGTGGAGGTGGAACTGACTAAAGAATTTCTAGATTCTGTGAAAGACAGAAATAATTATATTCTTCAGCAAAAAATTAAATATGCTCCATTAATAAAGACGTTAGACGTAAACTCAAAAGTGGAAATCAGAATGATGTATTTATGGGATAAAAAACCATTACTTGTTAATAACCTGGTTAGAATGAGTAAAGGTAAAATGATGGGAGTAGATCACAACAAAAACAGAACATGGGTAGGCTCTAGCATAGCTTATTATAAAAAATAACATTTTATAATTATTTCTTAGAAAGTTTTCTAAATATTTTTACTATAATCTTCTCGCAGAATTTTATTTTGCAATTAATTTGCATTCAAATTTTGCCAAAAGATTTATTATATTGTAAAATATGCCGAAAATAAACATCCGCAAAATAATGCTCAGATTTGAATTCCAAATACTAAAAGAAGCAAGAATTAAGTACGAAATTGCTACTTCCCTTTTCTCTCTGAATGGAGATATCATAATTGGAAATTTCCGGCTAGCCAGGGATTTAGCTCAAAAAATAAATTCAAAAAGAAGATCGGAGAGTTCCCCGGATAAAATTGTAACCCCGGGCCAAATTAATGCTACCGGACTTTTACATGAGATATCACATTTTATAATTCGTGAATATGAAAAAGAAAATAGTGGTGTATTCAAACGCGCCATTAATTATTTAGCTGACAAAACCGGAACCACATATTTTGAAAATGTACTGGTTCAATTCGTTGCGGATTTTCCTCCTCCCCAAATAGCAGAAAAGAAGAAATCAATTGTAGAATATTTAAATGATACAACCGGCGGCAAAGACAATCGGGAAATTGTTCTTGAAGAGCTGATTCTTTTAAATATCAGTAACAGTAATCCTGCTACTGAAGCATTAAATGAAATTTATTCTGATGAAGGATTAAAGAATAAAACACAATACAAAAAATTGTTGGATGAAACAGGGAGTTTTTTTCAAAAGGAAAAACCATTTGGAAGTGAAAACCTTCCGCTAACTCAGTTTTTAATGATGCCTATAATATCAAATCCAAATAACCTGGATGATCAGCTAAATTATATACAAAAGCATTGGGGCATTTATATTTATGAAAAATTCGGAAACAGGCTTTTATTAAGCAAAGATCTTTTTGCCGAAGATGCCGGAATTTTTAAAATAGGAGGATTTCAAAAATCAACGCCTCCGGTTCCTGAATATGATATCGATTTTTATAGATTGATCCGGGATAAAATAAAATCCGGAGAAATTTTATCCGAAGCAGAAAGCAGCTACTTTTACCAGGAATATGAAAAATTTACCCGGGATGTTGACTGGATGCCGCAGGTCGTGATGATTGCAAAAAATATATATGTCTGGCTCGATCAGCTTTCAAGAAAATATAATCGTGAGATCAGAACTATGGACCAAATTCCAGATGAAGAACTTGATGATCTGGCAAGATGGAATTTTACTGCTCTCTGGCTCATTGGAATCTGGGAAAGAAGCAGTGCTTCAAAAAAAATTAAGCAGATGACAGGAAATCCCGAAGCAGCGGCTTCAGCTTATTCATTATATGATTATGTTATTGCCGGAGAAATCGGCGGAGAAAATGCTTTTGAAAATTTGAAATACCGTGCGTGGCAGAGAGGAATCAGATTAGCAAGTGATATGGTACCAAATCACGTCGGAATTTTTTCAAAATGGGTAATTGAAAAACCTGATTATTTTGTTCAATCGGAATTTCCTCCATTTCCAAATTATACATTTAACGGACCGAATCTTTCAGACGATCCAAGAATTGAAATACGAATTGAAGATAAATATTATACACATCAGGATGCAGCGGTAGTTTTCCAGAGAAAGGATAATCTAACAGGACATATCAGGTACATCTATCATGGTAATGATGGAACCTCAATGCCGTGGAACGACACAGCACAATTGAATTTACTAAATCCCGAAGTAAGAGAAGCATTATATCAAACAATAAAACACGTAGCTAATAAAACTCCTGTCATAAGATTTGATGCTGCAATGACTCTTACAAAAAAACACTATGCAAGACTCTGGTTCCCCCAACCCGGAACCGGGGGTGCAATTCCCTCCAGATCAGATTTCTCAATGACAAGATCAAATTTTGATTTTGTAATGCCAAAAGAATTTTGGAGAGAAGTTGTGGACAGAATGAACCTTGAAATGCCCGAAACACTCCTGCTTGCCGAAGCATTCTGGTTAATGGAAGGATATTTTGTAAGAACGCTTGGAATGCATCGTGTTTACAACAGTGCCTTTATGCATATGATGATGAAAGAAGAAAATAATAAATACAGAGAACTAATTAAAAATACACTTGAATTTAATCCTGAAATATTAAAAAGATACGTAAACTTTATGAGTAACCCCGATGAAGATACGGCATTAAATCAATTTGGAAACGGAGATAAATATTTTGGAGTTGCTGTTTTGGTTGTTACGCTTCCAGGGCTTCCGATGTTTGGTCATGGTCAGATAGAAGGCTATAAAGAGAAATATGGCATGGAATATAAAAGAGCCTATTACAATGAACTCCCTGATTCGGAATTGATCAGGAGGCACGAAAAAGAAATTTTTCCGCTAATGAAAAAGAGGTATTTGTTCAGCCAGGTTCAGGATTTTGAATTTTTTGATTTCTTTGATGATAGAGGATTTCTAAACGAAAATGTTTTGGCATTTTCCAACAAGCATGGAGATGAAAAGGCTCTTGTAATTTATAATAATGCATATGAAAGATGTAGTGGAGAAATAAGTCATAGTGCCATTAAAATTAATTTTGAAACAGAAGGAAATTTCAGATCAAAAAGCATATCCGAGGCTTTGGATATTAAAACTTCAGATAAATATTTTTACACCTATCGCGATCATAAAAGCAATCTGGAATATTTAATTTCCGGCGAACAAATTTCACATAACGGCCTTCATTTTAATCTGGAAGGTTATCAATACAGGTTATTGCTGGACTTTAAAGAAATTTATGATTCCGATGGTACTTATGAGAGGTTAAATTATTTTCTCAATGGAAACGGAGTCAGTTCAATTCAGGCTGCTTTATTTGAATTAAATTTAAAACCTGTACAGGAATCATTTGCTAAATTACTTAACCCGGATTTCTTAAACAACATTGAAAATTTTATTGACGGCAAAAAAGAAGAAATATCCTCGGGATTATATGAAAAGATTCATGACGTAGTTAATAAAATAAACATACTGAACGGAACCAAAATAAATTCTGATGAGATCATAAAATCGTTAAATACGGATTTACTTTCCCTTAAAGGTATAAATGGATTTAATAACAAAAATAAAAGTAGTAATAGAAAGCCAAATTGGCAGAAAGAACTGATTAAAATGATACCTGAAAATTTATTTAGAACACTTTTGCCCCTGATTTTCCTTGAAAATATTTATAATCACGGTGCACAAATATCTTATCTTTTTGATAAAATTGACACATACAAAATATTGAATAAATACTTTTCCGGGCAGGGCTTGTCAAATGATGAATCCTATAAAAAAATCTATTTAATTAAGTCCTTAATTTCAAACGAAAAACTCCATCTCTGGAGGAACAGAATCGATATAATTAATAATAAAGAGAAAAATGTAATCTATTTTTCTGATATTCTTTATGGGAAAAGTATGTCCGTATTGTTAAATATTCATAGCTACAAAGGAAATATGTATCTCCATAAAGAAAGTTTCGAAGATCTGTTAAATTGGTTATTAATTCTGTCAATGATAGAATTATTTAAAGATGAGAAGCAGAAAGAAAAGGAAATACTGGATAGCATAAAAAGTCGTTTTCTTTTCTTTAATATGTTAAAGGAAAATGCAAAAGACTCGGGCTATGAAATTGCAGAAATGAAGAAATCTTTGTTGAGCAAAAACGGAAAACCTGTAAAAAAAACAATAAAAAAGAAAGCTGAAATTAGTACCTAATTAGATCACGTTTAATAATTTGGTGTACCATTAATTATTTGATGTTCTCTACTGAACTCAATTAAAGTTCGGTTTATATAAGGAATATCCTAATTTAATTATTGTAAAGTTATCTTCAACTTGTTAATTTTTCTAATATAATTATGCTGTTTTTTATATTTAAATATCTTTTTAAAAAATAACCCCGGAGAGATATGAAAGGAATAAAATCAATACTAATCGTATTATTTTTCATCAGTCTTACAATTGGCGGTTGTGCATCTATGAGCGATGTACTTAAAAGCAAAGATGATGGAACTGCTATTTCTTATCCTGTTAACCAGGATCAGGCATGGGATATTGCAATGACAGTTTTAAGATGGGAGGGTTGTGAAACTATTGAAGAACATAAAAGTCAGGGATATATGCTTACCACAGTTGGCCAGAATTTTATTTCGGCAGGGAGTTTAATAGGAGTCTGGATTGATAAAATAGATACTAACAATTCTAAGGTTACAATAGTATCCAAAAGGAAGGTACAAACAAATATAGCAACTGGATTAACTGAGGGAACATTTCAAAAAAGGTTTGCACAAGCGGTTGAAATTGTAAACTCGGGCCAAAAACTCCCGATTGAAGCACCTCCATATAAAACTGAATAGGATTTATTAAAGCATTATTTTATGATTTGATCTTAAAAAAAATATCATCAGGATTTAAATGAGAATTATTAAGTCCATGAAATTGAAATATAGCAGCCTGCCAATCATTCTGCTTCTATTACTCGAAGTAATTAATGGACAAAGTAATAGTACACAAAGTTTCGTCCCAATCAATATAAATCAGGGAAAAAATATCCCGCATCCATCACAATTTATAAAGGCTTTTCCTGCCGTTAAGTGGGGAATGGATTTTAAGGATACAAAAGAATTAATTAAGAAATCAGGAGCTAACCCGGTAAGTATAATTAAAACTGAAATTGCCTGGGACAATAAATTTGGAAATACATTTGGAAGAGCAACAGTTTTATTAGATGAAAAATCCGAAGGAGTTAATCAAATTTCACTTGTTTTATACGGAATGGAAAAACTTGAAAATTTATATACTGAATGGCGGGAAAAATTAATTAAAAAGTATGGAAAAATTTCAGAGAAATCTGATAACAGTTTTTCAACTTCATTGGTCTGGAGATTGAAAGAAAAATTTGCAGTGGAATTAAGGAAAATTAAAGATCCCGGCAGCCCTGTTATAAATTTGAATTGGGTTAAGGAGTAAAGAAATGGGAAAAAAGGATAAGAAAGTAGACGCATATATCGCAAAGTCACAGGATTTTGCAAAACCAATTTTATCGTTTATTCGTGAAACTGTTCACAAAGGCTGCCCTGGTGTTGAAGAAAAGATTAAATGGAGCTTCCCTAATTTCTTATACAAAGGTGGGATTCTTTGTAATATGGGCGCATTTAAAGAACACTGTACATTTGGATTTTGGCGGGCTGCTATTCTTCAGGAAAAGGGTTTATTAAATCCATCCGATCAACAGGCAATGGGACAATTTGGTCGAATAACAAAAATTTCTGATCTACCTTCGCAAACTAAACTCGTGAAAATTGTAAAAGAGGCAGCCAGGTTGAACGAACCGGGAATTAAATCACCCATAAAGAAAAAAGTTACTGTGAGAAAACAACTGGAAATTCCAGGTTATTTTAGAATCAAATTAAACAAAAACAAGAAAGCAAAAATAACATTTGATAAATTTAGCCAATCACACAAAAATGAATACATAGAATGGATCACAGAAGCCAAAACTGAAACCACTAGAGATAAAAGAATTACTACATCAATTGATTATCTAAGTAACGGTAAACCATTAAATTGGAAGTATATGAAAAAATAATTACAAAAATTAATTCCAAATGGAATTTTCTTGTAAACATTTCGCAATAAAGGTTTCTTTGTTTTATAAAAATCACTTAATATGAATTTTGATTATTAATAAAATTCTCATTAAATAGGATTTGAAGACGGGGAGTTTATGCAAAAGGAATCACATACCAAAATAGACCAATTAAAAGCTTCAATAAAATGCCGGAAGGATTTTTCCTGTATAAATTCAAATTTTAAACAAATAGGTAAAGCCAGAGGTTTAGGATTAAATAGTTTTATTGAATGTATGGAGGAACCAAATTCTTGTACTTTTGATTTTTCTTATGGAAACAAAAAACTTTGTAGTTGTCCTCTAAGGGTTTATATTTTTCAAAACCTAAAGAAATAAATTATAGTAATCCTTTAGTTAGGCCGCCATCAACCTGGATTGTTGCGCCTGTAAGATAACCCGCTTTCACCGAGGCTAAAAACGTAATAACGGAAGCAATTTCTTCCGGGCCAGCAAGCCTGTTTGCAGGAATTTCCTTTGCCATATCTGCAAGAATTGCTTCGTGGGATGTGTTGGACTGTTTTGCTCTTACAACAGCAAGTTCATATAACCTGTTTGTTAAAGTATAGCCCGGGGCAACGTTATTAACAGTTATATTATACTTGCCCATTTCGTTACTGAGTGATTTTGCAAAACCCGTTAACCCGCTTCTTAATGAATTTGAAAGTATCAGGTTATTTATCGGCTGTTTTACTGAAATTGATGTAATATTTATTACTCTCCCCCACTCGTGCCTCATCATATATGAAACCGAAAGCCTGCTGAACCTTACCGAGCTCATCAGCACCTGTTCAAAAGCAGCTTGCCATTTTTCTTCATTTGTATCTTCAAAAAAACCAGGTGCGGGTCCTCCGCAGTTATTTACAAGGATATCTATCTGCCCAAATTCTTTAATAAATGCATTAAAAGTATTTTCAATATCTTTTAACTTGTTTAAATCACAAACGCACCAGAATACATCCTTGCCAAATTTATTTTTAAACTCGTCCGCAGCTTCAACTAGGTCGTCTTTATTTCTTGAACAAATACCGACTTCACATCCTTCGGCAAGCAATGCTTCTGCAACAGCCTTACCGATTCCTTTGCTTGATGCGGTTACAAGAGCTTTTTTATTTTTAATTCCAAGATCCATAACACTTCCCTTTTACTATCAATCTTTTTAAAAGATATAATATTTTTCCGGAAGAAGAAAAAATTAATTACTAATTTCTTCTTTTGATTTCTCCTGAACAATTTCCATGGTATCGAGTGCAATTACAAGTTCTTCGTTTGTCGGAATTCTCAGCACGGCAACTTTTGAATCTTCCGAAGATATTTTAAGTTCATTGTTATTGTTTTTTTCTTCATCAATCTTAATTCCAAGGAATTCAAGATCAGAACAAACACTTCTGCGTACATCTGGTGAATTTTCACCAATACCCCCGGTAAAAACAAAAGCATCAAGTCCGCCCATAGAAGCCGCATATGCTCCGAGATATTTTTTAATCCTGTAAGTGAATACATCAAATGCATATTTGGATCTTTTCTGATTATCCTTGACTGCATCTATAATTTCGCGCATATCGCTGCTCTCACCGCTGATTCCTATCAATCCACTGTGCTTGTTGAGCAAAGTTCCTGCCTCGTGAAGTGTAAGTCCCTCCTTTCCCATAATATATAAAATTACGGAAGGATCAATATCTCCGCTCCTGGTTCCCATTAACAATCCTTCAAGAGGCGTAAAGCCCATGGTTGTGTCTACTGATTGTCCGTTTTTAATTGCTGCCATGCTGCATCCGTTACCGAGATGAGCAGTAACGATTTTTAAATCTTCATAATTTTTCTTTAGCATTTCCGAAGCTTGTTTAGAAACATAAAGGTGTGATGCACCGTGAAAACCATATCGCCTGATCTTATATTTTTTATAAAGATCGTATGGAATCCCGTATAGAAAAGCTTTCGGCGGCATCTTGCTGTGAAATGCTGTATCAAAAACCGCGCATTGAGGTGTTGTAGGAAGAATCCTCTGGACTGCCTGGATACCTTTTATGTTCGGTGGATTATGTAGTGGTGCTAACTCAATATTATCCTGCAAAACTTTAATAACTTCATCAGTAATTAGTACGGAATCGGAAAATGTTTCCCCCCCGTGAACAACCCTGTGACCAACAGCATCAATATCTTCTTTAATATCAATTACACCGTGATTTTTACTCAACATAACACCAAGTACATATTCAATAGCAGCGGTGTGATCGAGAATTTCACCAACAATTTTTATATCGTGTTCATCATATCTTTTGTGAGTAAGAACCGCACCCGTCATTCCGATTCTTTCAACCATACCTTTTGCAAGCCAGGTTTGCTCAATTGTATCAATAAACTGGTATTTTATAGAAGAGCTTCCGCAATTTAATACAAGAATTTTCATTGTAGGTCCCCCAATTTCAATTTTAAATAGCAGCCGCTATTGTGTAATAATTTTTCCATTCTCATCATATTTATAAAATCCTTCGCCGGTTTTTCTACCGAGTTTTCTTTCCCTGACAAGTTTTCTTAAAATCGGGCAGGCTCTGTACCTGGGTTCACCGAGCGTTTTCCAGAGTGTCTCCATCCAGGTTAAGACTTCATCAAGTCCCATCATATCAGCCATTTCCAGCGGACCTGTTGGAAAATTATATCCAAGTTTCATTGCAGTATCAATATCTTTTGCAGTTGCCACACCTTCCAGCAGAATATACATTGCTTCATTTAAGAGTGGAACTATCGCTCTTGTGGTAATAAAACCGGGATATTCATAAACTTCAACAGGAGTCTTGCCGATTTTAGAAGCGAATGCTTTAACCGTTTCCATTGTTTCATTTGAAGTATGAAGGCATTTAACCAGCTCAACAAGAGGAATTTTAGGAACCGGGTTCAGAAAATGCATTCCAATAATTTTATCCGGCCGGTTTGTAGTTTCAGCAATTTTTGTAAGGCTTAGTGTGGAAGCACTTGAAACAAATATTGTATTCGGTTTTGCCAGTGCATCAAGTTTTTGAAATATATTTTTCTTTAATTCAAATTCTTCATCAACAGCTTCGATAACTAATTCACAGTATTGAACATTATCCAGGTTTATTTCCCATTGAATTCTGCTCATTACAGATTTCTTTTCTGCCTGTGTTAAAGTCCATCTTTTAATTTCCCGGTCCATTGAATCGGCAAGATTATTTTTCGCCCTATCAAGATGTTCGGTATCCTTTTCGATCAGGATCGTGTCTATTCCTGCACCGGCAAGAGTTTGAGAAATTCCCTGTCCCATTACTCCCCCACCGATAACAGCAACTTTATTTATTCTTTCGCCGGAGGAAGCAAGTTTAGCCTTATCCAGTAAATCTTCAAGTTTTAAGTTTCCGTTATCCATTTTTAACTCAATTTATTTTTTGTACACTCCAAATTTAGAAATCTTTTTTGTTAAAAATGTAATTACTTATAAACATCATTGCTGCAAGAAAAACAAATGAAGTCCAGAGCGGCTGATAATTTTCAATCCCCTGCCCTTGCGCAAGGGTTAATATTGTATTGGACATCAGTTCCGACGTTTTGGGAAAAATATAATATAAAGTATCAATTACGCCTTTCCAGAATTCACTGCTGATAATATTTTGCAAATCTCCGTGCCCAAACTTTAGAAGCGGACTAAGTATCAGAAATATCAAATAAGCAATCATCATTCCGAACATCGAACTTTTTGTAATCACTCCGAAGAGCACAATTATTGAATATAATACCGCAAATGTAAATGTGATTATCAGTATGCTCCAGAGAAATGTAAACGACCACAACGAAAATTTTATTGATATGCTTAACCACACACCGATAATAAGAATAGCAATATTCAGAAATACTACTAAAAGTCCTCCCAAATATTTTCCCCACAATAACTGGGTTCGTGAAACAGGCTTTGATAAAAGGAGGTCAATATTTCCCTTTTCAAGCATAATAGGAATAAAGCTTGAACTTGCAAAAATCGCAAGCAGTAAACCAAGAGATGCCAAAGGAGTGGTGATAGCAATTTCCAGTTTTGAAACAATTTCCGCCATCATGGGTGCAGCATTTTTTCCGGCAAATCCCTGGACAATAGAATCGACATTTGTTACTCCCAGTATAACTGCCGTAAAAATTACAACCAGTCCTGAAATTCCGCTAAAGAAAATAAAAACTTTTCTTGCCATTGCTTCCCTGATGGTGTACCAGGATACTACTAATATATTTTTCATGCCTGGTTCTCCTTTTCAGATTCAGTAATAAGATTAATAAACATATCCTCAAGAGTATCTTTATGTTTAATTATTTCATTGATCATAACTCCACCACCTCGCATTTGATCAATAATCTTATTGAGTTCAACAATATCATTAACTTTTAAAGAATATTTCCCTTTGTTTAATTTCATCAGTATTGAAGTATTAATGTTATCAGGAAGTGAGCCTGATTCTTCATCAATGTTTATCAGGTATTCCTCTTTATCAGTTAATTCCTGGACTGTCCCTTCCTGCAAAAGTTTTCCTTTATTAAGAATTCCAACACGGTCAGTAATTAATTCAACCTCGGATAATAGATGACTGTTAAGAAATATAGTTTTCGATTGTGCTTTTAAATCGAGAAGTATGTCTCTTATTTCTTTTCTCCCTATCGGATCAACACCGTCGGTCGGTTCATCAAGAAAAATCAGTTCAGGTTCATTTAACATAGCCTGCGCAAGTCCGAGTCTCTGCATCATTCCTTTTGAATAATTTTTCACTTTTGTTTTCTTCCATTTTAACAATTTCATCATATCAAGTAATTCATCAATTTTCTTTTCAAGTGACTTTCCTTCAAGCCCGCTTAATTTTCCAAAGAAATTCAGGACTTCTCCCCCGGTCAGGTAGGGCGGATATTTGTGGTTTTCAGGAAGATAACCGATTCTCTTTTTAACTTTGTAATTATTGATATTTTCACCGAGTATTTTTGCTGAACCCACAGTCGGGAAAGTTATACCCAGTAGTAATTTCACGAGTGTAGTTTTTCCTGCCCCATTCGGACCAAGCAGTCCAAAAATTGTACCCTGCGGTACTGAGAGGTGGAGATCAAGCAATGCCTGGACTCTTCGCCTTCCCATAGAGGAAGAATAGACCTTGGTAAGTCCGGTTGTTTCAATTGTATTCATAATTTTTATATTATTTGTTGATGAATTTCATATTAAATTACCTGAATATAACCAAAATTATAGAGCAATATTGATAAAGAGTTTATTAAATTAGATAAACGGCAAAATTTACTGCCGGATTGAAAAGTTAAAACCATTAAATAAAAACTTTGCTTAAATTTTGGTTCATCATTTCAAAAATCTGCAAAAGATTATAGCTTAATGAAGCCACAGGAAGCGCTTAAAAAATATTTCGGATTTGAAAAATTCCGGCAAAACCAGCTGGAAATTATTGAAGCCATTTTAGCCGGGAATAATGTAGTTGCGGTGTTGCCCACGGGTGCGGGTAAATCAATTTGCTACCAGGTGCCTGCCCTGGTTTCCGATAACTTTTCAATCATCGTTTCACCCCTTATCGCTTTGATGAAAGACCAGGTAGATTCGCTTAAATCATCGAAGGACCTTTCTGCATTTATAAATAGTTCAATGGAATTTTACGAAGCAGAAAATGTTTTACAAAATATTTCATTCGGGAAGACTAAAATTTTGTACGTCGCACCGGAAAGACTGGAGAATTTAACCTTTGCTGAAAGGTTGAAATCACTAAACCCCTCTCATCTTTTTGTGGATGAAGCTCATTGCATCAGTGAGTGGGGACATAACTTCAGACCTAGTTTCAGAAAGATAAAAGAATTTGCAGAATACGCCGGAATAAAAAAGATTTCCGCCTTCACTGCTACGGCTACTCCTGAAGTTGTTGAAGATATAATAGAACAGTTATCTCTTAAAAACCCGAAAAAATTTGTAAAAGGTTTCGAAAGAGAAAACCTTGCAATAAATGTATTGATTACTAAAAAGAAAAAAGAAAATTGTTACACCCTGATTAAACAATATAAAACTCCGGCAATCATTTACACATCTTCAAGAAAAAAAGCTGAAGAAGTTTCCGAATTTTTAAATATGAATAGGATAGGTTGTTCATATTATCACGCCGGGATGGCTTCGGAAGAAAGGAAGAAAATACAGGACGATTTTTTGAATGATAGGATCCCGGTTATTGCCGCTACAAACGCATTCGGGATGGGAATTGATAAGAAGGATATCAGGCTGGTAATTCATTACAATACACCGGGGTCGATTGAAAATTATTACCAGGAAATCGGGAGAGCCGGAAGAGACGGAAAAGAATCTTTCGCCTATCTTTTACACGATGAAAGCGATATTAATATTCAGAAATTTTTTATCACTAATTCATATCCCGATAAAGAATTGATACTGAATATTTACAATGGAATTTGTGACTATTCAAAAGTTGCAGTTGCAAATAAACCGGATGAAGAAATACCAATTAACATGGAATTCCTGACATCCTACTGTAAAAGGACTGTAAGCCGCGGGTTACTCCATTCAACTTTAAGAATTTTGGAATCCGGCGGTTATTTAAAACATTTATCCGAATATAACCGGAAGTCCTTTATTCAGATAAATTTTGATAAAGAAAGACTTAAAACTTTCATAAAGAAATCAACAAACAACGAGTTTAAAGAAATACTGCTGTTTCTCTTAAGGGAATATGGAAGCAATATTTTTTCATCAAGAATAGAATTTACACTTCAGCAGTTATCACAGCAAACAGATATTGCAGAAAATGATCTCGAACAAAATTTAATTACTCTTGATAATCTTGGAATTACCACGTATAAAAGATCACTCGGTAAAGAAAATGTTTTGCTCACCGTGCCGAGAATCGAAGCAAAAAGATTAACCCTGGATTACAAAAAAATCAACGAGAATTTCCTGAGACACCAGGGTAAAATTGATTCAATGATAGAGTTTGTATTCAGCAGTGAATGCCGGTTTAAATTTATACTGAAATATTTCGGAGAAGAGGTTTCAACCTACAAATGTGGAAAATGCGACAACTGCACAGGCAGTGCAAAATTACCGGAAATGACTACAGAATACCTAGAAGAAATAATCGCTAATTCTTTAAATGAATCCGGGAATTCGTTAACGGAAAATGATCTTTTAAATATTTTGCTTGGTAAAAGTAGTGCGGAATATGCAAAACAACTTTCTTCATTTGGAGCGTGCAGTAATTATTCAAAAAATGATTTGAAAACTGTTCTTCAAAACCTGGTATCACACGGTAAGGTAAAAAGAGAAGCAAATAAAAATCTGAGTGTAAAGGTAAAACAGCCTGAGAAATTAAATATTAAAATCAGTTCAAATTTAGCTAAAACTAATTTTGATGATTATGAAATAAATCTTGAGCTGTTTAATAAATTAAGAGATATCAGGAGCAGGGCTGCAAAAAGATTTTTGCAAAGCGGAATGGTTATTTGTCCTGATAAAGTTATGCGTGAAGTTGCTATTCAAAAGCCGAAAACCGAAGCTGAACTTCTAAAAATAGATGGTTTTTCACAAAGAATGTTCAATAAAATCGGTAATGAATTCCTGGAAGCCCTTTCCTCATTCAATAACAAAAAAGTAGTTAATAAGGATAAAAATATTCCGGCTAATATTAAAGAGACTTTTGAATTACTTAAAAAAGGATACGATCTGGAAAGTATTGCTTCTTTGAGAAAATTATCCGAGGCAGTTATTTCAATGCAAATTGAAAGCATAATTGAATATGAACCAGCCGTGGATTTAACTTCTATTATCACTCCCGATCAGTTGAATAAAATTTTTAATGAAATAGAGAATGGATTTGCTGACATTAAAGATTTGAAAAAAAGATTTCCCGATGAAATAAATTATTCTTTAATAAGAATTGCACTTGCAAAACACAAAGTTAAGGATTCTGCTCTTTAGACTTCTGAATATAATCAATTGTCTTTTTGAAAAATTCGTCCCACCTGCGCGGATCTTCATTATAATATGTCAAAGTGTTTTCGTAATCAGTATTGGAGATTTCGTATTTCTTAAAAATGATAGATTTTAATTCGCTGGTTTTTATTTTCGAAGTATCTTTGGCTATTACAAGGTCAGTGTATATTTTGATAAATTTTCCCTCTTTTATTTTGTTATCATCAGAACAGGATGAGAATAAAAAAAGAAATGGGAAAAGTAGACAAAAAGAGACAATAAAAATTCTCTTATAATATTTAGATATTCTTTTTCCCAATTCTTTTAGATTATTTCATTTTTTTGCTTGCTTCAAACAAAATTTTCTTTTCTCTCTGCGAAAGATTCTGGTAACCCGACTGACTTATTTTATCGAGTATTTTATCTATTTCCTCCTGGGAAACGTGT
>DATFMR010000178.1:0-35767 GCA_035266865.1 Ignavibacteriaceae bacterium | reverse complement strand
AGTACAGAAGCCATGAAAATTAATAATTTATCACATGAATATATTGATAAAATAGTTTCGGTCGCTTACGGTGATGCAGGGTTTGTGGATGAAATTAAAATCTACCTGGATGCAAGAAAGAATCCGGAAGTAAAAAAACTTCTGAATGAATACAGGCAAACTGCAAAAGAAGTCCATTCTTTAAATAATGAAGTTTATACAGGTCAGACGAATATTAAAGTTCAGAAAAAAAACAATCTTATTGAATTCTTTATTAAAGCTTTTGTTCGAAAGCCTGTATTTTCTGCTGCTTTTACACTTTTGTTGATTGGTGGAATTTCATCTTATTTGATAATATCAAATAATTCACCGAATTATGATTACACACAAACAGAAGTGATAAAAGCAGAAAGAGATTTAAATGAATCATTTTCAATTATTAACGCTTACTTTAATCAAACCAGCAATGCAATAGAAATCAACGTAATAAAAGAAAAAATTAATGAACCAATAGAAAAGAGTATTAAAGTCTTAAACAATTATTTAAATGGAGGGTAGAAAAATGATAAAATTAATGTTCACATTTTTGATGCTAATTACATTTGCAGGGGCAAATGTATCAGCGCAGGAAAAAGAAGATTATAAAAATGATCCGGGTTATTTGGATTTAAGTGATATGTCAAAATTTATGCAGGGAGAGCGTGTGACCGATATTGAACTTGAATCAAATATGCTGAAAATGCTTTCAAAATTAGGAGGAGATGAAAAACCTGAATTCAGACAGCTTGTTGCTAATTTGAAATTAATCAGGGTAAATTCATTTGGAGTTGATGAATCAAATAAAAATGCTGTGATGGAAAAAATAAATAGTATTGATAAACAACTTACCGGCAGGAAATGGGAAAGAATATTCAAGATGAAAAACAAAGGCGAGAACACAAACATTTATGTTCTTCCTTCGGGGGATTATGAAAACGTACTCGGGCTGGTAGTTGCCTCAGTAGATAGTAAAAGAGGAAATGGCAGAGAGGCTACTTTTGTAAATATAGTTGGCAAGATAAATATGGAACAGCTTGGTAAACTCGGTACAAAATTTCATATACCAAATATTGGAGATATGAAAAAAGATAAAGACAGTAAAGAATGGAAAAAAAAGAAAGACGAAAAAGCCCTAAAGGACGAAAAACCGCAGAAATAAAAAAATAATTTGGTAAATATAGCCCCGTTATTCGGGGCTTATTTATTTCAGTTTCCTTCCATTATTCCGGATAAATCTGATAACATTCTTTGCAATGTATAAAATTTTAAAACCCTATTTCTTATCGCAGCTTTAAATTTTGAATTTAAAAACATAAATTTTCCAAGATTTCTGGAATCTTTCTGTGCCTTCTCAACTCTTGCTTTCTGCCTTTTTGAATAAAGTTTTAATGCATAATTGATATGGTCTTCATCTGCCCTTGATAATTCATCGGAAAGGGCTGAAGCTGAGTCCATTGCCATAGAAGCACCGACACCCGCAGTGGGCAAAAATCCAGTTGCTGTATCTCCCAACAGTACAATACTTCCTTTATACCATGTTGAGGATTTACAATCATGAAAATTCCAAATGAAAGGATGTTTATCTTTACTAATAGATTCTAATGCTTCATTTACAAGTATATTATCACCTGATAACTTATTTTTAATTTCATTAATAAAGTTATCCTTTCCTATTTTTTTTATATGATTGACAGGCCCGCCTAAAAAAGCTCCCAATTTATTTTCGACAGGATAAAGCCCTAAAAAACTACCGTTACCCCAGAATTCACGATATGATGTATCTGGTTTTTCATTCAACCAGGTAACCCAGCCACCCCAGCCGGTTTCATAATAATTGAATTCATTTTCTGATAATAAAAGTTTTCTACTTTTGGAATGTAATCCTTCAGCAATAATTACTAAATCAAAGATATTTGTTTTTTCATCTTCAAAATTAACCTCAACTTTATTGCCTTTATTTTTCAAGGATTTAATTTCGGAATCAAAAATAATTTTGCTTTTTACTCTATTTAGAATAAGTTCAATTAATTTTTCCCTGCTAATTCCACCATAATGTCCGTAGCTTTCATTTATATATTTAAGTGGATAAGATTTTAATTTATCTCCTTTCTCATTAAAAATTTCATAATTTTCCATTCGTGTACTGGTATTTACATAAGCTTCTTTAAGATCAAGTTGATTTAGTACTCTTCCGCCTAGAGGAAGCAATCCAAGCATATATCCGGATTTATTAAAATTCGTTTCTTTTTCTCTTTCAATGATTTGAGGCTTTATTCCCTGTTTTTCCAGCAAAGCAGCGCACGTAAGTCCGGCAACTCCTGCACCACTAATTAAGACTTTTAGATTTACCATTATAATCCATCGTTTTTTTCAAAATTTTATAGAAACTAAAAAATGAGTTAGGAAATTTCAAGTTTGGGAGGTAAATGAGCTAAAAAGTACCGCAGTTATTGCTGTTTCAATAATCTTTCACCTAAAAAGTAAACTAATATATGGTGCAAAACCGAAATTATTCCCAGCACCAAGGCCAGGGAAGGCAGACCTGCAAAATATAATGCAGCTATTGCCAAACCGGATAACAATAATTCCTGTATTAATCGAAGATGCTCTGAAATTGGACCAAAATTTCTGAAATCGACAGTACCCCAAAAGCCAAAAACAATAAGTGGAGAAGCAATGCACAAAATAATTTTGGTAATTGTAGTATGCCCCGTTTGAAATCCCCAGTAGCCGGTGGAGACTATTATTCCAAATTCCATAATTCCCCTCAAAGCAAGATTAATTTTGCTTAAAAAATTTTTCATTTTTTTTAGATTAAAAATTTTAACTAACAATCTTTCTTGGAATTGCTGCAGGCAAACGACTAAGCATTTCATTGTTTAGTAGGTTTGTAAAATTTGTAAAGGAACTTACTGAAATAACATTGTTTCCCTGTTTGCCAAGTAGAACAACTTCACTTCCTATTTGAACGTCCTTAATGTGAGTTATATCAATCATGAAAAGGTTCATATTTATCAACCCGGTTATAGGTGCTTTTTTTCCTTTTAGTAAAACATAACCTTTTCCGGAAAGTCCTCTTGGATAGCCATTTGAATAACCGACAGGTATTACAGCTATTCGCAAATTTCGGTAAGCCTGGTAAGCCGTTCCGTATCCAATAAATTCACCTTCTTTCACGTCTTTAATATCCATTACATTGGTTTTCCAGCTAATGATACGTTTTAACGGACTGTCTTTTAATTTTCCGCTGTCTTGCAAATGCAGGTGATAAGTATCAGGACTGGGCCAGAATCCATATATAACAACACCGGTTCTTACCAGGTCATAATGAGTTTCGGGATATGCAAGTGCCGCTGCCGAGCACGCCATGTGCCTGTATGTTGGCATAAATTTCTTTTTCCTTAGTTCCTTAATTGCCTCATTAAATTTTTGAATTTGAGGTTTTATTCTGAATTGATTATTTATATTTTCGATTCCACCAAGATGTGTACAAACTCCCTGGAAAGTGAATAACTCTTTATTTTTTTTCAGAAAGGTAATAGCCTTTTTAAAGTCTCTCCAGTTCATACCGGTTCTGTTTGTGCCTGTTTCAACCTCTATATGCACGATTGCCGGCTTACCGATCTTTTTAGATTTTTCTTTTACTATCTGAAACCTGTTATAATCAAAAACATAAAATTCTATTCCGTTCTCTATTGCCCATTCAATATCAGTATCGTACAAAATACCCATTATCATAATGCGGCTTTTTTCCGAACAGTTTTGAAATACTTCCTCCGCTTCGGATGCAGAAGCAACTGCAAAATAATCTACTCCACATTTTTCAAGCATCTGAACAATTTGAGGAATTCCGTGCCCGTATGCGTTTGCTTTAACAACAGCCGAAATTTTAGGATGTGAACCAATTTTTTTGCGGATAAAATTTATATTTTTTTTTAGTGAAGATTGACTGAGTTCAATATATGATGAATGCCTGACCATCTTTAATTACTCCATTGATAAGATCTGCCCCAGCTTTCTTTTGCAAGTTTTTCAACTTTTTCAATTTCTTCTTCAGGAACAGGTTCATTTTGATTTTCCGCAATTAAGTTGTTAAAGTGAAATGCGTATGCCCGGGCAATAAACTGGTAAAAGGGAAGAGATGATTCACCATGTTTTTCCCCGTTATCATAAACTGATGGTCTTATATTCTGTCCCCAATCCTGTCGGCCTTCATTATTCGGATTTAGAAAATACGCTCTGTATTCATTATTCTTTTTATTTTGTGCTACCCGTAGAAGTGAAACCGCGTGAAAACCAAGCATATCTCCTTTTGAGGTTGTTATAAATATTCCGACCGGAATCGGATATACTAATTCCCTTCCACCATTATAAAGAGGATGAAATACATTATAGAAAAGCCGGATAAAATTTCTGAAATTTTCGATCCGTTTTGTCAGGTAACTATATGGGGAAGCAAAACCGACCGGAACAAGGCTCCCGTAAAAAGCCGGGTTAGTCCATCTATGGGGATCATCTCCACGATTTGAAGAACGGTTCATCATTTCGTTATAAATTTTATCAAGATGAGGAATTAAAACTACAGATACTGCGTCAAGATTATGATCAAGTTCACCAACAAGTCCTTTTACCAGTTTCATAGATTCAAGTTCATGATTTTCAAATCTCAATACTAAATTATTTGTGCTGGTAACAATTGTTATCATATTAATTAATTCAGCAGGTGTGTGCTGCGCCCACATACTTATACCGCGAGCAGATTGGCAGGTTGGATTATTGCCCTGTCCAACCCCGGTAGGCTGTCCTAAAATTCCAATTACCGCTCCCATCAAATATTGTTTAGCGAGAACCTTTTCCGAAGGTTCCATAACAGACTTTAATATTCGTCTTTCAACCTCCGGATGAATGCTGATATGTTTTAGGTTAGTTAGCCCGGCTCTTACTGCTCTTCGTGAGAATAAACTTTTTTCCAGAATACCTTTAAAACCATAAATTCCGGCATGATTAAATTCACTAAAGGTTTTAAGAGCAAGTTCCCTGGCAACATCCCTGTAGCGTTCCCATTCTGAAATACCTTTACTATTAAGATGAAGCAGGTTATTAACAAGAACGGGATTTTTTTCCATTAAAAAACAGAGCAGCATTGCTAGGTAGGGATTAGTCAATCCTGTTTCGTGCAGGTAATTTCCCATTACCGTTGCTTCTATTTCCAGGGTTTCTTTATTGGCACGGGCAAGTGCTTTTTTATAATTTCCAAATTTCTGATATCTTTTTACTATCGGTGCGGGAAAGTAAATAGCATCAACATAATATTGAAGTTTGTTGTCTATTTCACTTTTTTCATCAAGTACTAGTTTTTGATAAGTAGTCTGAATAAGGTTTCTGACATTTTGTGTAACAACAGGACGTTGTTCGCAAATCATTTTTATTTCTTCAACGAGTCTTTCCTTAATTCCGTTCAGTTCTGCTTTACTTAGTAAAAACTGAAAATGATTAACAAGTTTTCTCCGTTCCTGCGGAGTAATTTTTAGTCGTGTCGCTTCGGTAAGTTCATCATAAGCAAACTCAAGGTTATGAACTACTGCTTCCTCGAGAAATGATTTCGATTCATTAGAACTAATATGGGTTCTTCCGTCTTTTCCAAGTGCGTAGGAAAGAATTCTCAACTCGCTCAAAATCTCAAAACTAGAATTTGGATGCCCCGATAACAGGGTTCCTTTAACGAGGGAGGGTACCTGTTTTTGCGGAAATTCCCAAACGGTATCTTTAAATATTCCCGCATCTTCAAGTTCTAAACATTTCTCAAAAAGAAATTCAAGACCTCTGTGAGTATGACTTAATTGCTCTACCTGGCTCATCATTGATGTGGCTTTTTGCAATTTTGTTAAGTCTGTAGCGGTCTTGAATTGGTCAAGACTTTCTTCAAAATTAGTATAAACCTGTTCAGGTGTTTCAATCATAAGTGTGTTTGTATTGCTTTCGTTCATTTAAGAATTAATTTATCTATATATAAAAATCTACATCATCATAATGCAGAAGTAATTCTCTCATTCTATCAGGATCTTCGCCTTTAAAATTCACTGTACCAAAATGATTTCCAAATCCTTCACGTGAATTAATTTTTTGAGTAGTCAGTGGCGGAACTAAATTGTGATCGAGAAAATAAGGTTCTTCCTGAAGTTCCTGCGGTATTTCCAGTTTTTCAATTTTATCTTTTCGGGGATATATCATCACGTTTCCGTAAAAGTTTTCCGGACGTGCATCTTTTGGTGGAAACATTGCGTCGAATTCTTCTTCTGTTAAAGAAGGATCGTGTGCCATTACAAATGCTGCCAGAGCGTCAAAATCATATGCTTTGCTTGCGAGTTCTAAAATATGCCCACCGGGGATTCTGCACGCAGTTTCGCCAAAATTTAAATTATCATTTTCATCAAGAAACCATTCAGGATGAACCATTCCAAATTCAATTCCAAAGATATCAATCATCTTCTGATTCATTTCCCAGATTTTCGATCGTTTTTCATGGAGATAATTTCCTTCGGGAATAAAATTCGAATGTCCAAGACGAACGTACTCTGTAATATTTAACCAGCGAAGTTTTCCTTTGTGAACAAAACCTTCGCAGGAAAATTCACTTCCGCTTAAGTGACTTTCCGCAAGACATGGGAAATCACCGTCTTCAACTTTATTATCAATATCATCGAATGAACGGAGCAGACGATGACCAACTGTTCCGGCAGACGCAAAAGGTTTTATATGAACCCAGCTATCTGATTCACCTTCAAGCTGAAGATTAGCTTCGTTTAACCGCTTCATAAATTTTTTAACATCTTCACGATTATAAATCTCTTCAAATAAACCAACACGCAATCCCCCAATTAAAGCTTTCCGTTTCATTATTGCTTTATTCCTGAAAAGAAAAGCACGGTTTAAAACTCTTGGGTCATCACGGTAAATTGAATTCAGCGCTCCTGCCCATTCTACAGTTTCTTCAAAAAGCGGAACGGCAACATCCACGTTAAATGCTTTTAATTTTTCATGAAGATCCCAGGAGTTTGAAGTGTCACTCCATTCATTTAAAGGATAGCTTAAAAATGGAATATTATTTTCTTTTGCGTAAGGTTCGAAATCCGGGAATGAAACAACAACGAATGGTTTACCTGTTTTTTGCATACTTTCAATTACTGGGAGGCTCCATCCCATCAAAGCAAAACATTTACTCATTTTATTTTCTCCGTTTTATTAATTAAAATCATCAAATCAATACCGTAACGCATTATTTTACAATGCATTACAGGCAGAACATAAAAACTGATTAATACAGTGTAGGCTTTACATATTACTAATAATTCTATATTTAACCAAATTTCAGCTAAATAAGGAATTAATTTTTGAAACAGAGTAAAAGAGGAATACAATTTAATAATGCCAATCTTCACTATTATTTTTTAATTTAAGATTTAAATAAATATTTATATTTTTTAAAATATTGTACTCACAAACTGATTAGTATTGTTTATTTTTGTTAGTCCCTAATAGATAAAAAGAATTGATATGAAAAAAGCTCACAATCATCCAACAATTAGTATTGATGAAATTGTAAGACCCACACAACTTGAAGTTCATTTGGGAAAATTGAAAGATAATTTCCATTCGATAAAAAAACAGGTTGGAAAATCCAAAATAATGGCAGTACTAAAGGCCAATGCTTACGGACACGGGCTAATCCGGATAGCGCAGCTTATGCAGGAAATTAGGGCTGATTATCTTGGTGTTGCAGTTGTGGAAGAAGGAATATTGCTTCGAGAATATGGGATTAAAATTCCGATCCTTGTTATGGGAGGGGTATGGGGGAACCAGGTTCCGCTATTTTTGAAGAATGAATTAACTATTACTGCCTCTTCAATAGAAAAAATTAATCAGATAAATGAAACAGCAATTAAATTAAATATAAAAGCAAAAGTCCATATAAAAATAGATACCGGAATGGAAAGAATTGGAATCCATTATTACAATGCAGAAAAATTACTGGAAGCTTCACTTAAATGTAAGAATGTAATAGTTGAAGGAATTTATTCACATTTTGCCAATGCGGACTCTAAAGATTTAACCCATACTAAATTACAATTTGAAAGATTCTCTGAAGTTCTTTCGTTCTATGATAAAAAATCACTCCCCTTTCCGATCCGGCATATATCTAACTCCGGTGGAATTCTTCAAATGCCGGAAGCAAATCTTGATATGGTAAGACCGGGAATTTTGCTTTACGGTGTTTATCCATCATTAAAAATACCTAAAATTGTTATAGTAAACCCTGCTTTAAACTGGAAATCTCTTGTGATATACTTTAAAGTAATTACACCGAATCATCCTGTTGGATATGGATTAACTTGGAAAACAGATAAACAAGTAAGAGCTGTTACAATTCCTGTTGGTTATGGCGATGGATATTTTAGAAATTTATCAAACAAATCTGAGGTAATTATCAGGGGTAAACGTTACCCTGTAATCGGAATTATTTCTATGGACCAGCTCGTTGTAAATATTGATAATGATAGTGCTTACAACGGGGATGAAGTTATTTTGCTTGGGAGTGACGGTAATATCTCAATAACCTGCGAAGAACTGGCAGAATGGGCAGGAACAATTCCTTATGAAGTACTTACTAATATCAATACACGAGTACCAAGAGTTTATATTGATTAAAGGATGAATTTATAACAGGGAGGAATTCAACAACAACTATAGTTTCTTATATGCTTCAAAATGTCCATTTCGGAAAATTTTCATAAATAAGGTAAAAATCTCTTTCCCTTTGCTTAGTTAGCCAACACTCTTATTTTCATTTGAAAATATTAAAATAAAGTTTATTTTAATTATTCAATTCCACACTCTCAGTATATTAATAATAAAGTCGTTCTACGATATATGATGATTTATTTAAGGAAAATAATTTATCTGTTTTTCCTGCTAATTATTGTCTATAGCAAGCTTTCTCAAGCACAGAATAACCAATTAAAATTTACGCACATAGGTGCAGATGAGGGTCTTTCTCAAAACCAGGTCTTTTGCATTTTCCAGGATAGCAAGGGATTGTTATGGATTGGTACACAGGAAGGATTGAACCTTTATGATGGATATAAGTTCCGGATATTCAGGCATCAGCCAGGAAATATAAATAGTTTACCTGACTATGCTGTAAACACTATTTGTGAATCTGATACAGGGATTTTCTGGATTGGAACACGCGAAGGCTTGAGCCGATTAGATTTACAAAATGAAATATTCACTCATTATAAATATCATCCTGATTCTTCTAATTCAATTGTTGATAAAATTGTATGGGGATTAAAAAAAGATAGTGATGGCTATATCTGGCTCGCTACAGGAAATGGCCTGAGCAGGTTTAACCCGGCGACTGAAAAGTTTACTAATTATAAGCATAACCCCTATGATAAAAATTCAATCAGCCATAATTTTTTGTTCACCCTCACTGAAGATGATAATAAAAACATTTGGATTGGCGGGCGCGGAGGAATTGACAGGTTCAACCTTGAGGAAGGGAAATTTCATAATTATAAAATTCATCCTGAAAAACCAAATAGCGTGAAATTAAACGGTGTTATTTCTATGTTTTTGAAAAAAGACATTCTCTGGGTAGCAGCTTATTCAGGACTTTATTCAGCGGACATTAGTGATCTGAAAGGTGACAGTCTTATTTTCAAAAGGCATCTTGAAAAAGAAACATCTCACGCCATACGCAGCCTGTATGTTGAAGAGGAGGGAACAGTGTGGGTGGGTACAATGGGGGACGGTTTGTTTCGTTATAACCCGCAAACAGGAAGTGCATCAAATTTTAAAAAAACAAATAATGCCTTCAGCCTTAGTGGTAATGAAATTCTTTCCATTTATGAAGATGATGATAAAGTTCTGTGGGTAGGAACATATTTTTCCGGTCTGAGCAAATACAACATTTCATCCGAAAAATTTAGGAAGATAAGCATAACTGAACCGGGTGAAAATAAATTTTCAGCGATTAGTTCGCTTACTGAAGATCACTCCGGTAATTTATGGGTAGGGACCAAATCCGGAAATATTCTTAAAGTAAAAAATCATTTCTCCGGCAAGCCTTCATTTCAATATTACAACACTGATAAAAATCTTGATACATATTTCAGTTCTATTGAAATAAAATCCATCATTGAAGATAAAGAAGGCAAAATCTGGGCGGGTTCGTTCGGTAAAGGCATCTATATTATTGATCCATTGACCAACAAAGTAAAAAGAATTTTGTCTGGTAGTAACAACGGGAACTCAATAGCAAACGATTATATCCATACTATATATGAATCGGGTGATGGTACAATCTGGATTGGAACCGGCGCAGGCGGACTGAATAAATATGATCCAGTTAAAAAATTATTTACTCACTACAAACCTGATCCGAAAAATGATAAATCTATTACGCTGGTTGAAGTAACATCTGTCTGCCAGGACAATAGAGGTTATGTCTGGGCCGGAACATCTATCGGTGGATTAAACAGGCTGGATCCGGCAACCGGGGAATTCGAACATTTTATGCATAATGTTTCGGATGTGAAAACAATAGGCAGCAACAGGATTTTGTGTCTGTACCCCGATAATAAATCAAGTGTATGGATAGGAACTTTCGGCGGTGGATTGAATAAATTTGATTATAACCTTGGTACTTTTGAATATTACACAACCGAACAGGGTTTGCCAAGCAATATTGTATGCTCAATTGTTGAAGATAAAAACGGGAATTTGTGGATAAGCACAGATAAAGGTATTTCATTATTTGATGTTGAACAAAAGACTTTTAAAAATTATGATAAAAATGACGGATTATCCGCTAACGAATTTTTGCATGACTCCGGTTTTAAAAGTAATAACGATTTCCTTTATTTCGGGGGAGTAAAGGGAGTAAATTTTTTCAATCCAGCGGATTTTTATTCAAGCGGGAAATTATCGGATATTGTGTTAACTGATTTCAGAATATTTAATGAATCTGTCCAGCCGGGAAAGGAATCGCCATTAAAGAAAAATGTACTCTATGCAAAAGAAGTTGTGCTAACTTATGATCAGGATTTTATTACTTTCGAATTTGCCTCACTTGATTTTAATAACCCGGAGAAGAACCAGTATGCATATACAATGGAGGGATTTAATGATAACTGGATAAAATCAGGAAGCCAGAGGTTTGCAACATATACAAATCTTGATCCCGGTGAATATATATTCAGGGTGAAGGCTACTAACAGCCGGGGTGCATGGAATGATGAGGGAATTTCTATCCGCGTTATTATGCTCCCGCCCTGGTGGCAGTCATTGTGGGCATATATTATTTATGGAATGTTTTTCCTGTGGATGCTATATTCCTTGCGTAAGTATGAAATAAAAAGGGTAAAGCTGAGGAACGATTTTCTGTTGAAGGATTTTGAAGCAAAAAAACTTCTTGAGGTTGACCAGCTTAAATCACATTTTTTTGCTAACATTTCACACGAATTTAGAACACCGCTCACTTTAATACTTGGATTACTACAGAAATTTGAAAATAAAACATCAGATAAAAACAGCCTTGAAGACTACGGTGTGATGAGAAGAAATGCTATTCGTTTGTTGCAGCTTATAAACCAGTTGCTCGAACTTTCCAGTATTGAAGCGGGAAAGGCAAAGCTTTCAGCTTCACAGAGTGATATAATTGCGTTCGTAAAAAGAATATTCATATCATTTGCTTCATACGCCGAACAGAAAAAGGTAAAACTATTATTCAATGAAAAACCGATTAACCAGGACAATAAATTTAAAGAAATAGATCTTTACTTCGATAAAGATAAAATGGAAAAAATAATATCGAATCTGGTTTCAAATGCGGTTAAATTTACTCCCGCTGGTAACGAGATAGAAACCCAGGTGATAAAGCACGCGAATGTTGTTGAGATTAAAGTAATAAATACTGGCACAACAATCTCAAGGACTGAAATTGAGCACCTGTTTGACAGATATTACAAGGCAGACAGATCGGAAAGTATTTTAATTGAAAGTACTGGAATTGGGCTGGCACTTGTTAAAGAATTGGTGGAAATGCATAGAGGTAAAATATTCGTATCAAGCGAATATGATATAACAGAGTTCAATGTAAAATTCCCTTTGGGCAGGGAACATTTAAAAGATGAAGAAATTATTGAGGAAATCGGGACCAATACACAAATTGATAATTATGAAAGTAAAGTCACTGCGCTAACCGAGGAACCGACTATTATTAAAGAAAATTCAGATAAAATGGATGGAAAAGACGTTATTCTTATAGTTGAAGACCATTACGACCTGAGAAAATACGTTAGGGAAAATCTTGAAGAAAAATACCGCGTAACAGAAGCGCCCGACGGAAAGAAAGGATTTGAAAAAGCACTTGAAACAATTCCCGATTTGATTATAAGCGATGTTATGATGCCAGAGATGGACGGATATGCTTTTTGTAAAAAGCTTAAGTCAAACGAAAAGACAAATCATATACCTGTAATTTTGCTTACTGCAAAAGCGTCAACGGAATACAAACTGGAAGGTCTTGAACTGGGTGCTGATGATTATCTTATAAAACCCTTTAATCCAGATGAATTATTGTTGCGCGTAAGAAATCTAATCAGCATCAGGGAACAGTTAAGAAATAAGTTTACTTCCGAAATGGTTCTTAAACCCGCTGATGTGGTCGTTCCTTCATCACAGGTTCAGTTCATGGAAAAACTTAAAAATATAATTGAAGCAAACATGGAGGATGAAGGTTTTGGCGTTGATAAATTATCAAATGAAATGGGAATGAGCCGCTCACAACTTCACAGAAAACTAAAAGCAATTACAAATCAAGCCACAACTGAGTTTATAAGAAATTTCCGCCTGCAGAGAGCCGCACAATTAATATTGCACGATTCTGGTAGTATGGCAGAAATTGCATACAAAGTAGGATTTAACAGCCAGGCATATTTTAATAAATCATTCCAGGAATTTTTTGGCTGTTCACCCACCAATTACAAAAATAAATCCGATTAAAATTTCACTTCTTTTTTTACTTTTACTGATCCCATTGCAACAATAATTAAAACATCCGCAACAATAGTTAAAACTACTAAAAACAATCACTTACAAACGCAACTATTTTTAAAAACAATGACACATTTCTGAAATATTTCCGTACTTCTAAAACTTAAGTTAGCAATAGAAATTCTGATGGTTTATATCGGCGAAATAAACAAAGGAAGCCGAAAAATATTCAGAGATAAATAATATATCACTAATCAAAAAGGAGGACGGAATGAAACGTCATCTAATCTTCTTATACGGAATAGTCAGTTACCTTATATTCTTCGGAGTATTCTGCTACTTGTTCGGATTCATGGGAAATTTCCTTGTACCTAAATCTATTGATTTAGCAGGTACAGGTCCCTTTGTTGAAGCATTATTAATTAATGCAGCTCTTCTTGGTTTGTTCGCGGTACAACATAGTGTAATGGCAAGGCCGGGATTTAAAAAAATGTTGACCAAAATAATTCCTGAATCAGCTGAAAGAAGTACTTACGTTCTTATTTCGAGCCTGGCGGTTATACTTTTATACTGGCAGTGGAAGCCGATGGGCGTGGCTATATGGAATATCGAGAACGAAGTATTCGCTCTAATACTAAACGGTTTAATGATTACCGGGGGCTTAATTGTACTTGCTTCAACTGTTCTAATAAATCACTTTGATCTTTTCGGATTGAGACAGGTTTGGCTGCAATGGAGAAATAAAGAGTACAAGCCTCTGGTTTTTGTAACACCCGGTCTTTATAAAATGATCAGGCATCCTCTTTATTTTGGATGGCTGCTGATGTTCTGGTCAGCTCCGGTTATGACGATCGCGCATCTTGTCTTTGCAGTTGCAACCACTGCTTATATCTTCATCGCAATTCAACTTGAAGAAAAAGATTTGATAAAGGTGCATGGAAAGAAATATATAAATTACAGAAAATCTGTTCCGATGATTTTGCCAATAGGCAGAAAATCAAATACTTCAACACCGGCGTTTGGAGAAGTGGAATAATTTATTCAGGATTATCACAAAAATGAGTGAAGTGGCCTTTAAGTGAATTGCTTTAGCCACTTCACTCTTAATGACAATAAACAGGAGACTAAATTGAAAACTATTGAAATAATGATAGAAAGATGGTCATCAAAGAACATTCTGATAAAACTTTATAAATACTATTTTATTGATAGCATAATAATTGCTAAAAGAGAAGGCTTTAAATCACTGCTCAAAAAAAGAGGTTGGAAGGTTTTTGCTATTGTTGTCGGATATTATGCAGTTCGTGATAGCATTGTTTACCTGCTAATCCCTTATCTGATAACAAATAATTTAATTTAATATACAAAAGGTTTAAAAAATGAAATCTGAAATAATTGAACAGTTAATTTCTTCCAATGATTTGGAATCAAATGAAAATAATGTGATTAACAATCTTAGTGATGATAATAAAACACAAAATAATAATTTGCAATTAAAGGATTTTATGTTGCTTGACAGGATAGTAAAAAAAATCAATTCAATTTTAGATAAAAGTGAATTACTTAAGCAAATTGTGCAGGATGTGTCAAAGACACTTGGATTTACAAGATGTGCAGTTCTGCTTTATCATGAAAATAGCGACCAACTTGAGATTGCCGCATTAACCGGCTGGGAGGATGATAAATTTTATCCTGGCTATAAACTTAAAAGAAATCAAGGTATTGTATGGAAGGCGGTTCGCGAGCAGAGGATAATATATTTTACTGATGTGCTTGATCATCCTGATGAAATTCCCTGCGATTTTACAAGTCGTTCGCATGTAGATATCCCTTTATACCATCACAATAAATTTATAGGAATTCTTAATGCACAAAATATCCGTGTTGATGCTTTCAGTAGACAGGATCTCAGATTATTAAAAACTCTTGCCTCCCATATTTCAATTGCTATTGAAAACTCGAGGTTGTTCGAAAATGAAAAAAAAGAGAAAGAAATAATGCAAAATGATTTAATTGAAGCAAAGACAATACAAAAAAGATTATTTCCTAAAAAAGCCCCGGAAATCCCAAATTTTAGTATAAAAGGAATGTGCAAACCTTGTTATCAGGTTGGTGGCGACTGGTTCGATTATATAGAATTACCTTACGGCAAAATCGGTGTAGTTTTGGCCGATGTATCGGGCAAGGGACTTTCAGCAGCACTATTAATGTCATCAGCGAGAACCATATTCAGAATGGTTGCAAATATAGAGGAATCACCTTCACGTGTGCTTACTAAAGTAAACGAGTATTTGATTGAAGAATTTCCAACAGCAAGATTTATGACAATGCTCTACTTAATAATTGATATTACATCTGGAAAAATTATTATGGCAAACGCAGGGCATATGTGGCCGGTACATAAAACGATAAATAAAATTAATAACTTTAATTTTGAATCAGGTTTTCCACTTGGAATTCAAAGCGAAAAATATAAAGATTACCAAATCACATTAAAAAAAGGTGAAAAATTGTTTCTCTATTCGGATGGAGTTACAGAAGCAATGAACAGCAATGAACAATTTTTTGAAGATGAGGAATTGCTTGCGAGTCTACAAAACGAAATGTGTAATATTGATTCCATTTATAATGATCTGAAAAATTTTGTTGGCAATTCAGCTCAGAATGATGATATAACCATAGTTGAAATAGAAAAAATTAACTGATTTTATAAATAAAACCGGACGATAAAATGAAATTAAATTCAGTAGATTCAAGAACTTTAAATGAAAGTGAATTAATAAAAACTTCGTTTAAAAGAAATAAAAATGCCCTTGAACCAGAGCCCGAATTTGGCAAAGAAAAATGCGTTACTAAAGTTAAATTGGAAAACGGGTTCAAATGCATTATTGAAGGAAATGGCTGGGAAATCATAAGTGATCTTGAAAAAAATAGTGGCGGGAAAAATGAAGGACCAAATCCCGGAGTTTTAGCTTGTGGCGCATTTGGAAGTTGTATTGCAATGGATTATAAAATTTTGGCTGCTCAAATGGGAATTAAAATTAATAACATTTCAATTACGATAGAAGCAGTTCCTGATGAACATAAAGAGGATCATAATATATCAACTAGCTATTCCATTATAAAATATGAAGTAGAATTGGAATCTGATAGTGATTATGAAGATGTTTTAAGAGTTTTGGATTTAGCTGAGGTCAGAAGTTCAATTCATAATCTCTATAAATTCGGTACGCATATAGCCAGAAAAGTAAAAATAAATGAAGGAAAAATGATAAAGTAGAATCATAATATGATAATAATAGGAATTAGTGTTTAAAACCTTTTCAAAAGAGATTTTTGAAATTTCCTGTTTTGTGATCTATTTAAATTTATAATTCATTGAAAAAATTTGCTTTTAAAATCTTAATGATAGACAGCTCAACCCGCCGTCAAGTTTGCGGAATTCGGAAACATCAATTTCAATTACTTCGTATCCGGCATTAATTATATTTTGTTTTGCTACCGGGTAACCTTCCGGAATTAATACTTTTCCATTTATCCAGACACAATTAGCAGCGTAGTTTTCTTCTTCGGGAATTTTAATAATGTTAAATTTTTGGAATTCGGGTTCTTTTAAAAATTCACTGCAGGCAACAAGGTTGTTATTCTCCAGGTAAGCGATGCCGGTTTTTAAATGAAGAACATTTTTTAATTCAATTAATGAACCTGTCATTCCATATTTGTTTAAAATATTAATTAATTGATTAGCCCCATTTAAATTTGTTCTTCCCGAAAGCCCGATATAACAATGACTCCCGACCATCATTATATCACCGGCTTCAACTGTACCAGGGGATTTAATTTTTTCGATGTCATTATAAAATTGCTGAATAACATTTTGTATTTCTTTAATTTCTTCTTTGCGAGTTGGTGCACCCGGGTTTGTGATTATTGCACATTTTGGAGTTAAAAGCGCTACATCCTCAACAAATGCTGAATCAGGGAAATTTTCGTTCGCTTCAAGTTCTCTTACTTTCAATCCACAATTCTTTAAAGCATTCACGTAATTATTATGTTGTTTTACCGCTTTTTCATAATCAGGTTTACCGAGATTTGCAGTTGTTATTCCTTTAATAAGACTTTTACCCGGTTTAAGTACAATTGCAGTTGAAAAATAGTTGTTATTTTTTTTTGACAAATTATTCCCTTTCCGTTTTAATGTGCATTATGAGACTAAATATTACCATTAATAAAAATGTATTAATTGTAATTATTGGCCAGGTTTTTCCGCTTTGTCCGACAACACCTATCATTCCGCCGGTTGAAGCATAAAATAATGTAATATATGGAATGAGAGTCTTTTTCTTTTCACGAAATTCTGTTAAGAATATAATCCAGGATTAATTCGAGAATTATAAACGCGATCATCAGAATTATCTGGATAAAATATAACAATGATCTTTCAAAAGTAATTGCTTCAACGAGCAAAAATATTAATGGGATAATAGTAAATATGAAAAATATTCCTAGCCAGTATTCAATTCTTCTTTTATTGTAAATTCTTGAAATAAATATTCCCGAAAGCAGAAAATTATTTAGATTTGCTGTAATTGAACCAATTAAATTAATATGCTGTATAGATTCTAACATTTAAATATTCCCCAAAATAAATTTTTATTAAAAATATTAAACAGTTTTTTTAAACTCTGAAGGAGTTAGTCCTGTAAACTTTTTGAATGCATTGTTAAATGAAGATTTATTCTGGAAGCCAACCTCATAGCTTATTGCCAGTATTGTATACTTATCGTACCCTGGATTTTTTAAAAGTCTTTTTGCTTCTTCTATTCTATAGCTGTTTATAAAATCGCTGAAGCTGTAACCAAGATTATCGTTAATAACCTGTGAAATATGATGCGTTTGAATTGATAACTTTTCTGATAGGTGACTCAACTTTAAATCAGGGTTCAGATATGGTTTATCATCTTTCATCATTTTAATTAGTCGATCAGCATATTCTTTAGCTTTTTCAAAAGTTAATGATGACCTGTTATATTTTATAAGAGGTAGTTTTCTTAGCGAACCAATAAATATATCGGGGTTTTTTACCGTAAAATATATTGAGCTGTAAATCATAAATATGCATGTCAGCATTAATGCAGAATCCAGTTCAATTATATATTTATAACCTGAAACCGCAATCCCTAATGTTTGTAATCCTGTGATAACAATAAAAATAATAAATCCTGCAACAAGGTATTGATGCCACCTTATTTCATTTTGCTGATGCGAGTTCAGGTTTTTTTCTCTTAAATTATTAATTAATGTCGTCGATAAAACGGCATAAATAACCATATGAATTAATTTCAATGTTCTGAATGTGTAGAACTCAACACCATAAACCGGATTAGATGAAGTAACGTTTTTCAATTCTGCTAATTTAAATTCTTCGCTTTGTAAATAACCAGGAATTAAATATATCATGTATATAAAAAATGGAACCAGGTGGATAAAAAATTTATGGTTTAGTTTTTCCTCTTCATTTTGTGAATATTTTATATAATAGTATATCAAGACTCCAAATAGGAGCGGAGTGGAAGTACTTATGTTGAATAAATGTGGAAATTCCCAGACATAATTTGTCCAGTAAAACGCTATCTCTGCAATACGAATTGAAAAAGTCACAAGCAAAAAGGAAAGCATACGGTTTGCTATGGCTTTATTCCCTTTAATGCTTAGGAAAATGAATGAAAAGAATATACCTGTAGCTGCCGATAAAAGAGCGAGCACGGCTAATGTTTGGACTATCCACATAATTTAAATTCTTTGATTTCTTTCCATTAAATTTAACTCAATTCTGCTTCTGATGAGTAAATTATTATAGGATTATACTACATTTTTACTTCAAAAGACGATTTTTCAAAATTTAATCTTCAAATTGAGTTTATTAATTCAACAAAGGAGAAAGTTAAATGAAGAACAAAATAGCTTTACTATTATTCTGTATTTTATTCATCTTAATTAATTCATTAAGGGCACAGGAATACAAAACAAAAACCCGATCCGAGGTTCACAGTTTTAACGAGCTGATAGGAACGTGGAATTGCAAAGGGTTAAACAGGAATAATGACGGTAGCTGGAGGACTGATACCACTTCCGGCACCTGGGTCTGGTTTCACTTATTTGAGGGGAACGCGGTTCAGGATATTTTCTACGGTGGAGTTAATCCAAATCAGGTTGATACTGCAAGCAAAGGAGGAACAAACATTAGAATATACAATGAAAAAGAAAATAGATGGAATATGGCCTGGCTGGATACCAATAATAAAATAATAGAAGTTTTTACGGCAGTGGGAGATAGAGATAAAATTGTAATGGATGGAATAAATGCACAGGGTCGGCACGTGCAAAATTATTTCACGGAGATTTCCGATAATTCTTTTACATGGACTCAATACTGGACTTTTGATGAAGGCAAAACCTGGATAGACGTAGCAATATTATGGTGTACTAAAGTTAATATGTAAATTTTTAATTATTCAATACTTGTTAATAGTTTATAAGATTAACAATTATTCAAAGATTTTCAATGAAAAAATTATTTGTTCTGCTAATTATTTTTTACCAATGTAATAATTATGCGCAAAATATTATCGACCAAGTATCCCACCATTACGCTATAAATGAAGGTGTGAAAATACATTTTGTAACTTTAGGCGAAGGTCCTTTAATTGTTATGATCCACGGGTTCCCCGATTTCTGGTACACTTGGCGAAATCAAATGAAGGAACTCTCAAAAAATTATAAAGTTGCAGCAATTGACTTACGAGGATACAATAAAAGTGATAAACCGGAAGGAGTCCAAAATTATGCAATGCGCTATCTTATCAGGGATGTAGTTTCTGTAATTAAAAAAGCCGGTTATGAAAAAGCCATAATTGTTGGACACGATTGGGGCGGAGCGATTGCATGGGCAGTAGCACAATATGTCCCAAAAGTCGTCGATAAACTCGTTGTTTTAAGCACGCCTCATCCACAGGGACTAATAAGAGAATTGGCAAATAATAAGGAACAGCAGAAAAACAGCGGATATGCAAAAGAATATCAAAAGAAAAATTCATATAAAAATTTGACTCCCGATAGTTTAACAAACTGGGTAAAAGATAAATTTGCTAAACCATACTACATTGAAGCATTTAAGAATTCAAGTATTGAGGGGATGTTGAATTATTATAAAGCAAGTTTCCCAAAACAGACAGATGATAAATCGGGCAAAAAAATTACCCAGCAAAAAAAAATAATTATGGTCCAATGCCCTACTCTTGCAATCTTCGGCAAAGAAGATAAAGCATTGCTCCCTGCAGGATGGAATGACACCTGGAACTGGATTGATAACAATTTTACACTTGTTGCTGTACCAAAAGCCGGGCACTTTATTCAACAGGATGCGAGTGAGTACGTAACAAAAAAAATAGTTAGCTGGTTAAAAAATAATTAAAGAAATAATTGAATTATTTTAATGCCATTTTGTTAGAATAAATTCCTTTGTCCGAAAACTACTGCCAGATGTCTTTGCATTTCTTTAGTGCATATTCCATAATTCTGAGCCAGAATCAAGTATTTATTCAAATAATCGCTAATCAATAATTCCAGTTGAGAGCCATTTTTTGTGTTAAATTTAAAACTGCTTTAATTCTAGCTCGGCGGAGCAGGATTTTCGAAAATATTTATCAAGTGTAAATTTTTAAAAAGTACGATGAAAAACAAGAATATGATCATTAGTCTAATTTTTTCTTATATGATTGCTTGTAGCGACTTATGAAGATAATTATTAAATTGAATTAACAAAACAGGGTGTTGTATATGTTTACATTGGCCAAGCAAATCATAGGGGGTAGGACAATGAAAGCGCGAGCAATATTTCCAATCTTAATTATTTTCAACTTTTTACTTTTTCCAACAAATAAATCTTTTGCCCAGGAGTTTCAGGATCAAAAAACGCTTGAAGAGCTGCTAGACAATATTGTTAATAAAAAAAATGTTCCTGAAGGGCTGGCAGGTATTTCGCTGACTCAGCATAGTTACAAATTTGGTGTGCCGCAGGAAAAAGGTCTTAAGTTGTTTGAAACTAATTTTGATAGCAAAGGAAATTTAGTTCAGTTAATTGTTTTTGACATCGAAGGTATGATTAACAGTAAAGAGACATATCAATACGATGCCGGAGGCAACCAGACGGATCTAATAAGATATGACTCTGATGGAAATATCGAAAGGAAAGAAACTTCGAAATATGATAATAATAACAATGTTACCGACTATGTTGTTTATAGATCGGGTGGTGAGTTGGAAAAGAAAATAGTATACCGCTATTCAGGTAACCTTCTTTCAGAGGAAACGACATATAATTCAGATGGTGAACCAACTGAAAAATTTATTTATAATTATGATTCCGGCCGGCTTACAAGTAAAACAAAATTTACAAGCGAAGGCGATATAGAACAAAAAGTTGACTATAATTATTTCCGAAGCGGGAAATTATTGAGCGAAGTATATTATAATCCTGACGGTTCTGTAATTCAAAAATATGTCTATGATATTGATAAAAACGACAATGTAATTGAAAAAGCAGAAATTAATTCTGATGGAGAAGTGCTAAATAAGGAGACTTATAAATACAATCGGAAAAATGAACTAATAGAAACACAATTTTATGAAAATAATGAATTGCCAGTTAGAAAAATTACTTACTCATATAATAAAAAAGGGTTGAAAGATTCTGAAATAGAATTTGGAGAAAATGACAAACAGGTCAGCAAATTTGTTTATGCCTATAATGAAAAAGGCGGCATAAACACAATTACTAGCATAAACCTGCTAAATGAACCTGAATATGAATTAAGATATAATTATAATTTAAGATAGGAATGATAAATAAGTTTTTCGCAATCTAAAAGATAGTTGAACTGCGAGATATATTGAGATTTATGTTTTCAAAATTTATTTAATATTTTTGTCATCTATTGCTGTCTTCTTAAACCCGGAACCCTATACCATATAAGGACAGAAAAGGATAATGTGACAAGCGCACCTATAAGTACAGCAATCGGCTCTGTAAATTTTTCTGCCATTGCACCCATTAATAATGCTCCGACAGGAAGGAATCCGAAAAAAGTAAAACTATAAACTCCCATAATTCTTCCACGAAGTTCATCAGGTACCAATCTCTGTATAAGAGCATTGGCAAGATTAAAAATCAGGATTATCGAAAAGCCGATAAAGAATAAAACTACAAGTGTAATCGGAAGTAATTCAAGAAAGGAAAATATCATAATTAATATTGGAAATAGAAAGCTTCCGATAGTTAATAGTTTACCCGTAAAAGCAAATCTCCCCAGCGAAGCAATAAAAAGTGCACTTACCAGCGCGCCGAGTCCACGTGCTGATTGCAAAAATCCGTTTGTAGCCGCATTACCGTGCATAATTGTTACAGCCCAGGCTGGTAAAAGTGTTATATATGAAATTCCAAAAATACTTATCACTCCAACCAGGCTTATTATTGTAAGCACAATTTTTTCGGAATAAATATATTTTAATCCTTCTTTCAGATCAGCTAAGGCGGAGGTCTTTATTTCTGCTTTAATAAACGGTTTCAGCGTCATTAATTTTAATGCAATTATTACCCCGATAAATGATACGGCATTAATAGTAAAACACCACGCAGGACCAAAAAATGCATATGTAATTCCAGCTATAGCGGGACCTACGGCCGTAGCGGTATTAAATATTGTGGAATTTAAAGCAATCGCATTTGTAAGATCGTCTCTTTCCACCAGTTCAAGTACAAATGCCTGTCTTGCAGGTGCATCAAAAGAATTTGCAACGCCCAGAAAAAATGCAAGCGTAATAATATGCCACGGCTGGATCAATCCTGTAAAAGTTAAAAATGCCAAAATTGTTGCGAGCACCATCATAAAAGCCTGGGTAATCATCAGGACAGTCCTTTTGGGGAAACGGTCCGCGACTACCCCGGCGTACATCATAAAAAGCCAGGCGGGAGCTCCCATTGCAAAACCGACGTAACCAAGATAAAGTGGTGAATGAGTAAGTTCGAAAATTAAAAATCCTTCTGCCGTTCTCTGCATCCACGTTCCAAATAAAGATAGCATTTGTCCGCGGAACCATAATTTATAATTGGGATGCCGGAGCGCGGTAAATGTTTTTTCCCAGCTAAATTGATCTCTGAAAGAAGTAATTAAATACTGGTATTTTGATTGTCCGGGAGGTGCCGGAATATTCGGTTTGTTATTTTGAAGCAGTCTATCGTCCATTTATGCTTAGATCCTGCCTTCCAGGTAAGCTCTTCTTTTTTTCTCTGGAAATTTTTCTATGGCGTATCGAAGCATAGTACGTGGCATTTTTTTGTAATGCTTCAATAGAAAATTTTCTTCGGTTTCCATACTCCGTTTTCCAATTTCTCTCAACATCCAGCCTACAGCTTTATGAATAAGATCATGTTCATCTTTTAATAATATTCTAGAAATTTTCAGTGTATCAGAAAATTGCTTTGCCCGGATAAATTCAAATGTGGAAACTATAGAAATTCTCTTTTCCCAGAGATTTTCTGAGTGGGCGAGCTTTGTAAGTATTTTCCTGTCGCGGTCTATTAAATGTTTACCCAGAATTTTCGGCGCTGTGAGATCAACCAGGTCCCAGTTATTAATGTACTTTGTGTTCTTTAAATAGAACCGTGCAATATCTTCTTTTGTCTTTTCATTTCCTGAAGAGTATGAATCAACTAATATTAATAATGCGGCAAGTCTTTCTTCATGGTGTTTTGATTTGAGTGCTTTATGTATTTCAGGAAATGTTATTTTTTTATTCTTTTTAGCAATTTTCCTGATTTCAGGTATTTTAATTCCAAGAAATTTATCTCCTTCCCCATATTCACCTCTACCTGTTTTAAAAAACCATTGAAGTATTTCAGCATTTTTTTTACTGCCGGCTTTTTTTAATTCATTTTTAAATTTGTTTAATGACATAAATATCCGCTATTGTTAAAAGGTTCAATTAGTCTTGTGATATTAAAATAATTAAAAATGGCGTGAAAAAAGATTCTCTATTTATCTTTTTTCTTTTTGAAGCTAATAAATACAGAACCAACCACAGCGCCATAGGCTGTACTTATATAAGGATTGCTGGTAATTGGGCAGGTACCTGAAACACAGCCGATATAATAATAGTATGAATAACCGGCAATTGCTCCGAGAAAAACAGGGATAATTATCTTGCTGAGAATGATCAGCTTATTTTTATTAGACTGGTTTTTAAAATTCTTGAGCATAAAATTATCTTTTAATGGGAATGTTAGTTAGATTCAAAAAGCGTTAAATGGATTCAGCTTTAAAACTGTTTCCCCTTCTCAATTTAAGAGAAGGGGATAACAAACAGGATAAAATTGAATTATTCTGTGGCTTTTTTCAACTTTTTCAAAGTTAGTCTCAATAGTAGAGCAGCAAAAAGTGAAGTAACAAACAGGAGAAGGAAGAACTGCCATAATTCCCAGTGCTGGTAGAATCTGCCTACGAATCCTGCGAGATAATTACCAACAGCAGTTGCTCCAAACCATCCTCCCATCATTAACCCTTTCATTTTCGGTGGGGCAACTTTTGAAACAAAAGACAATCCCATCGGGCTTAAATGAAGTTCCGCAATTGTTAAAGTAAAATAAGTTGATAACAAATAAAAAGGACTCACAGTAGTCGAAGAAGCTTGTCCGCCCAATGCTTCAACAGACATTAATCCTTGTGAAGCAACAACCATAATAAGGTATGCCAGACCTGTTATCACCATTCCTATTCCAATTTTGGCTGGAGAAGAAGGTTCTTTTCCTCTTTTGTTGAGCCAGGCAAACATTCCAACAATTAATGGCGTGAGGAGAATGATGAACATTGGGTTGAAAGATTGAAACTGTTCAGGTGCAATTGTATTTTCTGAAGGAAGGGAATTCATTTTGTAAATTATAATTGCTATTCCCGCAGCGACAAATAGTCCGGCTACACTCTTAAGTTTTGCTGACACACTTTTGCTCAATAAAACTCCTGTTCCTAATAAAACAGCCAGGATTGCATGCAGACCTATAATGTCAAAAATTACATAGGTTAATTTACCTACAATTTTATGTGTGTAATCTCTCGCAAAGAGGGAAAGGGCAGCTCCGTTCTGATGAAATGCCAGCCAGAAGAAAATTACAATTGCAAATATTGTTAGAAGAGCAAAAATTCTTTCTTTTTCCTGTTTTGGAGTTAACTTTAAATCTTTTTCTTCGTTTACAGTATTTTTTGCCTGGTAATCAGCATCTTTATATTTGCTTTTGAAAATGGTGAAGATTATTAATGAAAGAACCATTCCGGCAGCAGCAACACCAAATGCGGCATTATAACCGTTAGCCAGGGATGAACCAAAACTATCTATAAAATATTGTTTTATTCCAGATGCAGCAAAAGGTGCATAAAATGCACCGACATTTATTCCCATATAAAAAATATTATACCCGGCATCTTTTAAAGAGCCACTTGAATGAGAATATAAATTTCCAACAAGAACGGAAATATTTGCTTTGAATAATCCATTACCAATTGCAACCACAATAAGCGCTACATAAAGAGTCATTGGCGTGCTGGTAGGTACCGCCATAAGTGCGTAACCGAAACCCATAATTACAGCACCAATCGTAATTGTTTTTCCGTACCCTAAAAAATTATCTGCAATCCAGCCGCCCAACAGGGGAGTAATATAAACTCCTGCCATAAAAAGTCCGTAAACATTTGTAGCCTGTGTAGCATCCCAGGCAAAGTTTTCCTGCATATAATAGACAAACACAGCAAGCATGGTGTAAAAACCGAAACGCTCCCACATTTCTGTAAAAAAGAGGACAAAAAGCCCTTTCGGATGACCTCTGAACATTACATCACCTTATATTTAGTTACTGGAATTTATTTTAAAAAAAATCGGAATTAAGAAATATTACCCTTAATGATAGGATATTTTGAGTACCCCCAACAGCAGAATTTTTTGAACAGCTAAAGTTAAGAAATGAATTGTAGTCTGCAAAATTATTTTTGAAAAATGGTCATTAATATGGCTTTTTAACAAAAATTTATCACAACTAAGTAAGAAATCTCTTAATTTAGTATTGATGTTTATTACAATTAGATAATAAATATTAAAATTATTTTATCGATAATCCGGACCAGCTAATGAAAAAATCCTTTATTGTTTTTATTACATTATTTCTCTCAGCTTTAACATTAACTTCAGCTCAGAACAATCCGCCTCGTCCAAAACTTGTTGTAGGAATTGTAATTGATCAAATGCGCTACGATTATTTATACAGGTTTGAAAATCTTTACGGGGAAAATGGTTTTAAAAAGTTATTAAATGGGGGTACAAATTTTACATATACACATTTTAATTATGTGCCGACCTATACAGCTCCGGGGCACACATCAATTTATACAGGCACAACTCCTTTTTATCATGGTATTATTGCTAATAGCTGGTACGACAGGGATTTAAGAAAATCAGTTTATTGCACTGGCGATAATAATGAGAAAACTGTAGGTGCTGATGATAATACAGGGGAAATGTCTCCGCACAGGTTGTTGAGCACAACAATTACAGATCAACTAAAACTTGGTACAAATAACAGATCAAAAGTGATAAGTATTTCCTTAAAAGACCGGGCAGCTATTTTAATGGGCGGGCATTTTGCAGATGCTGCTTACTGGTATGACTATAAAAACGGTAAGTTTGTTACCTCAACCTATTATATGAAAAATATTCCTGAATGGGTCGAAAAATTTAATTCCCTGAATTATGCGGACAAATATTTAAATAGTGAATGGACGCTCTCATATCCGATCAAAAAATATCAGCAGAGTACACTTGATGATGAACCATATGAAAGAGATGTTTTTTCAGAAGGTAAAACGAGTTTCCCGCATTCATTTAAAAACGTTAAAGAAAATAAAAAATACGATTTATTACGCGACACTCCTTTTGCAAATGATCTACAATACCAGTTTGTAAAAGAAGCAATTATAAATGAAAAACTTGGCAAACATTCCGATACAGATTTCCTGGCTGTTAGTTTTTGCGCTTCAGATTTTGTTGGACATGACTATGGTCCCAATTCAGTTGAAGTGGAAGATCTCTTTATCAAAATTGATTCTTTACTTGCAGATTTAATTCGTGAACTTGATAACCAGGTTGGAAAAGGAAATTATCTTTTATTTTTAACAGCTGATCACGCTGTTGCAGATAGCCCGGTTCTAATGGCTCAACAGAAATATAATGTAAAATGGTTTGATAGTAATGATGTTAAAGATTCATTAAAAAGTTTTTCGGTCAGAAAGTATGACAGTGAAGATATAATTGAAGATATTTCAAACAAACAGGTTTTCCTGAATTATAAATTTATTGCTTCCCATAATCTTTATATTTCTGATATTAGAAAGCAATTTAAATTGTACCTGGTTCAAACATTTAAAGAAATTTCTGTTGTTTTTACAAGTGATGAACTTTCAACACATATGGCTGAAAGAGAAACAAGAAATTTTATTTTGAATGGATTTAATTCATCGCGATCCGGCGATGTAGTTTTTGAACTTCAGCCCGGTATTTTATCCGGATCCGGTAAATGGGATGCTTCGACTCACGGATCTATGTATTCGTATGATACACATGTCCCACTGATTTTTTACGGCTGGAACATTGAGAAAAAAACTATTAATGATCCGGTTTTTTCGATTGATATTGCACCGACTGTTGCGGATATGTTGAAAATTCAGGAACCAAACGCCTGTATTGGAATTCCTCTATTGAGAGGTGGAAACAGGTAAATTAATTATTGGAAACGTTTTGTAATTGCAAGAGTGTTTTAATTTGCCTGTTGTGATGGTCGTAATGATCGTGCAAAAAATTAATCGTTTGATTAATATTTAGCCAGCCTACCAGAGGATGTTTAAAAATATTTTTGCCTTCTAAATCTGGAGGGAAAGTCTCAATAAATTTATTAATATCTTTTCTGATTTTATCCCATTTTAATTCCAGTTCCTTCATATCATATTTTTCCGGAATGCTTGCAACAATAGGGGGTGCTTTGAATTTAAATCTTGAGATTAGAGCAGAGCGCAATACGAAGTAACGGAGTCTACTTTTAATCCCGGCGTTTGTAAGCTTTTTTGCATCAGCAAGTGACTTTTTTAATCCCAGCAACGTTAACTGTTCAGATTTAACAAGGTGAAAAATTATCTGAAAAATCGACCATTTGTCCGGGCTGGTTTTACAATAAATAATATTTTCATCTAATTGATTTATGGTTTTAAATAAATTTATTCTTTTGTTTTCAAGTTTAATAAAATTTTGCTGCATAAAATTTATTTCTACTTATTTAGAATTGTCGACATATTTTACAACCCATGGTCCAATGCCTGTTATCTGGATTTCCGCCGGCTCATCAGTCCAGACAAAATGATGAATATCAGGTGGATTAACATAATAGCCATCAACAGTAAACTTTTTTGATTTGTTTTTATCAATATTATCACCGAATCCAACATAAACAGAACCCGAAAGAACCGTAACGCGTTCATCAGAAGTGTGCCAGTGAGGTTTTACGATAAAATTAGCCGGGATTTTTAATCTTATTGTGTATAGTGAGTCTGACTTTGGATCTCCCTCGAGAATTGCAATTAATGTCCCGGGAAGACCGGCACGCCAGACCAGGTCATTTTCATTAAATTGAATTGGTTTGTTATTATCTAAAGACTGAGCAGAAAGATTAGCAACAAATAACAATGGCAAAATAAAAAATAATTTCTTTTTCATTTTATTCCCGAAATAATTAATTAAATCCATTCTAAATTTTCAACAGTTTTATCGTTTTTAATATTTCCTGTATTTAATGTGTTTTTTGGTTCAATCAAAAGTAATTCTACTTCTTCGTCCGCAACAGGCTTGTGTTCTGTCCCTTTTGGAATTATAATAAATTCCCCTGAATTAATTTCAATATCCTTTCCTGGTAACTTCATAAGAAGTTTTCCTTTTACAACAAGAAAAAGCTCGTCTTCATTTTTATGGTGATGCCAGTCAAATTCACCTTTAATTTTTGCTAGTTTTACATAACTATCGTTTAATTCGCCGGCAATTTTGGGCTTCCAGTATTCACTGATAATATTAAATTTTTCTGCCAGATTTTTCTTTTTTATTTCCATAAAAATGAACCAAAAAAATAAATGCCGGAAGTAAATTCTTAATTCCGGCATTTTCAAAATTAATGTTAATTATTTGCTTTCTTTTTTTGTAGTGCTAATCTTAAAAGGGAGGTAAAAAGGGCAAAAACTCATGAGGCTTGTTAAAATCCAAGCAACAGCAAGAATACCCAGTATAATAGCAAGGGTACCTGAAATAACGCCGGTGTAATATAGTATAGCTACTGCAACTGCTAATAATATTCTTACGACTTTATCTGCATTACCTACATTCTTTTTCATTTTAGCTCTCCTGATTTTTATTGTTAAAGAATAATTTATGCCTATTTCTACCTATAAGCAATATTAATTATTCTTCCTTTTCTTTTGGTACAAGGCTTATCAGCGTATCTCCGTCTCCGGGCTTTGGTTTTGAATCACTTGTAAGAACATTTAGCTCAGTATTCTCAGTAATCAAAAATAGAGGAACCACTTTTTCTTTATCATATTTCCTCAGGAAGATTTCATAAGTAAATTTTTCGGTGATGTTTGTCGATTTTACAATTAATTCACGGTTAAATATTTTAGTAATAAATTCAAAATTTATGTTTTTATTGAAAAGTGTATGACCTTTAAGCTCGTGTGATAATTCATCGTTTTCAGTATTTTCATCCATCCCGGTTGAAAGTTGATACACTTCTGTTCTTCCGAATATTTTTGAAAAATGAAGAGCCGCCAGCGAATTTACTTCCGGGTTTGGAGTAAGTGCAAGAAGTCGTCCGATTCCTGCGAGTTCAATTTCATTCATTATATAATCAGATATTACACTACCGTAATAAACTGGTAGTCCTTCCATTCTTGCCAGAGATAGGTTTACACGATTTGTATCAACTAATACGCAGCGGAATCCTTTTTCTTTTAACATTTTCCCAATTGCTCTTGCAAATGGATGTCCACCGATTATTAAACAACCCTGGGGATTTGGTTCAGCAATTCCAAACCACTTTGCAAGCGGCATCGCAGATAAACTGTAAACTGTAATTGTTAAAATTATTACCAGGAAAGTTATTGGTACGAGTATTTCGGCAGACTTGTACCCGAGCCGGGAAAGTTCAAGTGCAAAAATTGAACTAACAGCAGCGGCAACAACTCCACGCGGCGCCATAAAAGAAAGGAATACTCTTTCTTTCCAATTTAATTTTGATTTAATAGTTGATAAAAATACAGCAGCAGGACGGACCAGAAAAATAAGAGCGGCTACAAAAACAAAACTACTTACACTCAGCATTTCTATATCACTGATAGTTAATCTTGCTGCCAGTATTATAAATAAAAATGATAAAAGCAGAAGCCTCAGGTTTTCTTTAAATTCTACGATATGTTTTACGTTTACCTGCTTCTGGTTTGCGAGATAAATTCCCATTACTGTTACAGCCAGTAATCCACTTTCCGCCTGCACTATATTTGATAAAGTAAAAATCGCAATTACCATTGTAAGTGAAAATGGGTTCTGCAAAAAATCAGGAATAATTCTATGCTTTAGTAAAACCACTATTAAATAACTACCCAGTAAGCCAATACTGCTGCTTATTAAAATAATTTTTAATAAGCCTGTAATTGTCTGCAGGGTTGCAGCTCCAAAACCTGTTGAGATTAGTGCTTCAAAAACCAGGATGGCAATTAATGCACCAATCGGATCATTTACTATTCCTTCCCATTTTAATATGCTGTTAATATTAGATTTTGGACGAACCTGTCTTAATAAAGGTAGTATTACAGTTGGACCTGTTACAACGAGAATAGCCCCGAGTAAAACTGAATAAGAAAATTCAAGTCCAAGAATAAAATATGCAGCCGATGAAATTAAAATCCATGTAACAGGAATTGCTACCAGAATTAAATTTCTTACAATTTTACCAATAGTTTTTAATTCAGAAAATTTTAGGCTTAACCCGCCTTCAAATAAAATTATGGCGACTGAAATTGAAACAACGGGGAAGAGCAGGTTACCGAAAAATTCATCGGGTTGAAGCAAACCTGTTACAGGTCCTGCTATAATTCCAAATGTTAAAAGAAGCAAAATAGAAGGTAATTTGAATTTCCATGCTACCCATTGAGCCAGAATTCCAATTGTAATAATTGCAGCAAGACCTATCAGGATTAGGTGATTCAATAAGGTTCCTGTTTTTTAATAATTTTATGAAAATAGACTGAATAACGTTTAAACTTGAGACAGTATACAGAAGAAAGATGTATAATAATAAATATAGATTTGAAAACAAATCCCCGCAAATCTATCTGAGTTTACGGGGAATTCGGTAGTTAATGAGTCATTTGGACACTTGAGTTGAAAATATCAATTGACATTTTCCAATCGCCGGAAGGTTGCCTTTTCCAGACGCTTACGTATTTCCCGTTATCTTCCATTTTTTTCCCGTCTGGTGTATGGACTGTCAATTTATAATTACCTGTTTCAATTGCGGTTTTTTCGACCACATCAACTGTATTTGTTGTTAGCTGCACATCTGAAATTGCATTGAATGATTTTTTCCAGTATTCCCTAATTTTATCTCTTCCATTTTGTTCCGGGGCATAGGGGAGCATTAATTTTGCATCCGGCAAATAAACTGCCGCCATTCCTGCTTCATCCTTTGCATTGGCTGCTTTGGCTAGAACATTATTTGCTTCCTTTACGGCTTTTTTTCCTCTTCGGGGTTTTGTCTGGTCTGGCTACAGGCTGTAAAAAATAAAGAGAATAAAACCATAGTTAAAACCGGGAATAGAAATTTCCTCATAAAAACCTCCGCTTTATTATATGTAAATGAGATGGGGTTAAAACAAGGTATAAATTATGTTATAGAATTCCAAAACACTATTTTAAATTAATTTTAATATCAGAGAACCAGAGTTTAAAGCTTTTATCAGCAACATTATGTGTGGTTGAAATTTTTATTCCGTTAAAATTTTTATAACCTTCCCAGGTCAGTGCTCGTCCGTTTTGCTTACCGCCTTCTCTGTAAACCCATTCGTGTATTAAATTATCTTTCCCGATATAAAGCTCAAATATATCACCCGGTGTATATCCTCCTGCAGAAGGTGGATATTTTACTACGAGACAATGTGATTCACTTTTACTAATCGGGTAAGGTTTCATTCCTTCATCGGTAATTTCAGCTTTTTTATCCCAGATTAAATGAAAAGGAAATAATAGCCAGTATTGATCATTTATAAATCTTGCATCAACAAAAGACTTTAAAGAATCATTCTTTTTAATTTCTCCTGTGACATACGAATAATCTAAAGTTTTGCCATCAGGTCCCCGACCTTTAAAATTTACTTTATTAGTTTTTGGTTCCCAATACCATTGGCGGGCAAAAGATACGTCTTTTGTTTTTACATTAAACGTAAATCCAATTGATTTTACACTGTTGAAATTCCTGATTCCATATGCTTCGGCGACTTTTTCTGCTATCGGTTTTTGAGGCTGTGCACAGGAAATGAATAGAAAGATTATTGGTGTAACTAATGAGAATAATAAAAATTTATCAGTTAATTTTTTTAACATATTTTCACCTTAGAATTAATCCAGTATTTTATTTCGGAAAATTACTCTATCTCCTGTTACGGTTTCAGGCATAAAATAATATACAACACCAGCACCAATAAGTGTTAACAACCCAATGGTCAAAAATGGTAATTCAAAAAATATTACTGCGAGCAATCCTGCAATTAATGGTCCTGTTGCAATTCCCAAACCAAACCCCATTGTAATTATGCTCATTTGCCTGCCTTCTCCGCCGCTCGTAGAAAGATCTGCTGCAATAGCAAAAGCAGGAGCAGCTATTGCCGCAGCGGCAGCTCCCTGTCCCAATCTTACCAAAACAAGCTGTGTTAAAGTTGTAACTTCACCAAGAAGAATGGTCGCAGGAGCCATCAGGATTAAACCTCCTATTATCAAAGGTTTCCTCCCGATAAAATCAGAAAGCCTGCCAAGCGGAACCTGTAAAAGCAACCTGCCGACCATAAGCATGCTGAATGCAAAACTAAATCCGAATGCAGAAATTCCAAGTTTTGCATTAAACTCATTTTCCAATGTTGTTACCATTGAAAATGCAGAAGCCATTAAAAAAGTTGCCAGTCCCGCACTAAATATTCCGGGTGAGAGTAGATTTTTATCAATTATTTTGATCTTTGGTCTTTTGTTGTCTTTAAATATTATTCTTACGTCATCCACCCAGATTTGCACAAGAACCATTGCTAAAAAGATAAATCCACTGCCTGCATAAAATGCAGCATCAAATCCAAAATGGTCAAGAAGAAATCCACCAAGCAGCGGACCGATAATAAAACCCATCATTCTGAATGTACTATAAACACCCATCGCTCCGCCGCGTGTTTCTTTTTTTGTGATTGCTGCCATAAGCGACATTGCTGCAGGAATTGTAATTGCTACTGCTATGCCCTGCAAAGTTCTGAGTATTAACAGGTCAAGATATTTTCCGGCAAAAATAAAAAGTAAGGTACAAACAGCAATCATTCCCAGTCCGAACTGAATTAATATTTTTCTTCTTCCGAGGTGGTCAGCAAGTGCGCCCATAAATGGCTGGAAAAAAGCAACTACAAACCCGTAAACGGAAATTAAAATTCCAACCATAATTGGAACTGGAAATTGAAAATATTTTGCAGGAAGTTTCGCGATGTAAAGGGGAATAATTATAAAAAGCAGGCTGTTTCCCATAGCATCTGCAAGCCTTGCAACTGAAAGCGCGAGTACAGCACGGTTTATTCCGAAAAAGTTCATCAATTTTTCTGTCAAGTATTTAGCTCCATAAATGCAGTAATTTTTATATAATAATAAAAAATAAAGTAAGGAGGAAATTTAAAAGGAATGATTATTCTGAAAGAGAGAAGATATTTCCCGGTAGCTTTGAGATCCACCGGGAATAATATTATTTATTTTACTTTGCAATCCCTATTACACCACAACCTGCTCTGGAACCGGCTGCCCCGGTAGGTTGAGTATGCAAGTCATCTTCACCTTCATGAACAATTAGTCCTCTACCTATAATTGAGTGAGTTCCCCAAAAACTTAGCAAATCATCTGTCCATTCCAGGTGTGCATTTCCATTTGTGTCGGCTATTATGTTACCCATATCTCCAACGTGTCTCAATTTATCCATAGGGCCGGCATGGTTTACATTGTCCGGATTAAAATGTCCACCTGCTGAAGTTCCGTCCATCTTACTGCAATCTCCGTATTCGTGTATATGAAAGCCGTGATTCCCTGGTTTCAGTCCTTTTATATCAGCAACGACTTTAATTCCATCATCTGTTTTTGTAAATGTAACTATTCCATGAGCATTATGGCCTTTAGTCGGGTGAATGACACATACCGCTTTTGTTATTTTATTCATCATCATTTTGTCCTTATCCTTCATCATTTTATTCGTTTGTTGAGGGAAAACGGATAGGGAGAAAAATGAGAATAGAAACATTGAATAAAGAAAATATCTTTTAAACAATAACATGACTTCCTCCTGAATTTTATTAAAAAGAAGTTTTCCAGCTTAAATGATCTTAGGCGTCATTTAAGTAGTGTTTTTAAACTTTAATTAATTTATAGAGAGATACAAGATAAATATTAATCTGAATTAAGCATATCTAATAATATGCTCTAGGAATGAATATTTTTTATAATTAAATCAGAAATTGTTTGACCTATACTTAAAGAAGCTGTTGCTGCTGGTGAAGGTGCATTTAAAACGTGGATCATTTTTTCAGCTTCTATTATTCTGAAATCATCCACAAGTTTTCCGTCCGGTTCAAGAGCCTGTGCTCTTACACCGGCTCCTTCCCTGTGAATATCACCAATTTGGATTTCAGATATTAATTTTTGAAGCGCTTCAACAAAAGCCTTTTTACTGAAGGAACGATGAAACTCGTGGAAACCCATTTTGTAATGTTTTGCTGCCATTCTCCAGAAACCGGTGTAGGTTATCATTCCAAGTATGTCTGGGATTGAAATATCGGAATGTTTGTACCCTTCTCTCTTAAATGCGAGTACCGCATTCGGTCCGGCTTCAACTCCTCCTTTTATCATTCGTGTAAAATGTACACCAAGGAAAGGAAATTTAGGATCGGGCACAGGATATATAAGATTATTTACAAGATGTTCTTTTCCTTTTTTTATTTTATAATATTCACCGCGGAAAGGGACTATTTGCAGGCCCGGTTCAACTCCGCAAAGTTTTGCTATTCTGTCCGACTGTAGTCCGCCACAGTTAACAAGAAATTTTGTCCTAATTTCCCCGCCCTCAGTTTCCAGTGTTAAATTTTCTTTGTCCTTTTTAAAATTTAAGAAACGGCTTTTGGTTTTTATCTCCCCGCCGTTTTCTTTTATGAGTTTTGAATAAGCGTCAACTACATCTTTATAGTCTACTATCCCTGTTTCGCCGACAAACAAA
>DATFMR010000177.1:0-27007 GCA_035266865.1 Ignavibacteriaceae bacterium | reverse complement strand
ACTGCTGAAGATATATTTGATTTTATGAAAGAATGGAAAGATACTTGCCCTGTTGTAATAGTACCTACAATGTATCACGAAACTCCCACCGAAGAATTTCAAAAATGTGGAATAAGTCTTGTTATTTGGGCAAATCATTTGATGCGAAGCAGTATTAAAGCAATGCAGCTTACAGCAGCTAAAATATATAATGAAAGATCTCTCAATTCAGTAGAAAAAGAGATTGTTTCTGTAAAAGAAATATTCCGCCTACAAAATGCCGATGAACTTAAAAAAGCAGAAAAAATCTATCTTCCTTAAAGAAATTAACTGCTAATTTTTATTTTCCGCCAATAATCGATATTAATTAATTCTAATTAAATGAAAGAGAATAGTACAAAAAGTAATATTATAGATTATGACCTTTATGGTGTTGTTGGTATTAGGCAAATTAACCCGGCTGAAAGCGATATTAGCAATCTATCCAATCTGTATTCGAGTTTCAGATCTGACTTAATTAGAGAACCTGAAATTACAATTCGTTATAAAAAAAACTGGCAATTGGGTAATGTTTCCTATTTGGGTTTAGATGATGCAGGTTTTAATGCAGATGGTTTCTATATATTATCAAACGGACAAACACCAGTAATAGTTAAAATACCTTTTGAACAAATAGGTGGTAATTGTGAGCTAATTTGTGAAATGGGTATTGGAAATGTACCGTTACTTAATCATATTATCAATCTAACTTTTCTTAAGAAAAAATATTTACCTATCCATGCTTCAGCGTTTATATATAAAAATTTAGGTACCCTTGTTATAGGATGGTCAAAGGGGGGTAAGACTGAAGCATTATTTAGCTTTATAAAGTATGGTGCAAAATTTGTTGGTGATGAGACCGTTATAATATCACCAGATGGTAAAAAAATATTTGGGATCCCTGTACCGGTTTCAATTTGGGAATGGCAATTCTCTGAAATACCCGAGCTAATGCCACCAATTGATTTACAAAAGAAAATATTTTTCAAAGGAATTCATTTAGTTGACAGAGTTTATAAAATTTTTAGTAATAGTTTTCTGAAAAATAATCCATTTTATAAAATGTTAGGAAAGGCAGTTCCATCTCTGAGAAGACAATTAAATATTCGGATATTACCGGAAGTAATATTTGCTGACAAAGTACATTGGGGACAGGCTAATCTGAATAGATTAGTTATTATTATGAGCCATAACAGAAATGAATTCACTTTAGATAAATGTAATAAGAGCGAAATTGCAGATAGAATGATCACATCAAATTTACATGAATTAGATTCGTTTAATAGTTATTATAGCTTATTCAAGTTTGCATTCCCGGGTATTAAGAATGATTTCCTTGAAGAGGTTGGCAAAATCTATAATAAACTATTGCCCAATGTTTTAGATAATATTGAGAGTTATAAAGTAATGCATCCTTATCCTGTTTCGTTTGAAAGACTATATACGGCAATGAAGCCTATATTTAAGAAATTTAATAATATTTAATTAATAGTTAAGATACTTTAATATGGCAACTATTGCGTTAATTGGCGCTGATGGTTCTGGAAAGACCACAATTGCTAAAATGCTTCTTGATTCACCACCCGCAAAGATGAAATATTTATATATGGGGTTAAATATTGAATCAAGCAATCATGCGTTGCCAACTTCCAGACTTATTTTTTACCTAAAATTGTTAAAGTATAAAAGGAAAAATAAAAATCTCAGAAATGTTAAACTTAGAAATCTCTCCTTAAATGATCTTGAAGAAAATCGAACCTTGGATAAGAGGGGTAAACTTGGAGCTATTGCAAGATTAGTTAATAGAATGGCAGAAGCGTGGTATAGACAATTTTTCTCAATGGTGTATCAATTAATGGGCTATGTAGTTTTATACGATAGACATTTCCTTTTTGATTCTTCAACTGGTCATTTTGGAGCAGAAGCAAAGAATCAAAGGTTTACATCTAAAATTCACTGGTGGCTTCTTAATAATATGTACAGTAAACCTGATTTGGTTTTCTTCTTGCAAGCTCCCCCTGAGGTTCTGTTTGAGAGAAAAGGTGAAGGTGATATTCAATACTTAAAAATGAGATCAGAAAATTTTATAAAAGTTGGAAACAGATTAAAGAATTTTATCATTGTTGATGCAACACAACCAATCGATAAAGTTTTCTCGGTTATATTTAATAAATCAAAAGAATATTTAAATAAGTAAAAACAAATATTTTAATAGAATTAATGTTAGCAATAAAAAGGTAACTATGAATAAGAGTGATAAACCTTATGCAGTCTTAATTAATATGGATTACATGACTGGATTGCAAACTGCTAGAATCCTGGCGAATTATGGAGTCCCGGTCATTGGTTTAGCTGAAAACCTTGACCATTTTTGTACTAAAACTAATGCTTGTGAAAAAGTTATTCAGAGCGGTCGGATGACGGGTGAACTAATTGAAACTCTAATCACTCTGGGGAAAGATCTGGATCAGAAAGCTGTTCTTTACCCTTGCCAGGATACGAGTGTTTTGCTTGTTTCGCAAAATAGAGCAAAACTTGAACCTTACTATCATATCTCACTCCCTGCGAATGAAACGGTCGAATTATTAATGGATAAGCCGCGATTTTACGAATTTGCTAAGGATAATAATTTACCTGTTGCAAAATTCTTCTTGTTTAAAAATAGAAATGATGCTGAAAAAGCTGCAGATAAATTAAACTTTCCTTGTGTACTTAAGCCTCATATGAGAAGTCCAAAATGGGAAGAAAACACTAGACTCAAAGCATTTAAAGTGTTCAATAAGGATGAATTTCTAAAGATGTATGACCGCATATGTGATTGGAGTGATACTTTGATGTTACAGGAATGGATAGAAGGAGATGATACAACTCTTTATTCATGTAATTCCTATTACAATAGTTCTTCTGAATCCCTTGCTGACTTTACTGCTAAAAAGCTAAGGCAGTGGCCAATTGTTACTGGAAACACAAGTTTGGGCATTGATGTGATTGATAAAACTGTTTTGGATGTAACGACAGATCTTTTTAAAAAAGTTAATTATGTTGGATTGGGATATGTAGAAATTAAAAAAGATATTCGAAATGAAAAATATTATATAATTGAACCGAATATCGGTAGACCTACGGGGCGATCTGCACTTGCTGAAGCTTGTGGAGTTGATTTGATTTACACTATGTATTGCGATTGCTTAGGTCTGGCGCTGCCTGATACAAGAATACAGTCCTATAAAGGTATAAAGTGGATTCATTTAAGAACAGATCTGCAATCAGCGTATAATTATTGGAAGACAGGCAACCTGACTTTTAAAGAATGGATAAAATCAATGAAAGGGAAAAAGTTTTATTCTGTTATATCATTAAAAGATCCAATGCCGTTTCTAGTAGAGCTTAAAATGGTGTTGGTTTTTATTATTAAATCTTTGTTTAGTAAATTGAACCATTTTAAGCATTAATATCATTCACTTTAATATTTAGCAAAACTTGATGACAAAAATAAGAAATATTTCAAAAGAAGAATCGTTAACTGTAGAAGAAGTGGATACTGGGTTTAGAGAAGAATGGATTAAATTCATTCTGAAAAGACCCGAGTGTTCTATATATTATCATCCTACATGGTTGGAAGTTCTCGAGGAAGAAACAAATCAAAAAATATTTAGACTTATATGTAGAGATAATTCAGGGCAATTAGTTGGTATATTGCTACTTCAATTAACTAAAGGAGTTCCCTTTGGTATTGGAGGAGTTCCCGGGACAAAACGTATATCTTCTTTACCCAGAACTCCTGTTGGAGGCCCAGTAGTTTCTTGTGATGAGGCACTTGATTTACTGATACGAAAGGCAATTGAAATAAGTCAGGATGATACAAAATGTAGATTACAGATCAAATCTTTCAGCCACAAATTGAATGAGCGAATACAAGATCTATCAAAGCATTTCTGGCGAGAAGTATATTTTACAGATATTCCAAAATATCCGGAAGAAATAAGGTTCGGCAACTCTAAAAATCATACAAAAATTAAGTGGGGGGTTAATAAGGCGCTTAAAAGTGGGGTTAGAATTAGGTATTCTGAATCTGGAAAAGACATTTTAGCCTGGTATAAATTGTATCTTGATACCATGAAATTTCATACAACTCCACCGAGATCCCTGGGATTTTTTAATAGCCTCTGGGAAAATATGAAACCTTATGGCTTAATGAAATTAGTTCTTGCTGAAATCGAGGATGACGAAAATCAAAGGATTATTGCCGGTAGTATTTTCTTAACATTTAATAAGACAGTTGTTTATGCTTTTAATGGAAGCAGCAGAAATGATTTTGAATTGAGGCCGAACGATTTAATTCATTGGACTGTTATGAAAGATGCACAAAAAGAAGGGTATGAAATTTATGATTGGGGAGAGGTTGCCAAAGGACAGGAAGGATTAGCGGCATATAAAGAAAAATGGTCATCAAAGAAGGTTGATATGTATCATTACTATTATCCTGATTTTGAGGAACAAAATGAGGCAGACATCGACTCTGGTACAAAGGAAGGAATTATTAAAAGCTTGTGGAATATCTTACCATTAAAAATTACGTCCATAATAGGTTCTCAGGTATTTAAATATCTATGAGAACGATGAAAAGAATATTTTATATTATTAAACCGTTAATACCAAGATCATTTCAAATATTTCTGCGGCAAAAGCTTGTTGCTAAGCAAAAAGAAAATTATAAAAATATCTGGCCAATTTTGGAGAAAGCCGGGGAAAAACCTGATGGATGGGTAGGTTGGCCAAATGGCAAGAAGTTCGCCTTTATTTTAACACACGATGTAGAGTTAAAAGGTGGTCACGATAAATGTTTAAGATTAGCTCTACTGGAAAAAGAATTGGGGTTTGTTTCATCCTTTAATTTTGTACCGGAAAGGTACAATGTTTCACCTGAACTTCGTAAAGAACTTGAAAAATCTGGGTTTGAAATAGGTGTACACGGGCTGAATCATGATGGCAAGCTATTTGCTAGCAAAAAAATATTTAATGAAAGAGCAACAAAAATAAATAGTTATTTATTAGAATGGAAAGCAGCAGGTTTCAGAGCACCGGCTATGCATCATAATTTGGAGTGGATTCACAACCTTAAGATTAAGTATGATCTTTCTACATTTGATACCGATCCATTTGAACCTCAGTCAGATGGTATGGAAACTATATTTCCTTTTCGAGTTAGTAAAAAGGACAGCGATCAGGGATACTGGGAGTTTCCTTATACATTAGTACAGGATTTTACACTTTTTATGCTTATGAAAGAAAAGAATATAAATATCTGGACAAAAAAACTGGACTGGATTGTTGAAAAAGGCGGAATGGTTTTGTTAAATGTTCACCCTGATTATTTAAGTTTTGACGGGAAACCCAGAAAGGAGGAATTTTCCGTTCAATTATATGTTGATTTATTAAAATATGTACAAAATAAATATGCTAATCAATTTTTGAATATTCTTCCATGTGAGTTGGCTTTAAAAGCCGATTCATTATTTAGCACACCTGGAAAAGAAAGAAAATAAATCTTTCAGAAAATAGCCATGGTGTTTTGGTTTCTTTTCAGTGAATATAAGAGTAGGGTGAGAATTAAAGCAATGTTCAATCAATTAATAAATTAGATGTAATTTTTTTCAAATTAGATTGACTGATCATTACGTTAATCATAAATATTTATCGTAATTAGATATGGAATAAATAATTCCTTTTATAACATTTAGGAGACGTATTATGAGTAACTCAGTAATTTTTCCTGAATTAAGATGAGTTATTGGTCATATTAAAAGGGGGCTTGATATTATTTGTTAAACCCTTTTTCGGGCCATACTTCAGATTATTTATATCTGGGTCATTTAATATCTGTATTAACGATAAAGAGTGAAATTATAAATAAATACAGGCGGCAATTCAGAAACAGAAACTTATTTAACTAATAATAAAGATCTTTAATTAAAGATATCCAATTACTCAAGAAAAAAATAACATTATGTTATGAAAACTTATGTATTAATCACACCGGCACGTAATGAAGCTGATTACATAGAAAAGACTATAAATTCTGTAATTACTCAGACTATATTACCAAAAAAATGGATAATTGTAAGTGACGGTTCAACGGATAGAACGGAGGAAATTGTTAATTATTATGTTTCGAAGTTTAATTTTATTGAGTTACTTAAGAAAAAGAGTAATGAAAATAGAAACTTCGGTTCTAAGGCAAGAGCCATTTCTATTGCTTATAATAAATTGAAGGAACTTGATTTTGAATTAATTGGTAATTTAGATGCTGATGTTTCACTAGATGTCAACTACTATGAAAGAATGTTAAGTGAATTTGAAGCGAATCCAAATCTTGGAGTAGCGGGAGGTATAAGATACGATCTTATAAAAGGTAGATTTATAAAGCTGAATTGCGCGCCAGATAGTGTAGGAGGCCCTTTCCAATTATTCCGAAGAGAATGCTATGAAGAAATTGGTGGATACAAGCCATCAAGGTTTGGAGGTATTGACGCAATAGCTGAAATTACTGCGCGGATGAATGGGTGGGAAGTAAAAATGTTTCCACAATATAAGATATTACATTATCGGCCAACTGGAACCGCTACCGATAATGTTCTTAAGCAAAAATTCAGAGCTGGTATAAGAAATTACAGTCTTGGTTATCACCCTCTTTTCCTATTTCTGCGGTCATATAAGACTATTAATCTTAAGCCCTATTTCTTCGGTAGCATTATAATTTTATTTGGATATCTATGGGGTTCTATAAGAAGATTTCCAAGGCCAGTTTCAAAAGAATTTGTGAAATACTTAAGACTTGAACAGATAGGAAAAATGAAATCTTTTGCAAATTTAAAATAATAGTTGAAGTATTGGACAGATAATGGGACAATAAATTTGAAAAGTATTGTTCGGAAATTAAATGCAACCAAATTTACTTTTTCCACGGGATGTTATTTATTCATTTACTGTAATTTCATTAACCATATCGATATGAAGGTTAAATGATCTAAATAGGTTAAATCTGCTTTGTGGACTTGGAGGTGTACCGAATTAGATAGATTTATTTAGCGCAAAAAGAATTGAGCGAACCCAACACTTTATTGCATGTTTTCTTATCAATGGTTTAAGAATACTGATGTTTGGTTTACCAATTGTACTTATAACCGGGGATATATCGAAATTATTCCCGGTAGGATATTATCAATATGAATGGTGCGTATTAACTGTTTTTATTTTGATGCATTATTGAGATATGCGTTATAATTTAATTTAGTGTCTTAATCAATTCGAACAATATTCAATAGATGCTCTTAAGTGTGTCATTGTTATTTGGGAATCCTTAATAATCAATGATATTATATCAATATAAAATTGAGAATAAAATATAATATTCTTTAGTAAAGTTGGATTAAATTTTTGTTAATGGATAAAACGATTAAAAGGGATCTTTACTTCAAAATAGCAATATTTGCTTATATGGCATTTTTATTTTTTGAATTTTTCGGCACAAGTATTCCTTTTAAGACAAGGGTTGATACTAATAAAATGGGAGGAGGTGGTGGTAATATTATTAATCAGGTTGTTTATACCTCCATATTTTTAGCTTCAACAATCTCACTTTTTGTAAGACGTCTCGATGCAATAGCTATAATAAAGAAGGAAAAATTATTAACTATATTTTTACTTTGGTGTTTATTAAGCGTTATTTGGTCTTATAGTCCTTTAGATACCGTTAAACGATTTTTCAGAATATTTACTTTATTTACAGTGACCTTATCTCTGCTTGTTCATACAACTTCGACTAAAGAAATCCTGAGATATACGAAACCTGTTTTATATTTATATGTTTTTCTTTCCGTAATTGTTTGTATTGTAATTCCAGGTGCAAAGGATCCTACGTTTCATACCTGGAGAGGATTTGCTGATCATAAAAATCTTCTTGGACAGGTGGCTGTTATTTGCACATTTTTGAGCTTTTTTATTTATAAGATGGAAAAAGGGAATGCCAAATTGATTGCAGCTACTGCTGTGTTATTTTCACTTGCACTTTTATTCGGTTCCAGAAGCATGACTTCGATTTCTACTTTTCTTATAATTATGTTTGCAGGCTCCTTAATATCGGTTGATGAAATATTTAAACCCCTGGGACTTGGTCGTACTGCATCAGTAACACTTTTTTTATTTGGTATCGGCGTGGTTTTGTCTATTCTGTTAATTTCTCCTGAAATAATTGATACAGTTACAGAAGCTATAGGAAAAGATCCATCATTTTCAGGTAGGACCGATTTATGGACAGCTATGTTTATTAGTATTTCCCATCATCCTTTCTTAGGGACTGGTTTCCAGGCATTTTGGAGTGTGAGTCCTCCTTCTGAATATCTGGAGCATGTATATAAACTATTTGTTTGGATTCCGAGCGAATCGCACAATAGTTATATTGATATTACCAACCAAGTTGGCTTTATAGGACTCGGAATATTTATAATAATGATATTTAAGTATTTTTTCAATTTACTCAAATTGAATTATCCTAGCCCATGGAAATGGTTTGTTATTACTGCACTAATTATTAGTATGCAGGAGTCAATATTATTCAACGTCGGCCATATTGTAGGTTCTATGTTAACTATCTCATATTTGATTTTATTCGCGCAGCTTTGGAAACAGGACGTTGAATACAAATTTGTAACAAATTAGATAAATGAATTATTTTATAAATATTTAAGACCTATATTTTAAACAATCCAGATTTGATACTATATAATGTTTCCTTTTGAATTTGCTCGCGAAGGATTTATAACCAGATTTTCCGGATTCTATTACTTCTTACAAAAAATCAAGATATGAACACTATTGAACTTGGGGAAGAAATAACAAAACAATTTGAGTCTATTGATAATTGTCAGAATAGCTACTAGGATATGACTTGAGATATGAATAATATCTCTATTTTTAGAATATAGTTTGTCTTATGAATAATAGAAGTAGAATTATTAATTAATAAAAATATAATTGAGAAATGAAATCTCTTTAAACAAATAATTAAGGTAATAATGAAAATATTAACAGTAGTTGGGGCTAGACCAAATTTTATGAAAGTTGCACCAATTCATAAAGCATTACAAAAATATAAAAAGAGTGTAACTCATCTAATTTGTCATACCGGGCAACACTATGATACAAATATGTCCGAGATATTTTTTAAACAACTAGAATTGCCAGTGCCAGATTATTTTTTAGGAATTGGGAGTGGCTCGCATGCTGAACAAACAGGTAGAATTATGATCGAATTTGAGAAATTACTGATTAAAGAAAATCCTGTTCTGGTAATTGTTGTAGGGGATGTTAATTCTACTATAGCTTGTGCACTTACCGCCAAGAAACTTCATATAAAGGTTGCTCACGTTGAAGCAGGTTTAAGAAGTTTTGATCGTGATATGCCCGAAGAAGTTAATAGAATACTTACTGATTCAATTTCTGATTATTTATTTGTAACTGAAAAGAGTGGGTTGGTAAATCTTAAAAATGAAGGAATTGATAAAGGGAAAGTATTTTTCGTTGGTAACTGCATGATAGACAGCCTAATTAGTATATTGAAGCTTACAAAAAAAACAAATATCCTTAAAAAATATGAATTAAATCAAAATGACTATATTATAGTAACTATGCATCGCCCCAGTAATGTGGATTCAGAAACCAGGCTTACTGGTTTAGTTAAATTGCTAAATTCCTTATCAGTACACAGAAAAATTATATTTCCTATTCATCCGAGAACTAGAAAGAATTTAGAAGGATTTGGACTGCTGGAAAAAGTTAATGAGAATATTTTCTTAACAAATCCGATTGGTTATATTGACTTTATTAGTCTTCTTGAAAAATCGGAATTGATACTGACTGATAGCGGGGGAATACAAGAGGAAAGTACTTATCTCGGGGTGCAGTGTATTACTTTAAGAACGTCAACGGAACGTCCTTCTACAGTAGACGAAGGAACTAATCAATTGGTCGGTGGCGATTTTAAGAAAGCTGGAGAGGCAGTTTTAAATGTAATAGGTGGTCATAAGAAAATTGGTACTGTTCCTGCATTTTGGGATGGAAAGGCAGCCGAAAGAATTTGCGAAATATTAGCTTCTGAATTAAATTATTAAATTACATCTCTTTATAGCGTATTTCAAAAATAACAAGGTTAATCAAGATTAGAAAAAGCATCGGTCTTAATTATATTAAATTATACTTTTAAGTAAAAAGCATAATTTAATATTTTGTTATTCATTTATATCTGTGATCTAAAATAGTTATTAAATATTACTTAAAGATATAGTATTATATTTATTACGTGGGGAATTAATATCGATGGAGTCAGATAAAAGAATGGTTTTAGACAAAATATCTAAGGAGATGATATTTGACTATTATAAATATTCTGTCGTATTAGAACCAAATATTATTACGGCTTCACAAAATGTAATAAAGTATGAAACAAAAGATTCATTTATTTGGTTAATTAATCCAAACGATATAGAATTGGATATTTATTCTTTAGAAAAACTTGATAACATAAATAATTATGTGTATGAAATTGAAGGAATTTGGGCATGTATTATTCAAAATAAACTTGGAAATGAGTTTAGGGCAATAACGTCTATTCAAAACGAATTACCCTGGTATTATTCAAATGAATTAAAAGGAATAATAGCGAATAATATTTTTTTGGTAGCCAAATTGTTAAAATATATTGAAATCAATCATAGGGCTATCAGTTCCTTTTTGGCATTTGATTTCTGCTATTTTGGGGAAACTTTTCTTAAAAACGTAGAGAAAAGTTATGGTGGGGATATTTTATATTTATCTAACAATAAAGTTAAAATTATTGGATGTGATTTACAAAAATGGCTTGGTTTTGATGGGAGTATTTCAAATCGCAATTTGATTTTGGAAACCTTCGTAAATAGTGTGGATAAATACCTACAGGATAGTTATCCACAAATAAATCTCACAGGTGGTTCAGATAGCAGAGCTATATTAGCTGCGGCTTTAGTTTCAGGCAGGGATTTTACATTATTTACTGGCACCTCATCAATTGTAAGCAAAAGGGATATACATGCAGCGGAAGTAATTGCAAAAATAATAAATAAAAAGCATTATGAAATCGATGCAAGTGATGTTTATCTTGATAGGATAGATAGTGCGATTGAGAAAGTTGCTATTCAAACAAATGCAGAATTTACTCCAAGAAATTGGATAATACATTATAAAGAATATGTACATGACAGTGATAAACTAAGGCATATAAGTCGGCTTAAAGGTTATAGGGGAGAATACTTTAAAGGATTTTATAAGGGACCATCTGGCAGTGTTGATGTCTATTTTAACAGACACAGTTATTTTATTAATAAAAAATACAGGTCAATAATTTACGAACTTTACCGAGAAAGGTATCTATTTTATAAAAACTTAAGTGGAATAAATGCTAACGAACTTTTTTATCATAGAGAAAGGGATAACTTTTGGGTTTCTTGTAATATTAGAACCCATATCAATTATAGTAAAATATATACGCCATTTTCTGATAATAGACTTTTAAGCCTCGGTTATAGATTTACTGGAGGTATAAAGGAATGTAAGTTACATGAAAGTGCTCTTAACTTATTGCCTCCAAAACTAAGAAATATTCCTACATCTGCTAGTCAACTAACAATCTATTACCATCAATTACAGAAAAAGTTTCAAAAAAATAAAAGCCATAGTATTTTTCTTACTGCGGATTATTTGCAAGAAAATATTGACTATGATTTATTAAGTGAAGTTGTGCAGCGAAAAATAATAGAATCATTAATTGATCAGTACCGCCTTAAAGGTTTGAATAGTAATATTGTTCATAAAATGTTTGCGATAAGTTACTTTTTTAATTTAATTAAATGATTGGAAATTATTCCTTAGAAATATTATTAAGAATAGATTGAAGATGGCAAAAAAAGAAGTAAAGCCTTGCTGAGGTCAGTTATATATATATTAATCCGGCATTACTGAATGGACCACTGATTATAAAGAAAACTGGTGGAATAAATTCCTTGCTTGTCGATTAATGTCGTTTTAATTGCATCAATTTTCAGCTTCAGAAATATGACACAGAAGCTGAGAACTATTTTACCTTTATTCTAAAAAAAAGTTTAGGAAGCTTTTTGGGTGAGTATACGATACAATAATTAAATTATTAAATATTTATTTACTAATAAATGCAGGTGTTATGCAAAAAATTGTATGGATAGATTTAGACAATTCTCCCCATGTACTATTCTTTGATCCCATAATTAAAGAGCTTAAAGACAATGGCGTTGAGGTTTTTGTTACTGCGAGGGACTATGCTCAGGTTATTCAACTTGCTGAGCTTTTTAAAATAAAGTATACGAAAATAGGAAAGCATTTTGGCAAGAAGAAATTAATGAAAGTGATGGGTGTGGTAACTCGGTCACTGCAAATGATACCTCTTGTACTGAAAAAGAGGCCTATGCTAGCCTTATCCCACGGTTCACGCTCTCAAATTCTTACAGCAAAATTGCTTGGAATTAAAAGTGCAATGGCATACGATTATGAATTGGCACGTGGGATACCATTATTTAGACCCAATTATAAATTATTGCCTGAGGTTATACCCGATAGCAAAATTCGTAAAAATGCAGAAAAAATCATTAGATATCCTGGTATAAAGGAAGATGTCTATATTCATAAATTTACTCCAGATTCTGAAATTATTGATAAGTTAAAACTAGATGTAGAGAAAGTAATAATTTCTATTAGACCCCCTGCTTATTCTGCACATTATTATATGGAGAAAAGCAAAGAACTATTTTACGAAACCATTAATGTCGTTGCTCAGCATGAGAACACTCAGATTGTTATAACACCGCGGACTGATGAACAGAAAACAGAGGTCATTAAAAAATGGCAGTCTTTTTTGGAATCCGAAAAAATTGTGATTCCTGAAGTTATTGTTAATGGTTTAAATTTAATCTGGCACTCCGACCTTGTGATTAGCGGTGGTGGTACAATGATCAGAGAAGCAGCCTCATTAGGGGTTCCAGCGTATAGTATCTTCGGAAGTGAAATTGGATCGGTAGATAAATATTTATCAGATTCAGGAAGACTTACATTGATTGGTACTAAGGAAGATATTAGCAACAAAATCAAAATTGTAAAACGAGAAAAAAACACAGAGGACTTAAGTAAAAATACAATTACATTAAAATTTATAACAAATGCAATTATGGAATTAATGGACAATACAAGAATAAATTAACATTACATCTTAAATTTATATATTTTGAATTTACTCAAAATTTAATTGAGACTCTCAGATGCAACTCTAGTTTTCTCTAATAACTTTAATTACTAAAATATTTTAAGAAATATAAAGCTCCTACCCAAAAGCTAGAGGATTAACCCCTATTGGGTAAACTTTTAAGTTAATGCATTATAGTTTATTTCTCTTTCCACATTAAGTGCTAAATGGTTGATGGGCCATAAAAAAATCCTTTCATAACCTTGTGTTATGAAAGGATTTACGACTAACATATTCTATATTAAGTTATTTTAGTAGATTCATTTTTTTAGTTTCAGAAAAATTACCGGCAGTTAGCCTGTATAAATAAACGCCGCTAGATACTTCCTCGCCTCTGCTGTCCTTTCCGTTCCAGTAAACTACATGATAACCGGCAGTAGTTTTCTGATTAATTAAAGTTGTTACCTCTCTTCCCAGCATATCGTAGATTCTAATTGTTACATCCGAAGTGTTTGGTGTATAGAATTTAATTGTGGTCGATGGATTAAATGGATTAGGATTATTTTGTAAAAGTTGTGCTTCAGACGAAGCTGTCAGGTTTACTGTTACTGCATCATAATATTTAGAATTTCCATCAACATCTATCTGCTTTAACCTGTAACTGAAAGAAGTGCCTTCCGAGGGTGTGTCAGTAAAAGAATAATTCTTTGGTGAGTTACTATTACCGCTGCCGGCTACAAAACCAATTTTTTGCCAGCCTTCATTGCCCGAAGATCTCTCAATATCAAAGCCGTAATTATTCACTTCTGTTGCTGTTTCCCAGGTTAAATAAACTGAATTATTAACAACTGAGCCTGAAAAAGAAGTTAGTTCGACAGGCAGAATAGACTGACCTGGATTTTGTGTTGTAGGGGAAGCTGATGCATCGGCTTGTTCTATCCAGTTTCCAGGAATTAATGCATCGGTGGTTGGATCAGTTCCACTCCAATATATCGATTGTCCAGAATCAAAAGTTGTTGTACTAGGTAGTATCACATCACCATATCCTCCTCCATCAAATTCAGTAGTGGCGGATGAAGAAATGCCGTATTGAACGCAAAATATACCTGTAAGTACATCATTATTAACATTTGAAGAGTAAAGTAGTATAGCGTTAGATGCATTGGTAACTCCATCCCAAATAGTTAAGGGTGCCCAAGTTCCACCACTCTCCATAAAAGCACCATCGTCGCTTGGAATACAAATGTACCCATCAGCAATATTGAAATGATCAGTTAGAGTCGAATTTTTTGCACCAGCTCTATAAATAACAATAATTGTCCCAATGTCTAGGTTATTTAAGTCTGTATTGGTTTTACTTAACTCAATACCTTTAGTTAAATCAACCGTGGAAGAACCAGTTGACGGATATCCACCATAAGCAGCACGAGTTGTAATATATAATCCTCGCAAATCCTGACCATTTGCAGTAACAATTAATTCAATCCAATCGTGATTTGAACTAAGATCACCTTGTGAAAACTCATTAATAATTACCTTCGTTTGAGCGAGTGTTGTAAAAGAATTGATTGCCATAAATATTATGGCACTTAAAAAAAGTAGTGATTTTTTCATTGAATAGTCCTTCATAATATTTTCTTAATAAACCTTAAATACTGCCGTAAAGTTCGGTATAATCTCCTTTAATTAGCCCCTCATAAGGTACTAATAAATTCATAAAGACAAAACAAAATATTGTAAATATTAAACTAAAATTGCCCATAAATAATGAACAATCAACAGCAATATTTAATTGTATTTTTCTAATGTTAATAGGCCACCATTATAGCTAGTTTATCAGACTGCTGATCAAAAACCTTGTTACTTACATATGTAGAATTTACTCATAGTTTTATCTTTCCTGCTAACTTCCTAATCAATTAGTATGAAAATACTGTGACATTTTAGGCCATTTGGTTAATCCATAAATTTCTAGTGCTATATGTCTCATTCTAATAAAATGCTCCTTTTATATACTCTAATTTGATGTATGGACAATATTATTAAGACACTTAGAGGCTGGTATAATACTTGATGTTGTGCCATTATGCCTATGGTAATAATTGCAAATATCCGTTATTATTGAGTAACAGCACAATTAAGAAAAAGATTAAATGGGTGTATTAAAAATACTTCTGGTAAAGAAAGATAATTTCAGAAATCCAGCCTAATTTCATAATTATGCATTGTAACGTAAGAACCATTAAGTTGGGTTTCTACTTTCGAAAGAGTAATTAAAAAATAGAGAATTTATAGCTTATGCTAATTCTTATGGACAGCGGGGAGGTTTATTAAGATTGAGTGAAAAATACTAAGATTATTATCAAACTATATAGAAAGTCTATAAAATTATTTTGTTTTTAATAGAAAACCATTTTATATTTTCAAAACCTTTATTTAACTATTTATGCACGTCAAATTTAATCTTTACCGAAATAATTTAAATGAATAAGAAAATTGTTTCCGTTTGTATAGCTACATATAATAGAAGTGAACTACTAATAAAATTAATTGATAGTCTTACAAGGCAAAAGCTTAATGAAAATATAGAATTTGAAGTAATTGTTGTAGATAATGATCCTGCGGGAAGCGCCAAATTTATTATTGATGATTTTAAAAACACAAAAAATCTAAATGTGAAATACTATATTCAACCCATCAAGAACATAAGTTTGACTAGAAATAAAGGTATAGAAAATTCAAAAGGGGAATATATCTTATTTATTGATGATGATGAGATTGCAGCTCCGGAATGGATACAGTCAATGGTTGATACAATTCAAAAATATGGTGCCGATGCCGCCTTTGGAAGAGTAATGTCGCACTTTGATGATGGTACACCCGATTGGATATTAAAACATCCGCTCTTTAATCGGGAAGCCCCACCTACCGGGACGGAAGCATTATTCACAAGAAGCGGTAATTGTATTATAAAGTCTTCTTTATTGAAGGATATGCCGGTTCCATTTGATCCGGAATATGGTGTAACAGGGGGCAGTGATACCCACTTATTCGGGAAACTGAAAAAACAAGGGGCAAAATTTGTTAATTGCTTTGAAGGATGGGTATCTGAATATGTTCCGCCCAAGAGGGCAAACTCAGCTTACATTTTAAAGACATGGTATAGTAGAGGAAATAATTTTACTCGTAGATATATGGAATTGGGAAGGAACAAAAAATCAGTTCGTTTTATAAAAAGTGTTTCTATTTCTCTTATTTATTGTTTAATAAGTGTTTTATTTACCTTACTTGCTCTTCCGAACAAATATTGGAGGCTTTATTGGGCTTCAAAAATCGCATCTAACTTGGGTCATTTATCTGCTGCCTTCGGGTATTATGATCAACAATATAAATGAGATGTATTTATAATTTTAATAAATATTACATGAGAAGAAGATAGGACGAAACTAAAAGCAAGTTGCAGCAAAAAAGGGAATGATTTTTTAAATTTATATAGCAGTAATTATTATAATTTAAGGTGTTAAAAATTGCAAAAAATAAATGAATTAAATGTACTATGGCATATTTGGGAATTTAACGCAGGGGAATTTCCAAATAAAGATGCCATAGTATTTTGGAAAGCTGGTGAAACTCCAATCAGAATAACGTATAAAACGTTACTGGAAAAAGCAAATAAATATTCAATAGCATTAAAGAAACAAGGAGTTAAGGCAGGAGATGTTTGTGCAATTTTAATGAGGCATCACCCTGATTTTTATCCCATTTATCTTGGTGTGGTTGGAATTGGGGCCCTCCCTGCTGTTCTTGCATATCCTAACCCAAGATTACATCCCGATAAATTTCGTCAGGGCATAGAGGGAATGTCACAACGGTCCGGTTTGGATTGGATATTAACGGAGAGATCTCTGGAGAATATTTTGCAGCCTATTTTAAATTCAAAAGAAAATTCAATTAGAGGGACCTACTATCCTTTAGAATTTGAATCTTATGAAGATGAAAAATTACAAAAGGAAATTACTCTTTATCGCCAAAGCATAATAAATACAAACCCTGTTTTACTTCAACATTCATCTGGTACAACTGGCTTGCAAAAACCGGTGGTTCTTTCAAATCAGGCTATTATAAATCACGTTGTGCACTATGGTAATTCGATTAATTTGACTGAATCAGATAAAGTGGTTAGTTGGTTACCTCTTTATCATGATATGGGCTTAATTGCCGCCTTCCATATACCACTTGCATTCGGAATAACTTCTATTCAGATAGATCCATTCGAATGGGTCCTGGCACCAAGGCTTTTGTTAGATGCTATTACAATTGAAAAAGCAACGATAACATTATTACCTAATTTTGCTTTCAATATTCTTGCTGATAAAATATCAGATAAGGAACTTAAAGGAGTCTCATTGAATTCCATGAGATTGTTTATTAATTGTAGCGAGCCGGTAAGGTTCCAATCTTTTGAGAAGTTTAAAAATAAGTTTATTCAGTATGAATTAAATCCTGATAGCCTGACGGCTTCATATGCTATGGCCGAAACTACTTTTGCAGTATCTCAAAGTTTGTTCCCTAATGGATGCAAAACGTTAAACGTAGATAAAGATAAGTTTACTAAAGGCATTATTGAAATTGTAGACGATCCCGCTGGTTCAAAAACTCTGGTTTCATCAGGAAAAATTATCAGCGGTTGTCAGGTAAGAATTGTTGATGAAAAAAGAAATGATCTTTCTGAAAATTTAATAGGAGAGATAGCAATAAAATCTGTGTCTATGTTTGATGGTTATAGGAATTACCCGGAAAAAACTTCTGAGGTTTTGGAAGATGGATGGTATTTTAGTGGTGATCTTGGTTTTGTAGTAAATGATGAATTATATGTTATTGGCAGGAAAAAAGACCTAATAATAGTTGCTGGTAAAAATATATATCCTGAGGACGTAGAGGATATAATAAGCAATATTCCAGGTGTAATACCAGGAAGAGTTGTTGCCCTGGGTGAAGAAGATGAAAGTTTAGGGACAGAAATAGTTAGCATAATTGCTGAAACTAAGATTGAAGATGAAAAAGAAAAAGCGAAATTAAGATTAGATATAGTTAGAAAAGGTATGCAGAATGACCTAAATATTTCAAGAATCTATCTGGTTCCACCTAGATGGTTAATTAAAAGCTCGGCAGGCAAACCGAGCCGCAAAGCAAACAAAGAAAGAATTTCTAATATTAATCAATAAAAATGGATTGTTAAATGATATCAGATGAATTCAGATCAGTTATCCTTAAGGAATTAAATTTAGATGATTTTGAAATAAATGATGAAACAACAGCCGATCAGGTTCCTGGTTGGGACTCATTAAATCATCTTAATGTTATTCTGGCTATTGAAAACGCCTTCAAAATTGAATTAAGTAGTTATGATATTATTAAATGTAATAATATAGGTGAACTTTACAATTTAGTACAAAGTAAATTAGAGGAATAATGATATTTATCTCTTACAATTGGTAAATATCTAATTGAATAGGGAAATCATTAATTATGGCATTTAATTCGTTTATTTATATTTTTTTTTTAATAATAGTTGTTCCGTTATACTATTTAATACCGGACAGATATAGAAATATTTTCCTGCTATCGATCAGCTACATCTTTTATGCTTATAGTGATGTTAGGTTTATAGGACTAATATTGGTAATTACAATTACTACGTTTGTAGCCGGCAGAAAAATTTATGACTCTAAAGAAAGATATTCCAAAAAACTTTATCTAATAATTGCTTTAATAATTAACCTATCTATTCTGGGAGTATTTAAATATTTTAATTTCTTTATTGATTCTACCAGTAATTTATTATCCGTATTTGGGTATAATTTAGATTATGTCCATATTAAATTAATATTACCTTTAGGCATTTCCTTCTATACATTTCAAGCACTGACTTATGTGTTTGATATTTATTATCAAACTTTAACCCCCACAAAGTCTTTTATAAATTTTTCCTTATTTGTTGCATTTTTCCCGACCCTCACTGCTGGTCCAATTGAACGGGCAAAAAGATTAATTCCGCAATTTGAAAAGAAAACCAAATTTTCTAAAGATAACTTTAAGGAAGGTATAACTTTAATTTCGATGGGAATGTTTAGGAAAGTCTTAATTGGTGATACTTGTGGAAGAATAGTTGATCACATTTTTGCCACCCCAAATTATTTCTTATCTATAGAATTATTAATGGCAGTACTATTATACTCACTACAAATTTACAATGATTTTGCAGGTTACAGCGATATTGCCAGGGGTACTGCTAAGCTTTTAGGTATAGATATCATGGATAATTTTAATCAGCCATATTTTTCAAAAAGTATTGCTGAGTTTTGGAGAAGATGGCATATCTCACTTTCAAACTGGTTAAGAGATTATCTTTTTATCCCATTACAATTAAAATATAGGAAATTAAAAAAGTGGGGCAATGTATTAGCTATTTCCATTACTTTTTTGCTTTGTGGACTATGGCATGGAGCATCCTGGACATTTGTTTTCTGGGGATTTTTGCACGGTTTCTTTATGTCTTTTTCAGTTATTGTTAATAAACAAAGGCAACTAGTTTATAAAAAGTTTGACTTTCTTTATTCTAAACCATTTGAATATGTTAAGGTGTTTTTCACATTTATACTATTATCAATGAGTTGGATTTTTTTCAGAGCCAATTCATTTAATGAAGCATTTTATTTTTTCCAACATATTTTTATTTGGAATGGTACCGAATTTACATTAAGAATTATTTTAATAATAAGCGTATTTTATCTTGTTACATTTATTATTGATTTTCTTGAGCAGCATTACAAAACCCATAGCTTTTTATTAAAATTCAATAATAACTTTAGATATGCCTTCTTACTTGTTAATTGGGCTATTATTTTAATGTATTTATTTACATCTAAACAATTGCCCTTTGTATATTCAAAATTTTAATTAAATGAAAGAAATTATAAAAAAAATAATTAGAACTATATTTTTTCTATTTATTATTGTTGTGTTTTTCGAACTTTTCTTAAGGTTTACGGAGATTAGTTTGCCTTCTTATGTGTATGATAGTCCAAAGTTTGGTAGGATACAGAAACCGGGTGCTGATTATTTTTCGATTTTAGGAGAAGGGTTTGGAATGGGTAAAGTAAATAAGTTTGGTTATTTAGGCCCTGCGTATCCAAAGAATAAAGATAAGGAAGTTATAAGAATTGCTTTAGTGGGGGACTCATATGTTGAGGGAAATTATTTATTTGATAGACAACATTATCGATATCTACTTGAGAAGAAATTATCAATGCTAATAGATAAAAAGGTTGAGGTACTAAATTTTGGAGTAGGTGGGTATAATTTGAGAGATATTTATATCAATTTCAAGAAACGTGTTCTAGAATACAATCCAAATATTGTAATAATATTTATAAGAGAAGGCAATTTTCTTCAAAAGGATGCGAATCCTGGACCAAACCTTGAGTTGAAAAATGGATCACTTAAGATTGAGTATAAATATAAAAACACAAAGCAATATAAACTCAGAATGGAGTTCCAATTATTAAGGGAATATTCAATTGGCAATTTGATTAAAGAGACTTATGAGGAATATTCCAGAAAGAATTATGGGAAATTACTATTCGGAAAACTTTATAGCATATTCCACCCAAGCAATAATTTAGCTAGCAATAATTCAGATAGTAGTAATGTTATTGACAAGTATTACAGTATCAATAAAGTTATTCTTGAAAAATTAAGTGAATACAATAACTCTCCTATAAAAATATTTATAGCTAAAAGCAACAATTATCCGGTCTATTATGATAATCTTATTTCAAAATATCATTTATCCACTATAGATTTAGACAGTTTGCTTTATAAATATAGTAAGGGGACCGAAATATTAAATTATTGGAAAGCTAGTGGTGAAACAGGTCATTGGAATCATAAAGCTCAACGCATTATTGGTAATTATCTTGCAAATTATATTTATAATTATTTTTATAAAAAGAAGTAGGAGAAATAATTTATACTGCAATCAATTATTTAAGGCTCAATATTAAGTGGGCTAACAATAGTCTATTGGTTCTTTATTTTTGCTGGAAATATTAAATTGCCGGCATAGCCTGCTGGCTATACCGGCCAAGAAGTTTAATGTTATTTTAATAGTATCATTTTTCTGGTACTGACAAAATTGGATGCTTGAATTCTACAAAAATATATGCCGCTAGCCAAATTACTTGCATTGAACTTTACATCATAGGATCCCTGTGGTTTCCTTTCATTTACTAGTGTTGCAATTTCATTTCCTAAAATATCATATACTTTCAAAGTTACTAAGCTTTCTTGTGGAATTGAAAATCTGATATTGGTCGTTGGGTTAAACGGATTTGGGTAATTCTGTTCAAGCGCAAAACTCTGAGGTACATTATTGCTTTCTTCTATAGGTGTTGCATTATCCGATTTGAGGATACGGGCTTCCCAAATTCCCGCCCAGTCTCCTTGATTATTACTTAAACAAATTATTCTTATGTAGCGGGTAGTCAAGTTTGTAAAGTCATTGATTGTCCATTCTTGATTGCTAGAACTTGCATTGGTGACTACTTGCTGCCATTTAACAGAATCATCTGATGTTTCAATTGAATAATGATATATTCGTCCATTATTCCACTGGTAGAACGAAATAGCAATTAGATTAACAGGTTCGGGGGCCCCTAGGTCAAATTGAATCCATTGCGGCATGGCTTGTGATGCCCATCTTGAGTTAGGATCCGGATCACCATTTACCAGGCCATCCAATGTTTTGGATGCGCTAGTGTTAGTATCTGATGTTGACGATGCTTCTACATTATCAATTAGATAATTGATATAACCGGTTGAACCAACTTCAAGGAGTTTATAAAATAAAGAATTTGCTTGGGAAGAAATTACATTACCTGCAGTATCAGCTAGATTATTTACTGTAACCGAATATAGTTGGTTTACATTTGCTGGATCTGTTGTTAAAGTTATTCTATCAAGTGATGAATCTATCTTAGCACTAAGCACATGGATTTGGTTAGATATTACATAATTTCCTAAATTGCTTACCAAACTATTATTTAGTGGTTCAGAAAAGTCAAGCACCACCTTGTCAGATTGAGTGCATTGTACTCGGATTAATTTTAGAGGAATAACATCTTTTCCACCACCACCAGTAGCATCTATTGTTGAAAAATTCCAGACAGGGCCCGAAGTAGTTGCACCAAGATTATCTTTTGCTACAATTTTCCAATAATAAATTGTGTTGTTATTTAACTGGCCTGGATTGTAACTAGCATTTGATTGATTACTTGCAACTAAAGGAGGGTTATTTGTTGTCCCAAAGTAAACACTATATGTCAAGGGATCTCCGTTAGGATCTGAGCAATTCCAGCTAAGTGTTGAACTAATAGACTGATTTATTGCTCCATTTGTGGGACTAGGATTTGTAGGTTGATTTGGGGCGGTATTTCCCCCTCCACCTCCTGTTGTGTATTCGAATGCTCCTATCGTTGGGTGTGTAGCGTCCCTTGTATTACCATTTCTATCTGTATTAATTCCACTAATTGGTTCTGCGGCACCCACCTGTGGCGAAGTTCCATTAAGCGGAGTGTAATTATCTGAACTAGCATTTGTAAATGTAGGTGCTACTCCCAAAATAGAATGAACATTAAAATTATTCCCATCATAAGCATTGAAAGTAGCATAATTGGTTGTTGTTCTGCTTCCGGCACTTGTTGTTTCAAACAACCAGGTATACGTTGAGGACTGCGTTTGATAATACAAATTATAATCGAATTGTTCTCTTAAATTTATCGGAGTAACATAATTTGGGTCGCCTCCGTGACCATATCTAAATACATAATACCATCCATTAGCATTTGTATTATAGCAAAGATTATTCTTAACTATTAGCCCCTGGGCAGCCCAATTTACTATTACACCAATGCTTCTTGTGTTTTCCACGATAGTGTTATAAGCAAATAGTCCACCGTGAGTATTAACGGTATCTCCTATACTTACTAGCCTGTGATGTTCGTAAATCAGCGCGACTTTAGTTCTTATAAATTCATTATTATAAATCTTAAAGTATCTGCTATATCTAAAATAAAGAGAGGCTTCATAAGGAATATCTATAAACAGACTATTCCTAATAATAGTAGAATCAATATATTTCACACCTTCTGTTGAAGTTTGTGGCATTACCTGGATTGCATAATGGTTACTCATCCCTTTAAAAACACATCCATCTACAACAAAATTATTAGGCGCTGAAGAAGTGCTGGACCGTGCCCAAATACAAGTTCTTGATGAATTTCGGAAAGTGGATTTATAAAATGTAACATGCTGACCATATACCATAACATTATGATTACTGCCACTACCTACTGCAGAAGGATATTTATAAGCTACTGAATCCCAAAGGACATAGTTTCCCGAAACAGTTATTAAATTTTTAGCGGGATAATCTTGCTCCAAAACCATATTGTGAAATTCGTTATAATTCCCGCTCATATTTATTAAACCTTGTGCGCTACTTGTTACATTTCTTAATAGGGTTGAGGTTGAACCATCTACTGAATTGGTATTTACACTCCAATCGTTAGAACTTATTGTCCCAATCCATACAATTGGATTACTACTAGTCCCATTTGTATTGAATGCTGCACCGGAGGCTACATCATAAATTCCGACGCTTAAAAATATTGTATCTCCTGCAGTTACATTTGTGATAGCTTGCTTTAAAGTCCAAGGATTTGTTTGTGATCCGCTACCTGACCCATTTGCTGTTGCCGATACATAATAGGTATTCGCATAAATAGACAGTAAGAATCCAGATAATAGAAAATAAATAATTAAAATAGGTAATCGAAACTTTGGGCGAATGACAGGATATATTAAATGCTTTTTCATAGTTGGTCCTTTCCACTTCATTTAGTCTAAATTTTTTAAGTAGAAATCAGATTAATTAGGTTGCTAATTTCACAGAATTAAATCATTAGATTTAGTCATAAGAGGTTAGATCTACAGAACTAGTACTACTGCTATGCAAAGATAGTGCCATTTAAATAAAATGTAAATAATATTCATAAAAGCTTTGTTTATAAAATTTGGAGTCCTTTAATCAAGGACAATAAAATTATTGGGAGTAATAAAATTGTTAGGAGTAATAATAACCGGTAGAATATACCTGATATAGTCATAATAATAACTGGTAAGTGCAGTTAAACTTAAATATCTTCTTGTGATATTCTTCTAGAATTATGGTTTGTAAATTCTTAAGGGTGAAAAAATAATTGGGGAAATCAAGAAGGTAACGGGAGCATATAAGCACGAAAAATTTTCTGATACAATGAATTGTTTTCATAGTATTATATCATATACAGGTGGCAAAATTTTTTTTAGATGATGGCCTGTTTAAATCATATTATTTTTTGATTTTTTTCTAGATTATAAACTCCTGGTTTATCTGAGTTGTAAGTACTTCTAAAAGAAAACTTAACATAAATTGTCTGACTTTCTGCTTGAGGTTGAAGTAGAAAATCACGTGGGGTTATAGTCCTAAATTTAGGGCATGTTTGCTTGCCCTGTGCACCAATTCTAAATACTCGCCTAGGATACTAGCTTTTTGATATTTTGAATAAATTCAGATATTCTCAAATTTGGTACTATCTTATATTATTATAATTGATATGTGGTTAAGTTTAAGTTTTATAATCATTGCCCCCTCATTTATCCAGACTAAACTTCCGAAAAATTGATGGTGTACAATACCTAGCTTATTTGCTGGTTTATACTAAGCATGTATAAGCCCCTTTATGTTCCGTGTTAAAGAGTCAACTATTTTAATTCCCATTCTAATCCATATAAGCACTATGAATTGTTGCGAGTACCATATCTCTTTGCGTACGAAATCACAAGTTTCACTAATGATTTTACTTCATTGCTAATAACCCACCCTAATATCAAAGCGATTATAAACATTAGGCTGTTTAACAGCAAAGAATTTTGCTTATTGAATACTAATGAAAGCGGTGCGATTAAAAAAAGAAGAATTGGTTTTAAAAATGATTTTATCCGGGGATTAATATGATATTTTAACAAATAACTGTAAGACAAAAATGTTGAAACGATGTTCATTATTAAAAGTGAATATACTGCTCCCATATAGCCATACATTGGAATAAACAAAAAGCTCAATCCAATACTAATTATACTTCCCAGCGTATTTATTCTCACAGGTACAGTTGGATAGCCTGCAGGTACAAAACAATATCCCATTAAAGAACCCAGCCCCATCAAGAAAAAATTTAAAATAAGTAATGCAAAAGCTAGAGAAACTTCAGCATATTTTACTGAAAACAATAACACGGTTAATTCATTCCTGAACAAAAATGAGAAAAGTACCAGGTATGTCATTGAAATGGAAAAAACACCTACAGATTTATCGATTAAATCGATGGCTGTCTTTTTATCTCCTTTTGAAAAAAGTGTAGCAAGGTTTGGAAAGTAAACAACAATAAAAGACTTTAAAATTTTATATAAAGCTAAAGGTACTTTTTTTGCTACATCGTAATTTGCAACGCTAGCTGGATTTAAAAATGCACCTATAATGAATATATTCATTCTGCCACTGATAAATACCACCAAATTATTTAAATATAGAGGGGTACTAAAACTAATGACTCTCTTAAAAGATTCCAGAGTCGGCTTTACTTGAAGATATTTCCTAAATGGAATTACAAATAACTGATGAAGTAATGGCTGAAGAGTAGCAAAAATTTCTATTATTAAAAGTATTCGAATATCCAAATGGCTAAATAATATAAAAAGAAATACTAATAATACCCTAAACACTGAAGAGGCAACATTCACAATTGAGTACTGTCTGAACTGATTAAGTCCCTGCATTAATTGATAAAAAAGATCTCGAAAATTTGCTAAATTAATAATTATCAATATATACCATACAAATTGATAAATTCTATCATCAAACAAATGCGAAATATGTTTACCCGTGAGAATAAAAATTATGCTGAATAAAATCGCGCCAAATGCTCTAATAAGTAAAACTGGTAGCAAAACACTTTGCCTTTCTTCATTGTTCTGGCTTGCGATAAACTTTACCATAGTAAGCCCAACTCCAAGTCCGCTAAGCAGATTGAACATGCCTACAATAACCAAAACTAAAACATAAATTCCTAAATCATCCTTAGTAACGTAACGAGTCAATAACATGATGGTTAAAAACTGGAATAACATTCCGGAAATAGTCCCAATTGAAGTAGCTGCTGAACCTTTTAAAATATTGCTTTTTAGTCTTTTATCCATATTCAATTAAAACCTGTTTATTCCTTACAGTTTCTTCTGATGATTCCCAAACTAGTGTATCGCTTATTCAGCTCATTTAATATATTTAATTTTCTGTTAGTCTTTACTTTTTATATTAAATTAATTTTGAAAAAAAATCATTACTTTTCGTTGCCTTGTTAGACTGAATTTAAATCCCGACAAAAGAATCTATACATAAGCAATAGTGGGCAGTATTTAAGAAATAATTACATCAAAACTTAGTAGGTTTGTTTGCATCTATATAATCCCGAACGGATATGAAACGAAAACATCTAAATTGTATATATCAATTAGACTTATTTACACTATGAT
>DATFMR010000176.1:0-2394 GCA_035266865.1 Ignavibacteriaceae bacterium | reverse complement strand
AACAAGATTTTTCACTCCCTCCATCGCTTTTTTAAATACACCTTTTCCCCTGATTGCGTCGTTCATTTCTTCTGTATAACCATCAATGCTTACACGAAGTTCGAGTGAGTATATTGAATTTTTCGATATTATTTTGAGTCTATCTGCTTTTTCAGGAGTGATCAGCATCCCATTTGTTAAAACAGTGGCCGGGCCAAGTTCCATAGTTTTTTCAATTATTCTGAGCATATCCTTGTTCATAAACGGTTCACCGCCAGTGAAATAATATTCTTTCACTCCCCTGATTACCGATTCTTCGAGATAATTATTTACCTGGTCAAAAGTCATAAATTCAAAACTATGATTAACCGGGCTGCAACTGATGAAGCAGTGCTCGCACTTAATATTACACAGCGTTCCGGCAACCTGGAACCAGAGATGATCCAGGCTATCGAGATGAATTTCGGGGTATTCTTTTTCAGTATCCATTACTTTTAGTTATTATTTTATTTTATTCTTCCACATCAATACCGGCACAAAATAAACAATTAGAATTAAAATTGTAGCATAAACATTCACTACAAGAAGTTCGGCAAAAGGTCCCTCTGATATAAATAAAGATTGGGGCAGTAAATGAAATACTAAGACAATCCCGGCAAAAACTCCTGTCCACATAGCGAGATGAAAAGAAATTTTTGGAGCTGGTAATTTCCAGAAAATAAAAACAGGAGCAAGCCCCAATACCATTGTTCCGCTAATAGTCGTAGCCGAGAGAATTGTCGGTGAAAATATTAAAGGAATTGTTCCTCCAATGGCTGTAATTATCATCACCCACCTTCCTTTTGAAACATCTGCAATTTCTTTACCTGAAGAGATGGATTTCAATTTCCCAAGGTCAACAACAATTAATTTTGAAACTGAAGCGAATGTCGAATCGACAGTTGACGAAGCCGAAGTGACCATTATAACATTCATAATTATCATTCCTGCAACCCCAAGAGTCTTGGAAACTTCAACAGCAGCCTGACCTGACATTCCTAAAAACTGCGCATAAATTCCTATAAAGCTGAAGAGAAGAATAAAAATAAATCCGGCAATAGTAGCAATTATGTAACTCTTTAAGGTTGTTTTCTCATCCGAAATAAATCCCCTGTCAGTTAAGACAGGATCATGAAATGGATAACTGAATATTTGTATCAGCGCAACCAGTACAAGATCAAATCCGCCAGATAAACTCCAGCTACCTGTTTTAAAGTATGATACGACTGATTCAGATTTTGGAAATATCATTCCAAGTACTACAAAAAGCAAGATTGCGAACATTGCCATTTGCAAAAGATCTGTAATTAACGAACTTCTCAATCCACCCTTAAGAGCATACGCTAATGTCAACGTTGTAAAAACAATAATTGAGATTATATATTGAGGTGATCCAACCGGGCCGAAATATGTTCCTATTACCTCAGTATTAGACCATACTTCGTTCAATAATCTTAATGCTACAATAATGGTAAAAAATCTTAATGCGCCAATACCAAATTTAGATTGAAGAAATTGATGAAGGCTCTGTACTTTTAATTTTGTTCTAAGTTTATAAATTACAATTCCCGCCACAAAAAAAGATAAATAGTAAGTGGCGTAGGCAAATCCCCCAACAATGCCGTAGCTGAGACCAAGATTTGCAGCATTTGTGACTGACTTGGCAAAGATCCAGGATATCACCAGGCTGAAAGTAAGCATAACAATGCCTGGTTTTTCCGATTTTTTTGAGGTCCCTTTATAGAAGCCTTCGTTGTTCTTTACAAACGGAGTCATTAAAATAAGCAAAAGAGAAAACCCGATTAAGACTATCCACTGCCACGTTAAAACCGAAAACATTTATTGCCTCTTAAAATCTGAATTGCAAAGATGTAAGTAAAAGTATTTCATCATTTTTATTTGTAAACCTTGAGGCTGGTAACACAGAATTTCTATTAGCCTTTTCATAAATCCGGTTTACTTTCAATGAAATAATATTGTCCATCAACCAGTTAGTACCAAGTATAAAACTATTAAGAACAGTTGGCCCGAAAAAATTATTAAATGTGCTTCCGTACCTGCCCGTTTCTAATCTTCCAATAAGCTGAAATCCATCCAATTTATTGCCTGATAGAAAATAACCAGCTTCTAAATATGCACCAGTAAAACTCTTAACCTGGTTTTGCAAAGAGAGATTATCATTAAAGTTATAAATGAATACCTCACCTCGGAATAATACCGGATTGCTGTTGTATTCAAAATTTGCTAGATAACCAAATCGTTTACCTGAAACATTAGCACTATTAAAACTTTCAAATGTATGGTCAAGCAAACTTAAAACCTGAGGCTGTTCTTTTGAATAGTTAATACTTCCGCCTAATTGGAATTCTTCACTAA
>DATFMR010000175.1:0-3823 GCA_035266865.1 Ignavibacteriaceae bacterium | reverse complement strand
TCCGTATTGCCCCAACTCTAAAGTGGTTTTCATTTTGTTAGGCGCTGCTGCAATAACGTTTATATTTCCTTCAATACCCATTACCTTGATATGCAATTTGCCATTAATTGTTTTTGTAGTGTGAGCCCGGAGAGCTTGTTCTCCTCCAACGGCATCAATGTGTTTTATAAACAGAACACCCGGGAGTGGTAAATCTTCGGCAGCTGATTCTTTTTCAGATTGGCTGTATGATTTGACCGCAAATCCAAATGTTGCAGTCAAAAACAAAATTATAGTAAGATATTTATTAATTGTGTGCATGGTATTAAGCCTCCTTGTTTGAGTTAAATAAAAACTAAATGACATCTTTCTTTCTAAATTGAACAATTACTGTTAACACAGGAATAATAAAGGCAGTAAGTACCTGTATAATCATGATGCTGAAAACAGTGTTATTCCAGACAGCCTGGTTTCCCCACACATAAGCGCCAACAGATTCTAAATAAACAATTTTCCAGAGATAAGCGGACGTAACGAAACTTAATGTTACAGTTGTAACAACGGTATAACCGATGGATTGAGTTAAAATGCTCATTGATAGCATTAAAGAATAGACGGGTAAAATTGACAATAAAACCATCAACATCATTGGAAGACTACCTGCCGGAAATATACCTCGCGAAAATGTTACATACATGCAGGCAGCCGAAAGCAACGCCCACATACTATAAAACACAACTAAGTTAACTGAAAGCTTTGCTACGGTATATTGTTTAAAGTTTAAAGGCAAACTCATAATAAAAATGTGTGTTCCCTTTAGATTATCGAACAACACGGTGTGTGCCAGCATATGAATTCCCACCCCGATTATTGCGCCTGCCAACATGCAAAAACCGATGTTCGCTGCAACCAGGCCGGGAATCAAATATGCAACGCCTATGCCGGCAACAGCAGTAAGTGACCACAACAGAATTGGAGTCTGGTTTATTTTCAAATCATTACCGATAAGTTTGTACACTATCGTGTTAGTCATGACAAACCCTCCTTTGCGTATTTCACATTGCTCAGAAAGATCTCTTCCAGGGTTAATCTTTCAATAGTATCCACGGACAAACCTGCGCTTTTTAATTGTTCCAGTATAGTATCGTTGTAATTGTTCACGGTAACAGTACAAAGCTTACCGCTTGTTTGTATATCCCTGATGTTTGATACATCGGGTAAGGGATTATTTTCCATATTTATAAGACGTAATCTTCTCCAGCCGTCCAGGAATTCCTCCTTGTCGCGGGATTCGATAATCTGCCCGTCGTAAATGAAAGTGATATAGTCGGAGATTTGTTCAACATCCAGTGTGTTATGAGATGAAAAAAGAATTGACCGGGTTTCATCTTCCAGGGCATTCATCATTTCGTCCAGAACCTCCTTTCTCGCCGCCGGGTCTAACCCGGTCGTTGGTTCATCGAACACCAATAATTGCGGGCGGCGCGCCAGCGCCAATAACAAAGTGGCTTTAACCCTTTGCCCGTGTGACAGGCCTTTAACCTTTTGCTCTTTTTTAAGATCGAAGCGGCGCAACAGGGTGTAAGCATATTCATCATCCCATGAGTCAAAAATTGATTTAATAAATTCCATATGGAAAGCAATTGTTTCACTCTCGTAGAGACGCATATCTTCGGCGATAAAACCGATATCCAGTTTAGCCGCGACCTGGTCACCGGGCATGGAATATCCCAGGACTTTGACTGAGCCACTATCCGGTACCACAAGGCCCATAATAATTCGCAGGATGGTTGATTTTCCCGCACCGTTAGGCCCTACTAGACCCATTACAGTGCCTTGTTCAATAGAAAGGTCAACATTTTGCAACTGAAAATGCGGGTAATGTTTGTTCATACCTTTACAATCCAAAGCTAAAGGTGCGTTCATTGTTCTTGGTCCTTCTTATTTAAATGTGAGTTTGGGCTACCTTGTGAAACTTCATTCGGGAGTTTTTACAGCCATTCTGAAACTGTCTGCCGATTTATTTTTTTTGAATTTTTTTAATCATTTCTATTGCGTTGGAATTGTTTGGGTTCAATTCCAACGATTTTTTATAATTGACTATTGCCAGATCATTGTTTCCATTAAGATAATAAGCTTCGCCGATACTATCGTATGCATTAGCTGAGTTTGGGAATTCTGAAATATTCAATTTGAAGATTTTAATTGCATCCTGGATTTGATTTTTCTCCATTAACTTATAACCAAGTTGATTTAATTCATTCTCATTTGAAAAATTATATGCATTGGGATCATTCTTTTTTAAGCTTTTATAAAGTTCAATACCTTCATTTATATTGTTATAGCATTTTTGTCTTATTGTAAGATAAATGGATTTTTGAGGAATTGAAAAAGGACTTCCGTTTGAGATATTTTCGATTGACTCAGCAATTTCACGTAGTTTGAAATTTTTATTATTTGTCATTAAAATGATTGATAAATCCTCATTTACATTATAATGTATAAAAGATTCGTAATTAAAAGAGGACCCTTGATGCTCATGAAACAGTAATTCTTTATTTTCAAAGATACCTTTTCCTAAAGCGGACTCACTGTTTTTAGAGTAAGAATCAAATAATAGAATTAACGATTCTTTCGAAATTATCCTATCTGAATGCAAACTGCTTATCCAATTGTACATATCATTTGCAGTTGGATATACCCAGCCCGAGAATTCGATATCCATAGGCCTATCATTAACCATATCATTGTTAAATGCTGCTACTAATCGAGGATTCTTTGGAGTTGCGTCTAAAACAGCGTCTAGCATATTACTAGGAATAAGAATATTTTTTTGTATAAAATCATTAAAACTCATTCCAGATACTTTTTCCACTATCCTTCTTTGAAGAAAAACATTATTATTGCTATAGAGATAATCTGATCCAGGTTCGAAATTCAAATGCTCAAGATTCTTTAAATCTGCATATATATCTTCATCATTTTTAACACGATTCCAATTTATTTTTGGCAACCCGCTGGTATATTTTAACAAATGCCTAATAGTGACCTTAGTGGACCATTCTGGTAACTGTAACCCATACTTTGAAATGCTATCATCTAGAGTTATTAATCCTTTCTCTTTTAAAATCATTAAAGCAACAGCATTGAATTCTTTTCCAATAGATCCAATATTAAATATTGAATTTCGATTTAGCGCTTTTGATTTTGAAGCATCTGAATATCCAAATTCATTTTGATATATTATTTTATTGTTTCTAGCAACCAGGATATTGCCATTAAAAACGCCACGATTATAGGATACTCTCATCAAAGAATCTATCAAAGTTTGCTTGATTAAATGATCTTTATTGGTTTCTATTAAATCACTTGTTTTTGTATTGCTATTGTTTTTGCAACCAATTAATATGGTTGTTACTATGACTAAAAGTAGAAATTTTGATTTCATTTATTTTGTGTTAAAATTTGATGTTAAAGACGATATAATTTTTTGAATATCGCAGTTTGTTAAAATTGGCTACAACATTTGCTTTAGATCATTCTCTGTTATTCCCAGGGATTTTGCCAATTTTCCAGCTTTTTCAAGGTGCTGTCTTAACTCTTTGCGTTTAAGCTCATTTAAATCCTGAGATTCATTAACCCAGCTGCCTTTGCCCTGTTGAGTCGAAATTACTCCTTCACGCTCCAATTCCATATAAGCACGTTTGACGGTGATGATGCTTACCTTTACTGCCGTTGCCAGCTCCCGAATGGAGGGTAACGGAGTGTTTGGTGTCCAATCTCCAACCGCTATCCGTTGCTTAATATGCTCCATGATCTGTTGATACATGGGGCGTTTGTCAGT
>DATFMR010000174.1:0-2936 GCA_035266865.1 Ignavibacteriaceae bacterium | reverse complement strand
TTTTTTATTTTAAAATATTTGTGCCAAGCCAGGTAATTGTTATTAAACGAGCTAACAGATTATTGGTAACAATATCTCAACTAATAATCATCCTAATTCTAACAGAATGCAGAAACGGAACTGATTCTCAGAGAACTTGTAAAACGCCGAATGTGAAAACAGTTTACCCCGCTTTGCGAGGAAAACATAAATACCAAAGCCTTAAAAACTCCACACCGCTTCAGCGGTTGGTGTTGAGGCGCGGGATATATGCGTTTTAGTTTTAAAAAACAATTTGTAATATTATTTATTACTTCGAATATTTATCGAACCATTTTATTAATTCTTTCATAGCCTTATTTGAAATTTCATAATTATATTTACCATCATTTCCTCTCCATATATGCCCAACATCTGAATATTTTATTAACTTCGTTTTAACACCAAGTCTATCCAAATCTTTAAATATTCTTTCTGAAGGTCCCTTGATAAAAGCAGAATCTTGCTCACCATACATAATTAGAGTTGGTGGATCTGAGGATGCAATGTAATTGTAAAGTGATAGGTTTTTCAGTGTTTCATCTTTCAGTTTTAAGGATGGAAGAACTAGCTTTAGATTTGGATACTTGAGAAAATCATATCCGGCAGGATAATAAAGCACAATAGATTTAATTTTGTTATGGAGTTTAAATCCTACATATGCTGCAAGATAACCACCGGAACTCGCCCCCCATATTCCCAATCTATTCGGATCTATATTAAAACTATTTGCATATTTAATTACGGAGTCAAGAGCTAATTCACAATCAACTACTATTTCATCAAGCTTAAAGGTGGGAGCACTGCTATGATGAATATCAAATACTGCATATCCGGCTTTAAGCAAATCTTGAAAACTAAATTGTTGCATAAAAGCAGGAGCATTAAATTCTTCCTTTTTAATAAAAGTATAATTCAGCTTATTATCTGCTGGCAGTGATTGATTGCTGTTATATTGTTTAGGCACAAACGGAGAATAGAAACCCCCGCTATTAATAAATAGAACAGCTGCACCATTTTGAACAAGTGGTTGATATACGTCCATCGTTAAAGTCGTTCCATTTTTGTTGCCGTATAGAACATCAGGTGTAACTATTACGCTTTCATATGTATTATTTTGTTGAAAATTGTTTTGAGCACAAAGAAATGTAGTCGAAAGAACATAAATGATAGTTGTTATAATTATTCTCTTTGTCACTTTTTATCCTCTCAATATATATTCTGATAAAATATCCATAGCATATAACGGCGTGGTTGATAAGGCGCAGCCCATAACAACCCCACCAAATTTATTAAACAACTTTTCATTTACTGAAAACTTACTTTTACAATTACAGCCAAAGAGCAAAGCTGAAACGGTAGAACAAACTTTAAAATATCACAAATGCTGAAAGCGAAAACGCTGGCGCCTTGAGCAACTGGTTATAAGCGTTTTTAATATTTGATTTATCTAGTTCAACGGTTTATCTATGAGCAGTAGCGCCTCGAAGGGTGCTATTGCTTATAGGTTTTGTTGTAAGCAGTTTTTATTTCAATCAACCAAGTAGCGTTCTTCAAGTCCTTTCTCATGAACACGAAAAACTAATACAGTTACACCTTCGTCAGATGTTCGAACAGAATGAACCTTTTTCATAGGCACTACACAGACATCACCCTTGTTGTATTTTTTTTCTCCATTATTTTCTATCCATATAGTCAATGAGCCCTGTATAATGTACGCAAATTCTTCACCTGGATGCCAGTGTTTCGGTAGTTCTATATTGGGTAGAAGCGTAACTTCACTTACAACTACTTCAGTATTTTCAGCTGCTGCAAGTGGACTTGTTAATAGGTTTTTAAATTCCATGGCGACTTCGTGATTTATTAATTTTAATTGCTTACAACATGTGTGTATATGTAATTGTTCTTATCCGCCCAAATTAGCTGTATAAGAACAATCGTTTATATTTTTAATTTACAAACAAAACTACCTTATTCAAAGAATTCATCTATTGGATTCTGAATATTATCAATTGCTTTTTTTGATATGTGAGTATAAATTTCTGTTGTTTTTGAGCTGTTATGTCCCAATAATTCCTGGATATATCTTAAATCTGTACCCTGTTCAAGTAAATGTGTAGCAAAACTGTGCCTAAGCATATGTGGTGTTACTTTTTTTTGTATCCCTGCTTTCTTTGCTGCACGCTTTAGAATATTAGCGACACTTGTTGCAGAATATTTTCTCCCATTTTGTCCTTCAAAAAGAAAAGTTTGTGGTTTATACTCTTTGTAATAATCTCTTAATAGCATTAAAGTATTTTTAGAAAGTAGAGATATTCTGTCCTTTTTCCCTTTAGCACCACAAATATTAATTACCATTCTTTCTGAATCGATGTCGGATATTTTCAGACCAATTAGCTCACTCCTTCTTAAACCAGCAGAGTAAATTAACATCAGTATACATTTATGTTTAACATTATTAGATGAATTCAATATTCTCTTTACTTCATTTTTTCCCAAAATTCTTTTGGCAGTCATTGCACTTATAACGCGGAGAGTCATCTGAAATCATACATCCGCCCAGTGCAATTTTTCCTGTCTTTAATTCCTTATCAAGTTCTTCACTAAAGACAGGCAAACCATATAATATTTTTGCAATATTTGTTGAATTGCAGTAAGGGCATTTCTTTATTTCTTTGTTTTCCATATAGCCTTTTTCTTACCTCTGCTTAAGCAGTCGGTTTGAGTTGCTGGATATTTCCAAAAAGTAAAAAGTTAAATTTATTCTTATTTACAATTTAACTTTTGGAGGTATCAATGTATTACTCCGGAATCGATCAGCATAAACTTTTTTCATACATCACTACTGTTGATAGCGATGGTAAAATCGTTAAAGAAGCAAAACTTATCAACAACAGCTTTGAGATCGTTAATTACTT
>DATFMR010000173.1:0-4741 GCA_035266865.1 Ignavibacteriaceae bacterium | reverse complement strand
TATATTTTTATAATAATGTGGTACCCTTGTTTTGCAAGACACGACCTTTTTAGGGGAACTCATCAGTTATAGTAGTTTAATTTATTAAGATAATAAATTATTGTCTGATAATATGAATCAAAGCTCAAACACAGCTATAATTCTTGGTGGGGGAATAATGGGCTTAACGGGTATTCGAGCACTTGCAAAACGAAATATTGAAACAATATTGGTTTATTGCGATACTAAAGACTTAGCAACTGCTTCAAAATATCTTAAAAAATCATTTCTTGCTCCTCATCCTGAAAAACAAGAAACGGGATTTATAAATTTCCTGATTAATCTTTCAGACGAATACAGCGGCTCTATTATTTTACCTACTGATGATGAATATTTAACTTCAGTTTCCAAATTTAAAGAAAAACTTTCACAGCATTTCATAGTTGCCTGTAATAATTTTGATGTTATAACAAAATTGATTAATAAAAGTTTTATTTATGATATTGCTAATAAATCGGGCATACCAACTCCGCGTAATCGTGTAACTAATGATAATAAAGTAGCAATTAAATTTGCAAATCAAATAGGATTTCCATGTCTAATTAAACCAAGCCAAAGCCATATTTATTTTAAGCTGTTTGGAAAAAAGATGGCCAAAGTGTCTGATAATGACTCGCTTGAAAAAGAACTTGTAAACGCAGCATTACAAAATCTTGTTGTAATGATACAAGAATTTATTCCGGGTAATGATAAGGATAATTATAGTTATTGGGGTTACCGTGATAATGGAAGTTTTTATTCGGAAGCGACCGCGCAGAAAGTTAGGAATGACCCGCCCGGAACTGGTTCACCAAGAGTGCAGGTAACCAAATACATATCTGAATTAATTCCTTTAGCAAGAAAAATTCTTGATGCATTAGACTATCAAGGGTATGCTAATGTAGAATTTAAGAAGGACCATCGAACAAATGAATATAAATTTATGGAAATCAACCCAAGGATTAATCGTTGTATGCTCCAAGCTATAGCGGGGGGTATAGATTATCCCTGGATTATTTATAACCATCTTAAAAATGGGATATTGCCAGAACCGGTTAAATGTGAGGATGGTATCTATTGGGTAGATATTGGAAAGGATATAATTAGAAGTTTTCAATTTAGAAAAATTGAAAAATATTCGTTAAAGGAATATCTTAATCCTTATTTTAATAAGCACGTTTTTGCAATTTTAAGTCTATCAGATATCGGGCCTTTTATTAAAAGGCTAATCAGCATTTTAATAAAATAGTTTTAATCAATTTTACAGTAGCTAAGAAATTCCACTATATTAGTCTTTTTAGCCACTAAACTCGATATTATGAAAGTCGTAAGCTGGGAAGAGAGTTTTCTTGTCTTTTAGCGTCAGTTTCATTGTGTTACTTCTTTGAATTACAACAGCTATATCATAAACGAGGAACTAATGGATAACAAAATTATGGTAAATTAGGAAAAGCATCTGAAATGTGATGTTAGACAATCTCATCATATTACAGTGGGTTAAATGGCTGTTGCTTCCCTTTGTTTTCCGGTACCTACCTGGAATACTGTAGAATTTGAGATATACTTTAACTTGTAATTTATAAAGGAGCAGTTATGTCATTGTTCTTTTATCCTTTATTAAATCACACCAGAATATTTAGCAAACCTGATCGTTTCTTTTATTCCCTCTTCGTATGGAGTTGGTTTAAAATCGAAATGTTTTTCAAATTTAGATGAATCAAAAATGTAGTCATATTTATTCTGATATAACATCTCGTGAAGTTCGCCAATCTGTTTGCTGAAGAGCCCCGTTAATTTTATCATCCAACCTTTTAAAATCATAGCTCCCGGTTTAACATTAAGGTTTTCAGCAACAATTTTAATAAATTCATCACCGGTTAATGCGGGTTTTGCTGTCGGCAAATGCCATACCTGGTTCCAGGCAGAATCTGTTGTTGCCAGAAGATATAAAGCTTTTCCGCAATCAATTGTATATGTATAAGAATGTTTTGGCTTTGTGTCTACCAGCCACTGTGCTTTTTTGCCTTTTGCTAAATTTTGAATTCCCAGTATGAATGGAACACTCGTTTTTTCAGAATACGGACCGTAAAAATCAGCGGCGCGAGCAATTATTGCTTTAATGTTACCGGCTTTCATTTCATCTTCAAGGTATTTATTTAGTTTAGCACGCAATTCGCCTTTCTTGCTGCATGGTTTATATGGTGTTTCTTCTGTCATCGCTCCATCAACTTTTCCGTATGAATAAATATTATCAAAAAATATCAGGCGTGCGTTTTTCTTTTTGCAGGCTTCTACAACATTTTGCATAATTTTAAACCATTGTTTTTCCCATATAGAATAATCATAAGGAAGTCCTGCAACAAGATAGACTATTGAAGAATCTTCAATAACACTTAAAGTTTCATCCTTTATTGTAAGATCGGCCTTTGCTGCCTCAATTCCATCAAGATTTTTTCCTGATCTTGAAACGAGTTTGATTTTTTCGCCCTTTGATTTTAATTCATTAGCAAGAGTATTACCTATTGCTCCGCCCGCCCCTAATATTATATGCTTGATGTTATTGCCCATCGCTCACTCCTTTTTATATATTGCTAAGTTATATAATGGTAATGAAAGTCTTTTCAATCAGTCTTTAGAATAATATTAATATTTATTGGTTTTGCCCGGTAAAGGGAATGGGGAATTTCTTTTGAATTTAGTTGGCAAGATACAAATAATTATTAAAAAGGAAAGTCGCTTTTTAGATCGACTTCTCCATTAATTTTCTCAGAGGGAGGTTTCTTAGCTACTAAATGAACGGGATTTCCTTCAACATAAATTGCCTTATAAGGAATTGTGGGACAAGCATGTTCACACGCACCGCAGCCAACACAATATTCGTTCTTAATTTCGGGTAGGTGCAGGTTTTTGTAAGGAACCATTTTTACGGCTTTGGTGGGGCAATGTTCAGCACACGCTCCGCATTCTGTCTTTTCCGTTTCTACAATGCAGTTCTCTTTAACAAATGTTGTTTTGCCAATCTGAAGTAATTTTTTGTTTTCAGCTCCGGTTGGTAATATTGCACCAGTCGGACAAACGTCTCCACAAACAACACATTCAAAAGTGCAGTAGCTTGCGCTGTAATCCATATACGGCTGAAGTATACCAGTAAATCCATATTCCCATAAGGCGGGCTGTAAAACCTGTGCAGGGCAGCTGCTTACACAAAGATGACAGGCAGTACATTGCCCGGTAAAATTTGAAAGACTTAATGAGCCGGGGGGCGATACAGTGTTTTTCTTTAATACAGGTACTGTGCTTTTTTTCTTTGGTATAATTTTAACCTGTGCTAATGATAAGCCCGTTAAGCTTAAAGCGTATAAAATAGTTTTTGATATAAAGTCTCTTTTCTTTAAATTTATTTCTATAATTTCTTTTTCATTATCATTTGAAAAATAATTAGTGAAAGTTATACCTTCGCTTGGACATACACTAAAACAATTATAACAGCCCACGCATCTTTCAAAATCTATTTCCTTTAACTTTTTATCTATACAACCTGACTTACATACTTTCTCGCAGAGATTGCAACTGTTACAAGTGTTTTTATCGATAGCAATTTTAACAAAAGATAATCTGGAAATTAATCCAAGTAAAGTGCCAACCGGGCAGATTGTATTGCAGAACAGCCTTCCCCTTGCAAAAGACATGGCCCCGACAATAATTAATATTAACGAGGATATAGCAATCATTACTATGCTAACTGCTTTAATCTCAACAGGATAGAAAGTATAAATATTGAGCTTCTCGAATGTAAAAGCGATTACATTATTTAATAGTAATACCAGCGGACGAAAAATATTTGATAGTATTTTCCCTGTGTTGCTGAATGGATCCAGGATATCTAAAAGAATTAAATTACCCGCGAGGAATGTAATAACTGTTGCGGATAAAATTGAATAACGCAGAATTTCATAATTCTTTAATTTTTTATAATATTTTTTCTTATTTAATCTTTTAGAAATGAAAGAAAAAATATCCTGAAGCGTTCCAAGAGGACAAACACTTGAACAATAAATTCTTCCAAACAGAATAGTAAGCAGTAGAATAATAATAAATCCTGCCGCGGCCAGCCCTGGAATAGATAGAAATTTTAGAAGCGATGGAATAAACTGGAGATATACAAGCCAGGGGGAAAGTGGGACCTGTACCGTATTTGTAATATCAAGAAAAACTACCAGTGCGATAATAAAAAAGAGAAGGGAGACAGCGATTCTGATTTTCTTATAATGAACAGGATTCATGTAATCACATTATTATCCTGTTTATCGAAAGTTTGCTTAGATCGGTTGTACCGAGTTTCATTTCTTCTGCAATTTTAATGTAATCTATTTCCTTTGGATCAGCTCCGAAAAGCCTTGCAGCAGCTGTATCAACAGCAACAATATCTTTCCCGATAATCTGTGATTTCATCGTTACTACATCTTCGAGTGAAACCCCCCGTGGCCCATTCTTTTTCATGACATAATACGCGTCAACTATTGTCAGATCAGGTTTACGAAATGAGGAAAAATCAGCGATACATTGATGAAGGTCATTCCTGTGCCAGAACCTTCTGTCCCAAACAATTCCCATCAGGTTTTTCATTCCGATAGTAAGTTCAGCAGACCCGTGACTTATTAAGACGGGAACATTTATAAAGACCTCACTTTCGAGAATCAATTCGTGGACTTTTGCATCTTTC
>DATFMR010000172.1:0-5102 GCA_035266865.1 Ignavibacteriaceae bacterium | reverse complement strand
TTTTAAAAAAGCAGGCAAAGGATATGACATTGCAGGTGTATATTCTATTTTACCAAATTCTTCTGTTTTCAGTACTACTCTGTAGGTGTTATCAAATTCAGGTTGCTGCTTATCAAAGCTGAATTCATAAGAAAGGATCATAAATATTAAAACAGCAGAACAAATTCCGATTGATAATCCGGTTACATTTATAAAAGTGTAAAATTTTTTTCTTTTTAAATTTCGGATAACGGACAAAAAGTAATTCCTGATCATTCAAACACCTCGGTATTTATTTTTGTTTTTTCAATAGTTAAGAGGCTTATTTAGTTAGAGTCATAAATGCAACAATTATGCCCTGTTTTGATTGAATAAAAAGCATAAAGAATTAGAATTTATGCGGTATTTGAGGAATTTGATGTTAGAATATGTCCGATTGCATACAGATGTGTTCGTTACCGTACAATATATTATTTTCCAAATTTGGGGCGATATTAGATGATTTTAACCGTATGGTTATAGGGATAAAAAATACCCCTTCAGTTAACAACTGAAGAGGTAAAATTTGATTGTTTCTAAAATATAAGGAATAATTATCGCATTATTACTTAGAGTAGCTCAAAGTTATTCCATAATCTTCCTGATCTACTGGAGGATTAGCATTCCAGTCCCTGTATGAATGAGAATCGTCAGTTTCGTAATAAAGTTTGTACTTCCCTTTCGGTAATTTAATAACTTCATTTATTTGTCTGTTTTTTCTTGCTCCCCCTGCACTTTCAGTTCTCCTGTACGACATATCCCAAACAACCCTGCCAGATTCATAATCTTCAATCCATCCGTAGTCAACCATCCTGTTTCCAGAACCTTCACCAATTGCATAAACTCTTATATCAGTGTCGGCTTTCAGTTCAAAAGTTTTTTCAAGATGTTCATTGTCCCTTACACGGATAATTTCTGCAACTACATTTTTATTTTTATAAGAGCTTGCTGTAAATAATTCTGTATTTGATTTCTTTTTGTCTCCCGGTGTCCAGATTGTAATTCCCCATTTTGTTGGATCGTATGGAGCAGCAGAATTCCAGCCTTCATATGAATGCGAATCATCGGTTTCGTAATAAACAATATAATTTCCCGGCTGAAGTTTGATCGTTTGGTCAATCATCCTGTTCTTTTCTGCTCCTCCGGCATTTTCACCGGCTCTTCCATCCATTGCCCAGACTTTTTCCCGCGTATCTGCATTTATTATCCAGCCATAGTCCACATAATCTTGATTATTTGTTGATTCGCCAAGGCATAAAATTCTTATTTCAGTAGGAGATTTTACACGCAGACCCTGCGATACAAATTGATCATCTCCCATTTTTGTTAGTTCAACAACGGGGCTAACTACGTCTTCTTTCCGGAATGGAATTACGTTTGCAAGATCTGAAGCGCTTGCAGGAAAAACAGCAACACCCCAGAATTGCGGATCATCCGGTGGAAAAGAATTCCATCTTCCGAATGCGTGAGAATCATCTGTAACATAATGAACTGTGTAAGTTCCTGCAGGCAGACTAATTTCATTATTAAATACAACATTTTTTTCAGCACCGCCTGCGTATGTTGTATTATCCCAGGTCATTCTCCAGGCAATTTTATTATTTACTTCATCGTATATCCAAGCATAATCAAAAGTCTCTCTTTTCCTTGCTTCTCCTACAGCGTAAACCCTTAACTTTGTATCAGCTTTTAAGGAAAATCCTTTTGAATAAGAATCTTTGTTTGTTGCTTCTTCAATATTAAGGATTGAATGTGCGAGATATTGTTTCCTGAAGTTTTCCATATCAGCCTGGTGAAATACATTTTGCTGACCTGAAACTTTAATCGATAATTCATTTTTATATTTACTTTTAAATTCATTCTCACCGAAACCGAAGAAGTCCTTTATCCACCTGACAAAATCACCATCGTTGTTATAATTATTATAGTTCATTTTAGCTGAGGCAAAATAGACTTCGTAATTTCCTGCAGGGAGATCAACTGTACTGTTCATTGGAATGAAATCTGTGTTTTTTGATTCCCTGATTTCCGGGTAAGCTTCCAGCGAATGCCATACAACTACTCTTGATTTTGCATCGATTATCCAGCCGTAAAACATGAGGTTGTTTGTCCAGCCTCTCCTGTTATTGTCGTCAAAAAACCAGCTGTCGTGCCTGTCGCGAAAGGTAGCTGCCTGTCCGGTTATCTCTATTTTTGAATCATTATCAAGAGTAAAAGCCTTGTACTGAATTTCACCCGGGCTGATATTTCCGATTGAGACTGATTCGGTCTGTGCAAACCCGGTAGTATACACGAAGGAAATTAACAGCAGAAATTTTATTAATCCGGATCTCATAATTTTCCTCTTAATTATTATAAATTTTTAGTGATTTTAAATACAGAATCTGTTTGCGGATTTTAAGCATTTTTGAAGCGTTTTTTATTATAACATCAATTTAAGGTTTAATAATAAACTGTGATATAGAATATTGATGTACCGTACATACTCTAAATGAACGGTTTATTACAGGTATGTTACAAGATTTGTGCCCTGAAGTTTCATTATCTAAACCAGTGTTTTTATGGTTTATTGCCACATTTACTTCTGATATTCAAATTGTGTTGTTCGGTAGTAAACATAGGTGTACAAATACGTACAATATAGATTGATTAATTCAACCTCCCATCTCAATTATTTCGGAAATTTCAAGAGAACCACCGATCTCAAGAAACGGGCATGCTTTTGCTATTTCATTTGCAGCTTCAATTGATTCAGCTTTAATTATTGTGTAACCCGACATCGCGATTCTACTTCCGTGAGTTATCGAACCATCAGGATTAACTGTATTTGTGTTTTTAATCGGGTTCATAGGACTTACAGCAGAATCTCCCAACGAATTTATCCATTCCATATATTTTGCATAATTCTTCTTCCCTTCTTCAGGATTGGACGGTTGGTTACCCCCAAGGTAAGTGATAAGATAATTAGGCATTTGAAATCCATTGTTTTATTAATAAAAAATCAAAGATTAATAATATTTACATAATATTAATTCAGATTTACATTCACATTATTACGGTGCGCCATCCTGAACTCCGAACGGAGTTTGGGAACTTACAGGCTTAAGCGATTTAAGGAATTTATAAAGTGCTTTCAAATCCCGTTCACTCATCCGGCTGAACGCTTCCCATGGCATTGGTGAACCGGTAATTATTCTGCCCTGTCGGATCCGTTTAATAAATGTTTCCTGATCCCAATAAAAAATTCTACCGGTTTCACGGTCAGGTGTAAGATTGGGAGTTACTAAATGTTTGTCTTCAATCGCCTGATCATTTTCATCCAACACTTCAAAAGTCATTTGCCCGGCATATTCGGGTCCAATATAAGCCCCGGTCATTAAATCTCTTTTTGTGTGACAACCTCTGCAATTGGCTATGCTGCCGGCAATATATTTACCATATTTAGCAGTAGTATCAGGTGCAGGAGATTCAGGTACAATTCCATCACCCATTGGTTTTATCATTCCTAAAGCTTTAACTATTTTCCCCATAAATGTCCATTTATTTTTTGGTACAGGATTATTCACAGCCTTTTCAGATCTTAGAAATGATATTATTGCTCTTAAATCTTCATCGCTTATATCATAAAATGGCATAAAGTCCATTAATGCTTCATTGTTTTTCTTTACACCGTATCTTAATGTTCTGGCAATTTCACCATCAGTATAAGAGCCAATACCTGTAGAATTGTCAGGTGTAATGTTTGGAACATAAATTTTACCTATAGGAAGATCGAAAAAATTTCCTCCGCTCAGTGATACTTCTTCATCTGCTTCCACTTGCTTGAAATCTTTTGATGGTCCGTGACAATCTACACAATGTGCCGGACCATAAACAAGATATTTGCCGCGCGCTATTAATGAGGAATCTTTACCAGCAGTTATTTCAGGATATGGAGTTTCATATTTAGTACCACTCCGTGTTAAAGCATAAATAAGAAAGGCTGCAACCAATACCAACAGAGTTAAAGAAGAATACTTTAAAATCTTTAGAAATTTTTTCATAAATATTTTCCTCATAGATTTATTAATAAAAATTAAATAATTAGTTGCATAACAGCGCTCTACAGAAATGATCTACATTTTACACTTTTCGAAAAGCTGTGCCTCTTTTTTGAATAAAATTTATTACAATATACCATATAGAAACATTTATTTTCTTTATGTTATCTCGTACTTGTTTAAAAAAATCCTCTAAGTCATCCGGGTTGCTTAATGAAATTAAATAGTTTTCTGCAGCTGCATCGGCGAAATAAAATCTTGATTGAGCCAAATTAGACCCACGTGAAATAAAAGCTTTTTTTGTGATTTGACCATGTTCAATAAAATGTTCAAATCCTTTGAGCACAATTTTACTATCATAATGAAATGTTATCTTATTTCTAATAAACATAAGATCTTTACTAAATTTATTTGAGCTCAATTTTTCTAGAGATGCATCAATTAACGCCTGCCATGCAAGTCTTGCATCTTTATTTAGAGCTTGAACAAGACTTTTAATAAATTCATCCTCTAGTAGATTTTTTTCTTTTTTTATAAAATTAAACAATTCGTGAAGTATACTTATATTATGTCTATCTAAGAAGCGAGCCAAACCAGTATATTCTCCCCAATCCTTTTGTAGCTTAAATTCCCCTTTTGGTTTTGATTCAAAAATTGCCTCATAAAATATAATAAGTTTTTTTATATCTGTATAAATTAAAGCAAGAGTCAGAATAAAACCACATATCTCTTTTGAAACTTTTCCATCAGGCATAAAAGATTGAGGGTCAAATGATTCCAAGTCAGCTAATTGTGAAAAGCTTTTATTAAAATATTCCATTTTATTGTCAATAAAAGGTAAAACAAATACTTTACTTATTAGTTATACAGTGTTTTCGTTTTTATTAAAAAACACTAATCAACTTACTCGTACTTAATAGTCTCAGCAGGATTTGTATTTGCTGCTTTCAAAGCTTTGTAACTTACCGTAATCCAGGCTATAATCAGACTTCCAACAACCGTAAGCAAAAACAAACCTATACCCGGAGTTATCCGGTAAGCAAA
>DATFMR010000171.1:0-2269 GCA_035266865.1 Ignavibacteriaceae bacterium | reverse complement strand
TGAAAAGCATTATCCGGAATGCGAAACCTGCCATAGTAATCATCTGATAATTACAACAACAGATAAACTGCTCGGCACATCTAAAGATGCTGTTTGCACCAAATGTCACACACAGGAAAAATTACCCAAAGGATATAAAGCAGCAAAAGATATGCGAAATATGATTGACAGTCTTAAGAGCGCACAAATGTTTGCTTCAAAATTGATTGATGAGGCGGAACAAAAAGGAATGGAAATAGAAGATGAGAAATTCCATTTAAGAGATGCACATCAAGCTGTTTTAGAAGCAAGAACTGCGGTACATTCTTTCGATAGGAAAAAATTTGACGAGATTGTTGTAAAGAAAGGACTTTCGGTTACAACGGAAGTAATAAAAGATGCCAGGGCTTCCATAGATGATTATTATTTCAGAAGAAAAGGCCTTGGTGCTGCTCTTATTATTACAATTCTTTTAGTAATTGGTTTGTATTTGTTCATCAGAAACTATGAGAAAGAACAAAAAAATAATTTATAGTAAAAATTAAATATTATTCTCTGTGTTACTATAACCGCTGATTTACGAATGTAGTGTTATGGCTACAGTATTATTACCATTTAAGGAGAGGACATTATGAATTCTCTTTCCCAGGATCAGGACAGTAATAAGATTATCAAGCAATTGAATAACCTTGATGAAAGGATTTCCAGAATCGAAAAACATCTGGAAATTTACGGTAAGGAAACCACCACAGAATCTTCTGAAACTATAATCGAAGAAAAAATAGTTTTAAAGAATAAAGAAGATGATGAAGACAAACTTGAATTTGAGATAGGCCAGTTCTGGTTTGCAAAAATTGGAATTATAATTTTCTTTATCGGTATAGCGTTCTTAATGTCCTTCCCTTTCCAGCATATTTCCGTAATTGCTGATATTATATTTGGTTATTTATTATCAATTGTTGTGTTTTTCATTTCCCGTCACTGGCGGGAATCTTATTCTCACCTCTCCGGGTACCTGCTTGGAGGCGGCCTCTTTCTTTTCTTCTTCACAACATTAAGGCTCAAATTTTTCGGAAATGGCGTACTCATTACAGGGGCTGCATTAGAAGTAGTACTTCTTTCCGTTGCAACCGGCATTAGTTTATGGATTGCATTAAAAAGAGATTCAAATTATCTAATTCTCTTAAGCTTAGCTCTTGGTTATGTAACTGCAATTGTAAGCGAGAACCCATATTCAATATTTGTTTTACTGACAATTATTTCATCAATATCAGTTTACTTCAAACTAAAACGTAACTGGCAGCCATTCTTATTTACGGGTATACTTTTAACTTATTTTACACATTTCCTCTGGTTTATGAATAATCCAATATTAGGAAATACACTAGAACCAGTTCGCGAACCGTCTATTAATCTTTTATTCCTTTTGATCTATTCAATAATCTTTGCAATTGGTAACAGGCTAAGAAAAGAGCCATATCCGGAAGACACACCAGTAATATTTGGCACAATTCTGAATGCCGCCGGCTGTTACGGAATATTTTTGCTAATTACTTTTATTACAGATGCCAGCACCAATTCAATTTATCATCTTCTGGCCTCTATTACTTTTCTATCTCTTGCAATACTATTCTGGCAAAAAGAAAAAAGCAGGTATTCAACATTTGTATATGCAATGCTCGGGTATTTTGCATTGAGTGTTGCAATAATTTACCAGGTAAAATCACCGGGATTTTTTATTTTACTTTGCTGGCAAAGTGTAATTGTAATTTCAACAGCAATCTGGTTCAGATCAAAATTTATAATTCTTGCTAATTTTGTTATCTACTTACTGATAATTGTCTCATATCTTATATTAGACGGAAAAATAAGCGGCACCAGCATTAGTTTTGGTATTGTAGCATTAATAAGTGCGAGAATATTAAACTGGAAAAAAGACCGGCTGGAATTGACTACAGAACAAATGAGAAACGCTTATTTGCTAACTGCACTTGCAATAATCCCATATGCATTGTTCCATGCAATACCGGCCGGCTGGGCCAGCGTTTCCTGGATAGGTGTTGCAATTGTTTATTATGTATTGAGCGTACTATTAAAGAGCAAAAAATATAGATGGATGGCCCTTTCTACATTAGGCTTAACCGTAGGCTATGTTTTTGTAATAGGCGTAACAAACGAAGATCCTGTTTATAAGATAGTATCTTTTCTCGCGCTTGGATTTGTTATGCTGATCATTTCAATATTGTATTCCAAAATGAAAAAAGGCAGAAATAAAACTCAACAGATTGAG
>DATFMR010000170.1:0-44794 GCA_035266865.1 Ignavibacteriaceae bacterium | reverse complement strand
ATTTAAAAACAAAAATCAGAGGGATTTGCTCTTTGCAATTCTTGATTTTACAGCATTAGTCTGTAAACCAATTAAACCAGTATGCAAAACCTGCATTTTAAGAAAAGAATGTAAATTTTCGGAAAAGACAAACTTTTGAACTTTCCCCCCAATATTTCTTTCATAATTATATTCCCTCAAACAGTTCATTTCATTTTCATAAATATCTCTCTATATTAATTAAATAACAAAAGGAGGTAGCCAGATGAAATCAGCAGTTATATTTTTGCTCAGCATTTTCATTTTTGCCGGTTGTTCGGAGAAAAAGGGAAAGAAAATGAGTGAAGAGGATTCAATTGTAACAAAGCATATTACATACACAGCGGACGGTACAACGCTTAAAGGTTACCTGGCATACGACAGCAGTGTAAAAGGCACTATGCCGGGAATTTTAGTCGTGCACGAATGGTGGGGAATGGATGATTACGCAGAACACCGTGCGGAGGAACTTGCAAAACTCGGTTACGTGGCTTTTGCACTCGATATGTACGGTGACGGAAAAACTGCAGATCACCCGGCTGATGCACAGAAGTTTGCAATGGCAGTGATGAGTAAAATGGATACCGCCCGCGACAGGTTCAATGCGGCATTAAAAATATTAAAAGAGCAGCCTGAAACAGACACAACACAAATTGCGGCTATCGGTTACTGCTTTGGAGGAGGAGTTGTTCTTAGAATGGCTCTTGCCGGTGCAAATCTGAATGGCGTGGTAAGTTTTCACGGAGATCTGCCGGCGGGACCGGTTAAAGATCCGGAAAAAGTGAAAGCAAAAATTCTGGTCTGTAACGGTGCCGCTGATCAGTTTAATCCGAAAGACAAAGTGGAAGAGTTTGAAAAAAATATGAAAGATGCAGGTATAGATAGTAAAGTGATTAATTATCCCGGTGCGATGCACAGTTTTACAAATCCTGCCGCGGACAGCCTCGGCAAAAAATTCAGTATTCCGATAGGATACAACAAAGCCGCGGATGAAAAGAGCTGGATCGATATGCAGGCATTCTTTTGTGATGTATTTAACTTCAACCCGTAAGTTGTATTTTGTAGAGACACGCCACGGCGTGTCTCAAAAATTCATTATTCATATTCATCATCCTCACCCAAAGACCATTTGAGCGGATTCAGGTCGATATATTTTCTTACCCTGTAAAGATCCTTTTCATTACGGATTATGTGATCGTAAAATCTTGTTTGCCATTTGAAAGATGTGTAACCGGTTTTGCGGATTCGTTTCGTACACACAGATTTAAATTGAAGTATTATTGAACCCAAATTATTTGTTTTCGTAGAGACGGATCGGTGATCCGTCTCCTGTTGGTTTGTATTTGAGACGCATCGCCGATGCGTCTCTACAACGGTTGGGTTGTTTTTATTATTTGCGTATTCGGGTCCTTCAATTATTACAATGCCATGTAAATGATTTGGCATTATTACAAAATAATCGAGGTCAACATTTTTCCGTGTTTCTTTTGTCTTCAACCATTCTTCCTTCACAATCTCCCCGCATTCATTCAAAATCATTTTACTTCCTTTCACATTACCAAACCATTCTTTCATTCCTTTTGTGCAAACTGTTACGTAATACCACCATGGTGTGGAATAATCCCATTCTTTTAATCTTGATGATTCAATGCGGTATTTGTTTTTGAAGAAGCCCATTTGTTGAAAGGATAAGAAAGATAGATAATTAAAGCAACATTTATTATCGGAGAGGTGTGTAACCTGTTCCGTCATGAAGGGACACCTGTTTATGTAAAAAAAATAGTTTCTCACCAACATTTTTTCAGCTAGTGTTACAAATAAATGTAAACTTTTTTATTAAATTAATTGTTATACCTTCAACCTAAGCAAAAAGACTTATTTTAAGCTCTGATGAAAATAATCAAGCAAAATATTTTCGGACTTTCCGTGCAGATCGGTATACCCACGGGTGCTCTTTCCGGAATTGTGGAGCGCTTTTTCGAGCTGAACGGAAGCCCGTCCTACAAGTCGCACAGGCTTCTGCCCGTAGGATGCTCGGAAATTCTTTTCAATCTTGGCGATGTTTTACTGGCCAGCACGCTGAATAAAGAAAACCCGGAAATAAGCTGCAGGCAATTCCTGGTGTCCGGGATTAAAACCGGTTTTATGGATGTGAACGCCCCGAAAAAAATGCGCTGCATTGGAATCAGGTTTCACGTTGGAGGAATGAAAAAACTATTCGATATTTCGCCTGCGGAACTTACCAATAATGACTACGAACTGGACCTTTTAATTTCCCGCAGCCTTGCTTCCAACATTCGTGAAAGACTTGCCGAATGCAAATCCACAAGGGAAAGATTCGACCTGCTCGGAAGACTGATTATTAAAAAAATAATTCAATCAGAAAAAGAGAATACTTCAGAAAATATTGTTAAGGAAATTCTTGACAAACCTTTTCTACCTGTCAGGTCGCTTGAAAAAGAAACTGGATTTTCGCGTCAGTATCTTCACAGGGTTTTTAAGGAATCGGCTGGCATATCGATAAAAAAATATCAGCAACTTTATAGGGTCTCGTCGGTTTTAAAATCTCTAAACTCAAAAATGGACAGCTTTTCCGGCGTGGCATATTCAAACGGATATTTCGATCAGAGCCATTTTATAAATGAATTCAAACAGCTTACCGGCTACTCACCCGCTTCATATCTTTCCACGGTACGTACCTTCGATCCTGATCCATTCATTTTTTAGTTTACATTTTTACAATCCATCTACATTAAGATTTTTTAGGTTTGCCTCCAAAAAAAGGTGATCCTTTGAAAAAAATAATTATATGCCTCTCAGTTGCCTTTATGGCAGGAGTGCTCTTTGTAAATATTTATAACTCAATTGTCGACGCGGTAAGCTGGGGAAGCAATATCCCCGCTTCAATTGACGTGATGCGCCACTATTATAATGTAGCCAATCCGGGAACATTCTTCAGGTATTTTTCTCCTGCAAACCAGCTACTTGCCCTGCTGGTATTAATTATTTTCTGGAAATCGTCTAAAAAGGTAAGATATTTTTTTGCTGCGGCTTTTCTGCTTTCGGTGATGACCGACGTTTTTACCTTTTCCTATTTTTATCCGGCTAACAACCTTATGATGACTCTGCCGCTTTCTAATGTAACAAAGCTCAGCAGCGTTGTTCACGGCTGGCAGATTATGAACTGGTTAAGGTCTTTTATCATTGCGGTTGAACTGTCATTATTCTTCCTCGGGCTGAATGGCCTGTTTAAATTAGATACAAAAAATATATCCGCAATGTAACACAAAATTGAAATTTTAAAACAATAAATCATAAACATAGTGAGAAATAAAAGATGTCATTTTATATTTTCGTACTATTTCTTCATATAACGGGGGCACTGGGGATATTTATCGGGATTGGACTGGAATGGTTTTTAGTTCATAATTTCGGAAAGGCAACAACATATTCCGGGGTGGTTCAATGGACGGACTCATTTAAAGTTTTACCACCGATATTTTCCGTATCCGGGATTTTAATCCTTATTTCCGGAATTTATTTGTCCGTTGAATCCTGGGGAATGAATGCGTGGACGATCTCAGGCCTGGTGCTATTTTTATTAATAGCCGTTTTCGGATCTGTAATTGTCAGTAAAAAGATCGACTCGATAATAAAATTGCTGGACCTGGAAAAGGAAAATTTATCTGAAGCATTTATAAACCGGATAAAATCTCCTTTAATTACACAATCGCTAAAAATAAGAGCGGCGCTTGCTTTGTCTATTGTTTTTATAATGACTACCAAACCAGACTGGACAGTAACGCTAATAGTTGTAGGTGTTGCTTTGGCCTTAGGATTTTTGCTAACAAGGATTTTAAAATGAAAAAACTAAAATGGTGGTTTCGCATAGTCGGAATGTTTTACCTTTTCCTGACGGCAGTCAATCTTTATGCCATTTTTCTTAATAACCGTTTTTTAAAAATTGATATACCTTTCCCGGTAGATGATGCTGCTTTCAGAATCACACTGGATTTCTGGCTCACGTTTGTGCTCGACCTGCTTATAATGGGAACATTTATGTTATGGGCTTCACGCAATCCTTTGAAACATATTAACATTGCCTGGTTGATTTTATGGCTAGAGGCGATACGCGGTGTTGCCGATGATTTCTACCTGGTTGCGCGCGGATACAGCGCCCCGTTTTATTCCGGGTTTACGATCATTCACCTTGTTATAATTATTACAGGCTATATATTTATCCGGCAGGCATCAATGCAGCTAACAGAAGTTAATAATTTAACAAGTTAAATAATTTGACTATTTTTGTAATGGTAATTATTTCATTCAGGGAAAAATTCGATGGTTAAAGCGATAACGGCAAAAACAGGTTATTGGGTGTGGATTGTCCCGCTATTAATAATTTCTACCCTTGTGCTGCTCGCAAAGTCACCCGTGTTTTACTCTCATCCTGATGCACTCTCGATTGGAATAACATTAGATTTTTTAATTACTCTGCCATTGGTATTTTATCTTTTAATCAGGAAGAAAAATATATCCTGGCTAGTTGTCTCACCGGTTGCAACCGCGGGAATAATAATTGCGGGATTAGTAATTCCGAAAGATCATCAACAGTTTCTGGTACAGACCAGATCAATTGCTTTTACTTTGATGGAACTTGCAGTTATAAGCTTTTTTATAATTAAAATCCGTAAAGCAAAAAAAATTTATAATCTTCAAAAACATGTTTCATTTGATTTTTATACAGCGCTAAAAAAAGCAGTCGCTGAAGTTGTTCCGAAATCAATTTCAGATATTCTCTCGACGGAAATAGCAGTTTTTTACTACAGCCTTTTTAGCTGGAGGAAAAGAGAACTAAAGCCCAACGAGTTTACATGCCACAAAGAGAACGGCTCAATTGCATTACTATCCGTAATAATTTTTATAGTATTTGTAGAGACAGTTGTTCAGCATATACTGATTAGCATGTTAAGTCCGACAGTTGCGTGGATTATTACGGCTATTAGTATTTACAGCATATTTGTGTTGTTCGGAGTTATTAAATCATTATTGCAAAGACCAGTAATTATAACTGGGGATAAAATTAATATTCGCTATGGAATTTTATCAGAGACGGTAATCCCGTTCGACAATATTGAATTTGTTAAATTCTCTCCGGGTGTTAATGAAATTAATAAGAAAACAGTATTCCTATCACCGCTTCATAAAATTGAGAATATTAATGTGGTTATTAATCTCAGTGAAGAGAGTCTTTTAACAGTATTCTATGGCAGGAAAAAGAGAGTTAAATCTATTGCTTTTTATATAGATGATTTAGCCAGGTTCAGGGAGATAATTAATAAACAAATAGTTTGTTAATAGATTTATATCTTTCAAAGATTCGAATCTTAATTAAACCGTTGAAACGTTTGATGGTTTAAACATATATTGTTAACCCACGGATTAATCCGTGGGTTAAAATAATTTCAGACAAATTATTCGGAACTGTTTTAACAGTTTTAAGACTATGTTTTTTAATTTGACAACTAGTTTTAATCAAGTTATTTATATTGAAATGAAATTAATCGGAAATTTAAAATGAATATAAAACCAATTAAAACTAATAAGAATTATAAGGCTGCATTAAAAAGGATTGAGAAAATATTTGATGCGAAACCAAACTCTCGTAAAGGAGATGAGCTTGAGGTGCTTGTTACACTGGTTGAAGCTTACGAACAAAAACATTATGCAATTGCACTACCTGATCCGATGGAAGCGATTAAATTCAGAATGGAGCAACTTGGATTAAAACAGTCAGATATTGCAAAAGTAATTGGAGGAAAAAACAGGGCATCCGAGATACTTCACAAAAAACGTTCTCTTACAGCGGAAATGATGAGACGGCTCCAATAGGGAATACAATATTCCGGCAGAATCGCTTTTGGCTTAAAAAACCATGTTTTTGAGCGAAATTCCCTTTGTGTTTCTATAAATTCCTCCCTATATTTGTGGTCACTTTTTAATATGTAATAAAATTACGACAGGACAGCTAAGATGAAACAAGGAATTCACCCAAATTACAGGCCGGTAGTATTTCAGGACGGATCCTGCGATTTTGCAATTTTGACCCGTTCAACAATTAAAACCGATGATACTATCGTATGGGAAGACGGAAACACATATCCGTTGGTAAAACTTGAAATCTCAAGCGGTTCGCATCCATTCTTTACAGGAAAACAGAAATTACTGGATACAGCCGGTAGAGTTGAGAAATTCAAAAGAAAATACGCTAAGAAGAGTTAATTCATCTTATATAGTGTTAAATTTTCAGCCGGCTCTTCAGCCGGCTTTTTTTGTTGGCCGGCAAATTTAAAGTCCCTCTCTTTTAAGAGAGGGATTTAGGGTGAGTCCAGCCATTTGTCATTTTTGAGTTGTTTTAGTGCTATTTATTTGTAATTTTCAAATTCCAATTCGGGATTAAAGTCCTAAGTAACAGAAAAACATTTTATACAAAAAATAAAAACTTATGAATAAGAAAACGAAAACTATTATCATTTCTGTAGTTGCAATCATTATTCTTGCATTGCTGTTAATTCCAAAATTCAGTTCTGATAACAATGCAGCCGGACCCGGAATGATGGGCGGGCCCGGTGGTCCGATGCCTGTTAAAGGTCACATTTTAAAACCGGAAAAACTTAATAACAATGTGGAAACGACAGGTACCGTACTTGCAAATGAGTCTGTTGAACTGAAGAGTGAAGCTTCCGGCAAAGTTGTTAAGATTTATTTTAAAGAAGGTAGCCGGGTTAAAAAAGGCGATCTTTTATTGAAAATAAATGATGAAGAATTACAGGCACAGAAATTAAGAGATGAATCCGCTTTAAAACTTGCAGCTGAAAATTTCAGCAGGCAAAAGGCTTTGTTTGAAAAAGAGGGAATAAGCAAGCAGGCGTTCGACCAGGTACAAAACGATCTGAATGCGAAAAAAGCCGATCTTGCTTTAGTAAATGCGCAGATAGATAAAACTGAAATTACCGCCCCTTTTGAAGGACAGATAGGTTTGAAATATGTAAGTGAAGGAAGTTTTGTAAATTCTTCAACAAGTATTGCAAGCCTGCAGGATATTGATCCTATTAAAGTGGATTTTTCGATTCCTGAAAAATATACCGGCTACGTACGCAAAGGAGATAAGATTAATTTTACAGTTTCCGGATCAGGAAAAACTTACCAGGGAACTGTGTTTGCAATTGAACCAAGAATTGACGAAACGACAAGAACTTTAAAGATCAGGGCGATTGCACCAAATGCAAGTGGGGAAATTCTTCCGGGTTCATTTGCAGATGTAACATTAATTTTAAAAGAAATTCCAGATGCACTTTTGGTTCCAACTCAGGCGATAATCCCTATTTTAAAAGGACAGAAAGTTTATTTGTACAAAGGCGGAGTTGTTGCTGAAGCCGAAGTAAAAACCGGAATAAGGACTGACACGGATGTTCAGCTTACAAGCGGAGTAAGTGCGGGTGATACTGTAATTACAACAGGTGTTCTTCAGATAGCTCCGGGTTTTCCCGTTAAAATAACTGACTTTAACTAAAAAGATATTGAATTTATGAGTTTATCATCATTAAGTATCAGGCGTCCCGTACTTGCAATTGTAATGTCAATCGCAATTGTCTTGTTCGGCGTAATAGGCTACACATATCTCGGTATAAGAGAATACCCGGCTGTTGATCCTCCGATAATTACAGTAAGTACAAATTACACCGGTGCAAACGCGGATGTAATTGAGTCACAGATAACAGAGCCACTTGAGGAATCAATCAACGGTATTGCAGGAATTCGTTCCCTTACTTCGGTTAGCCGCGACGGAAGAAGCACAATTACAGTTGAGTTTGGAATTGATGTAGACCTTGAAGTTGCAGCAAACGATGTGCGCGATAAAGTATCCAGGGCAATTAGTTCACTTCCGCCGGATGTTGAAAATCCCATTGTTTCAAAAGCGGATGCAAACTCGTTCCCGATAGTATTTATGAACCTGCAGAGCGATACAAAAAACCTGATGCAGCTTTCCGAGATTGCAAATAATCTTTTTAAAGAAAGGTTCCAGACAATTCCCGGCGTTAGTTCCGTGCAGATCTGGGGAGATAAAAAATATTCAATGCGTCTCTGGCTAGATCCTGCAAAACTTGCAGCTTATCATTTAAGTCCGATAGATGTTAAAACTGCGCTTGCCCGTGAAAACGTAGAACTTCCTTCCGGCATTATTGAAGGAAACAATACGGAACTTTCAATAAGAACAATCGGGAGGCTCTCGACTGTAGAAGAGTTTAATAATCTTATCATATCTGAAAACGGCGGAAGCGTAATCAGGATGAAAGATATCGGGCACGCTGAACTTGGTCCTGAAAATATGAGGACGGTATTGAAACGCGACGGAATTGCAATGGTGGGTGTTGTGCTTGTAGCTCAGCCAGGTGCAAATAATATCGCAATAGCCGATGAATTTTATAAAAGGCTTGACCAGATTAAAAAATCGATGCCTTCCGATTTGAAAGTCGGAATAGGTTTCGATGTTACAAAATATATTAAAGACTCAATTGCGGAAGTTGAGCAGACGATATTCCTTGCGTTCTCTCTTGTTGTGCTGATCATCTTTTTGTTTTTAAGGGACTGGAGAACTACCGTCATTCCAATAATGGCAATTCCTATTTCACTTATCGGCGCATTCTTTGTTATGTACATTGCTGATTTTTCAATTAATGTGCTGACTTTGCTTGGAATTGTGCTTGCGATAGGAATAGTTGTGGACGATGCTATTGTTGTGCTCGAAAATATTTATGCAAAAATAGAAGATGGAATGAACCCGGTTGATGCAGCCACGCGCGGTTCCGCGGAAATTTTCTTTGCTATTCTTTCAACTACAATTGCTCTTGCTTCAGTATTTTTACCGATCATCTTTTTGCAGGGGTTGACCGGAAGACTCTTCCGTGAATTTGGAATCGTGATTGCCGGATCTGTAATTATTTCTGCATTCATAGCTTTAACATTAACGCCAATGCTCGGCGGCAAAATTTTAAAAGCCCGCGATAAAGAATCCCACAGCTGGTTCTATTTAAAGACTGAACCATTTTTTGTTAAAATGAATTCCTGGTACCGAAGCAAACTAAATGCATTTATGTCAAAGCGATGGATTGCGTTTGTAATAATGGGACTTTCGGTTGTTCTCATTTATTTACTTTTTATTTCCACTCCGGCAGAACTTGCGCCGCTTGAAGACAGGAGCAGCTTAATTATTTCAACAACTGCACCCGAAGGCACAACGTTCGATTATATGGATAAGTTTATGGATAAACTTATCGGACTTATCAAAAAAGATGTACCTGAAAATGACGGAATAATTTCCGTTACATCCCCGGGATTCGGAGCTTCGGGATCTACTAACTCAGGTTTTATTTACATGCTTTTAGTACAGCCGGATGAAAGAGAACGTTCACAGGGACAGATTGCTGGTGCATTAACCGCTGACGTAGGCAAGCTTACAGAAGCGCGTACTTATGTCGTTCAGCAGCAGACAATCGGGCAAAGAGGATTCGGGCTTCCTGTTCAGTACGTTTTACAGGCGCCTAATTTCGAAAAACTGCGGGAGTTTTTACCGAAGTTTGTTTCTGCTGCACAACAGGATCCAACTTTTGTTTATGTAGATGTAAACCTGAAATTTAATAAACCTGAACTTCGTGTTACTATTGACAGGAACAGGGCAAGAACACTTGGAGTTTCTGTTGCAGATATTACGCAGACAATCCAGGCAGCGTTCAGCGGACAGAGATTCGGATTTTTTATTAAGAATGGAAAACAGTACCAGGTAATCGGACAGGTTGACAGGGCAGACAGAGATGCGCCTATTGATCTCCGTTCACTATCAATAAAAAATAATAAAGGCGATTTAATACAGCTTGACAACATAGTTCACATTGAAGAGGAAAGTGCGCCACCCCAGCTTTACAGGTTTAACCGTTACGTTTCTGCTACAGTCAGCGCAGCTCTCGCTCCCGGCAAAACTATAGGCGACGGAATTACAGCAATGGACGCTATTAAAGCGAAGGTACTCGACGAAACTTTTGCAACTGCGCTTGATGGCGCTTCAAAAGATTACGCAGAAAGTTCGTCAAGCCTGATCTTTGCATTCATACTGGCTATAGTTCTTATTTATCTTGTTTTATCTGCACAGTTTGAAAGTTTCAGAGATCCGTTTATTATTCTTTTTACTGTTCCACTTGCAATAGCAGGTGCGCTTGTTTCAATCTGGTATTTCAATCAGACCTTGAATATTTTCAGTGAGATTGGAATTATTATGCTCATTGGACTTGTAACAAAGAACGGTATTCTGATAGTTGAATTTGCTAACCAGAGAAAGGCACAGGGGCTTTCAAAAATGGAAGCTATAGTTGATGCCGCTGCCGCAAGGCTCCGTCCTATTTTGATGACAAGTTTATCAACAGTTCTGGGAATTCTGCCTATTGCTCTTGCTTTAGGCGCAGGTTCAGAAAGCCGTACTTCGATGGGTATTGCTGTTATCGGCGGATTGATTTTTTCTACTGTACTTACATTGTTTGTTATACCGGCAATTTATTCATATTTCTCCAGGTCTTCGGCTACGGTTTCAAATGTAACGGACTTGTCGGAAGATTAATTTTATAAAATCAAAAATTAAAATAGTATGAAAAAAAATATTAAAATAATTATAGCAGCTGTTATATTATTTTCAGGTTCGTTATTTGCGCAGGAATTACTTACTCCGCAGAATGCTGTCAAAATAGCATTGGAAAATAATTATTCAATTAAAATTGCATCAAACAATAAGGATGTTGCGGATAATAATGCTTCGATGGGCAATGCTGGTTTTCTTCCCTCTCTCGATGCTTCCGGTTCTTACACGCGTTCATCTAATGATACAAAACAGAATTACGCAAACGGACAAACAGTAGACGTAAATGGCGCTATAAATAAAAATTATGCTGCCGGTATTAATCTAAACTGGACAATCTTTGACGGTCTGAAAATGTTTGCCTCACTCGATCAGTTAAAAGAATTAAAAAAGATGGGGGAAACAAATTACAGGAAAGCCGTTGAAACAAATATCTCTGATGTTTTATCAACTTATTACGATATTGTAAGACAGGAATTGATTCTTGAGGTGATCAAAAAGAATATTTCTATTTCCGAAGAAAGATTAGACATTGTTAAAAATGAAAAAAGCGTTGGCGCTGCGTCCAAGTTTGATCTTTTAAAAGCCCAGGTTGATTTAAATACCGATAAATCAAATTTACTTACCCAGGAAGAAAGCCTGCAGGAAGCGAAGGTAAAATTAAACAGGTTATTGGGAAGAGATATTACTTCGGAATTTAAAACAACAGATACTATTGAAGTAAACACTGATTTGAAATTCAACGATTTGAAATCAATTATGTTTGATAAAAACAGCGATCTCACAATCGCACAGCAGAACAAAAATATTTCAGAACTTCAGCTAAAACTTGAAAAATCGGAAATGTATCCAAAGTTAAGTTTGAATTTGGGCTACAATTATTCAAAATCTGAATCTGGTGCAGGATTTTTCATTTCCAGTAATACGACTTCTTTCAGTTACGGTGCAACCGTTTCGCTAAATTTATTTGACGGTCTTAACACCAGAAGAAGAATTGAAAATGCTCAGGTTGCTATCGATAACAGCGAGTACGAATATAACCAGGCGAAAGATATAGCAAATGCCGCTTTGCTTAATGCTTACCAGAAGTATGAAAACAGTCTTAAGCTTATAAAGCTTGAAACTGAAAATTACAAAGCAGCTGAAGAGAATGCTGATCTTGCACTTGAAAGATTGAGAGTCGGTACAATAACACCACTTGATTTCAGAACATCTCAAAAAGACATGCTTGATGCAAAAAGCAGGCTTGTTTCTGCACAATACAGCGCTAAAAATGCTGAGGATGACCTTCTCAGGATCAGCGGGCTGCTGATAAAAAGTTCAAAGTAAATCGCTTCTTGGTGATTCTAAGTGAATTATGTGCCTTAGTGATTTAGAATTTCATTTACCGCAAAGGCACAAAGTAAACGGAGTTTCCCCCCACAAACTTCAATTTTTACAGAAGATTATTACCTCAAAAAATGCTAAATTTAAATTCATTTAAAATTTAAAAGATTTCTATGCAGATTTGCATATTTGAGGATGCTAATTATATAAACCTTGAGCCTTTGATTTACCCGAGACCGGTTTATGAACTGGTGTGCGGAATTACAACTCTTAAAGAAAAAATATTACGAAATTTTCCCAAATATAAATATTCACTGCATTGCCGCCCTTACCTGGAAAATACACTACAAAGTGAATACCCGGATATTCCGGTTAATAAAATTCCGGGGAAGGAATGTCTTTTTATTAATGGACGACTCATGACAAATGAAAAACTTAATAAAGTTTTCGATACCCGGAAGAAAAACGATTGCGTATTTATGTCAGGTAATACGATAATGGCTGCAAAAGTATCGGGTAAAAGACTGGAACAAATAAAAGAAAATCTTCCAGATGTAATTACTGATAAAGTTTTTGCTGGTCTTGAGATAATTGATGCCGATCTTGAATCCGTAAATTACATCTGGGATCTTATCAACTGGAACGGCGGAGAAATAAAAAAAGATTATAAATTTCTAACTGCAAAGAAAAAATCTCCGGCAAAAAAAAGTAAAGTAAAAATTCATCCCGGTGTTAATTTTGTAAATAAAAAAAATGTTTTTATCGGAAGCGGTACGGAAATAAAACCGGGCTGTGTAATCGATGCATCAAATGGTCCGGTTTATATTGATAAAAATGTACTTATATATCCTAATGCTGTAATTGAGGGTCCGGCTTATATTGGCGAAGGCTCTAAAATTAAAAGCGGCGCCACTATATATGAAAACGTAAGTATTGGAAAAATTTGTAAAGTAGGCGGTGAAGTTGAAGATGTGATTATGCTTCCGTATACTAATAAACAGCACGCTGGATTTATAGGACACGCTTATCTGGGCAGCTGGGCAAATCTCGGCGCAGATACAAACAACAGCGATCTAAAAAATAATTACGGTTCGGTTAAAGTTACAGTTAATGGAAGTGAAATTGACAGCGGCTCTCAATTCCTTGGATTGATAATGGGTGATCATTCAAAATCATCTATTAATACAATGTTCAATACAGGCACCAGTGTTGGGTTTTCCTGTAATATATTTGGCGCAGGATTTCCTGCTAACCATATCCCGTCATTCAGTTGGGGCGGAAGCGAAGAATTAAAAACTTATAAAGTTGAAAAAAGTATTGAAACTGCTGCGAAAGTTTTTAAAAGAAGAAATAAAGTAATGACAGAAGCTGATGATTATTTGTTTAGAAAAATTTTTGAATTAACTGAAGAAGAAAGAAAGAAAAAAGGAATTTTATAGTGGATACAGTTCAGTTTGAAGAGCATAAAGTTAGAGATCTTTACGAAGGAGTAAGAGGTTTGGCGGTTAGCATTCTAAATAGAGTGGAACGCACGGATGCATACCTTGAAAAATTACTGGATAATGAATTAAAAAATGCCGAATTAAGCGGTCCTGATAAAGCATTGTTGTATGAAATCGTTCATGGTGTAGTCAGGTGGGGTGGAAGGCTAGACTGGGTATTGAATGGCTTTTACAAAGGCCAGTTTTCAAAGGCAATTCCTAATCTTAAAAATGGTTTGAGGGTCGCACTTTACCAAATTTTGTTTCTCGATCGAGTTCCGGATTATGCCGCGGTTAATGAAGCCGTAGAATTTGTAAAAAAACTGCAAGGGCAAAAGCCTGCTGATCTTACAAATGCGATTTTAAGGAATATTATACGAAGTAAAAATGCAATTCGCTACCCGGATCCCGAGGCTGATCTTCCCGGTTATTTAACTGCATATTATTCTCACCCGGTATGGATGGTTAAAAGATATTTAAAGAGATTCGGACGTGAACAAACGGAAAAACTTCTGGCAACAAATAATGAAAAACCATTTCTTACTTTAAAAATAAATGCTTTAAAAACTGATCCGGAGGAATTTAAAAAACTTTTAAATTCAGTAAATCTGAAATTTATTCAGGGAAAATATCTACCCGAATTTTTCCAGCTTCAGAATCTTACAAACATAACTGCCTGGGATTATTATGGGAAAGGGTTTTTTAATATTCAGGACGAAAGCGCCGGTCTTGCCTGTCGATTACTAAGTGTTGCGCCTGGCTTAAGAATTTTGGATTTGTGTGCGGCTCCAGGGGGTAAAACAGCTTATATGGCAGGTCTTATGCAGGACGAGGGGGAGATTGTTGCAATTGACAGGTTTGGAAGTAGATTAAAAATATTCAATAAAAATATAATGCGTCTTGGATTTAAAAGTATCAGATCTGTTGAAGCAGATGGATTGGAATATAATAATGAAATCCTATTTGACAGAGTACTGGCAGATGTTCCTTGTTCAGGAACTGGAACATTATCCAAGAAACCGGACATTAAATGGAAAAAGGATCTCCTTGATATTAGAAATTTGACAGAGATCCAATATAGGCTTTTAAATAAAGCAGCCACACTTGTTAAAAAAGAAGGAGTGCTTGTTTATAGTACCTGTTCTATTGAGCGGGAAGAGAATTTTGAAGTAGTTGAAAAGTTCTTAAAAGAACATAAAAACTTTAAGCTTATTAATGCTGCTGAACAGTTTCCTAAAGAACTGGTTGATGAAAATGGCTGTATTCAGACTTTTCCACATATTCATCAAATGGATGGGGCTTTTGCGGCAAAATTGGTTAAAACAGAGTAGTTTATATTTAGTAATTAGAATTTAAGGATTGCTGCATTATGTTAGATAAATTTGCAGAGGAATTAAAAAGTGCGCGAGAGAATAATAATGTTTCTCTTCAGCAGATTGCCCAGAAATCCCGTATAGATCTAAAATATATAGAGTCTATTGACCGGGGTGATTTTTCATTTTTACCTGAAATTTATGTAAAAGCTTTTATAAAGCAGTATGCCAAAATTGTTGGACTTGATGAAGTTGCTACAATTAAAAAATATGAAGCAGCTAAAGAAGGTAAACAATATGAAGAAGAGTATATTAAGGGAGGCGAAAAAGCCACTGATGAAAAGAAACAATCTAATGTCGGGACCCAAAAGAAGCCCAAAAGCAAAAGGGATCAAAGTGCAAAATTATTTCAGGAAAATTCTGTAAGCGGCGGAGTTACAGAACCTGCTAATGCTTTTAATAGAGTAAAAAATAACAAAGCGCTCCTTGGTATTATGATAGCAGGAAGTGTAATAGTCCTTTTTTTGATAGTTTATTTCCTGTTTATAAAAACAGGATCAGATATAATAATTGCCGAAAAACCATATGAAGAAGTACAGCAGGAAAATCTTCAAAGATATACCGCTGAAAAAGAAGGTGAAAAAAAAGCTAAACCCGTTGTTATTGACAGCCTTGAGCTTTCAATTAGTGCATCCGATACTTCGTGGCTAAAAATAAGTATCGATGGAAATAAGGTAGTAGAATTTAGTTTATTCCCAAATCACACAAAAACTATAAAAGCGGCATCTAATTATAGTATGATAGTTGGGAATTCAGGAGGAACTCATTTTAAATTGGGAGATAAAGACCTCAATTTTGCAGGTGAAAAAAACAAAGTAAAATACCTTTCAATAGATAAAGACGGGTTAAAATACTTGGCATCAGAACCAACGTTTAATCAAAATTAAATGTCCCAGTCAGCAAAGAAAAGAATAGAAAAATTGAGGGAGCTGATCAGAGAATATGATTACAAATATTATGTTCTCGCGGAACCTGTTTTAGGTGATGAGCAATATGACAAGCTCGTAAAAGAACTCGAAAAACTCGAAGATGAAAATCCTGGTTTAATCACACCTGACTCACCAACACAAAGAGTAGGAAAAGATCTTACAAAAGATTTCAATCCTGTTACTCATCAGGTACCTATGCTGAGTCTTGCAAACACTTATAATGAGCAAGAGCTTTTTGATTTTGACAGGCGGGTTAGAGAAGCATTGCCTGAAAATGAAAAAGTTGAATACATTGTTGAAATGAAAATAGATGGTGCCTCGGTCAGCATTAATTATGTTGACGGGTATTTGAAAACAGCGGCAACCAGGGGAGACGGTACTACTGGTGAGGAGATAACTGCAAATGTAAAGACCATTAAATCGATTCCGCTGAAGCTTAACAAAGTTAAATCTGTTTCTTATAAATTAAATAATATTGAAGTCCGTGGTGAAATATTCATGAAAATTGAGGACTTTCATAATTTAAATAAAGAACGAGAAAGGAACGGGGAAAAATTATTTGCTAATCCAAGGAATTCTTCTGCCGGTACTTTAAAAATGCAGGATCCACAAATTGTAGCAAAGCGGCCCTTAAATATTTTCCTTTACACACTTTTGAGTGCTGAAGAAGAATTTAAATCGCAATTTGAAAACCTTGGGATCCTGAAAAAACTGGGTTTCCACGTAAACCCGGAACATAAAATTTGTAAAAGCATTCAGCAGGCACTGGAAGAATGCCATAAACTTGAGGAAAAAAGAAACTCACTTGAATATGAAATTGACGGTGCGGTAATAAAAGTAAATTCTGTCCGTCATCAGAAAATACTTGGAAACATTGCAAAATCACCAAGATGGGCTGTTGCTTATAAATTTAAAGCGAAACAGGCATTCACAAAAATAAATAAGATAACCTGGCAGGTTGGAAGAACCGGCGCTATTACCCCGGTTGCAGAACTAGATCCTGTTTTACTTGCCGGTTCAACAATCAGCAGGGCGACTTTGCACAATTTTGATGAAATCAAAAGGAAAGATATACGCGAAGGCGATAAAGTAATAATTGAAAAAGGTGGTGATGTAATTCCTAAGGTCGTTTCGGTTGTTCTTGAAGAAAGAGCAAGAAATGTTAAATCCACAAACCCGCCGGATAAATGTCCGATTTGCAAATCACCCTTATTTAAACCAGAAGAAGAAGTAGCATATTACTGCCAGAATACAGAATGTCCGGCACAAATTAAAGGACGCCTTGAACATTTTGCCTCGCGCGGAGCAATGGATATTGAAGGACTTGGCGAAGCACTCATTGATCTATTCGTCGATAAAGATTTGTTAAAATCATACGATAAAATCTTTGATTTAAAGAAAAAAAGAGATGAACTAATCGCCGTAGAAAGACTTGGGGAAAAAAGTGTAGATAATCTTCTAAATGCAATTGAAGAAAGCAAAAAGCAGCCATTCTCAAAAGTTCTTTTTGCTATCGGAATAAGATATGTTGGTGCCGGAGCGGCAAAAAAATTAGCAGATCATTTTGGTAATATGGAAAAGTTAATGTCTGCAAGTGAAGAAGATATTTCAGCAATTTACGATATAGGTCCAAGTATAAGTACAAGCGTAATAGAGTTTTTTTCTAATAAAAAAAATGTAATAATAATTGAAAGTCTGAAAAAACATGGACTTAATTTTAAATCAGAGAAAAAAGCAACGAAGGATACATTTTTCACAGGCAAGACATTTGTAATTACAGGTACACTTTCCGAATTCTCAAGGGAGGAGGCTGCTGAAAAGGTAACAGGATTTGGCGGTAAGGTCACTTCCAGTGTAAGTAAAAACACTAACTATTTAATTTGTGGAGAAAATGCCGGATCGAAACTTACAAAAGCCGAAAAACTCAGAATCCCCGTTTTGAAAAATGATGAGTTTATGAAAAAAATTACTGAAGCTGAAGGATAAACAAGTATATTAAAGTACTGGGATTATTTAAAATTTTAAGTAATTACTGAAAAGGTCATTCATAAAAATGATAAAATACTTCAAAGAAAAAATCGCAAACTTTATTGTAAACCGAAAACTGAAAAAAAAGGATACTAATCATCAGTCTTTTTCAAAAATATTTCAAAGGGCATTCAACATTCTTGTAATAATGCCGGAAAATGAGGAAGATTTTAATCAAAGTATGGAAGTTCTTAAATTTCTGGACGAACAAGGCAAACATATTACAGTTTTCAGTTATGATTTCAGAAGGTCCTTAATAGATCAAAAATATCGTCCTGCAACGATCGAATATGGATTGATTGATGTTTCAAAATTAAAACTTCCGAGTAAAAAACTGGTTAACAAATTGAGTGACAAAAGTTTTGATGCCGTAATTGATTTAAATCGCGGCAAAAATCTGTTTTGTAGTTTTTCAGGTAATCTTGTGAAAAGTTCTATGAGGGTTGGTTTTAAAAAGAGCAATTCTGATAAATTTTACAATATCCAGATTAATGACAATGAAGATAATCCGAAGATTTCTTATAAAAATTTGTTAAATTGCCTACAAATGTTTTAGGACAAAATATGAATTTTGAAATAAAAAAAATAGAAGATATTACAATTTTTAAATTGAATGAGACAAGACTTGACACAAATATATCAGGCCTGGTTAAAGGGGAATTTACCCTCCTGTTAAAAGTTGAAGGTGCAAATAAATTAATTGTCGATTTAAGTGAAGTTGAAGCATGTGATAGTTCCGGTTTAAGTTCACTCCTTGTTGCAAACAGAATTCTAAATTCCTCTGGCGGAAGTATGAGAATTGCTGCCCCCTCAGAAAAAGTTTACTCATTAATTAAAATCACACAGCTCGAAAGAGTCCTGCCTGTCTGCAAAACAGTAGATGAAGCGTTTGCAGAACTGAACAAAGTATAAGGCTAGCATTTGGAAGACAGAACACTCGATTTAATAATTATTATTATTTATTTAATCGGTGTAGCGCTGTTTGGTATCATTTCCGGTGGCAAACAAAAAACCGTTAATGATTATTTTGCCGGTTCTAAAAATGTGCCCTGGTGGGCGGTTTGTTTTTCGATAGTTGCTGCAGAAACGAGCACTTTAACATTTATCTCAATTCCCGGTCTTGCTTACATTGCAAATCTTAATTTTTTGCAGGTTACTTTTGGTTACTTAATAGGCAGAATAATTGTTGCATATCTTTTTCTTCCCGCCTACGATAAAGGCGATCTAAAAACCGCATATACTTTTCTGCAAAACCGCTTTGGTGGAAGGACAAGGTCTTTTGCATCGGTCGTATTTTTATTTACCCGCACTGCTGCAGATGGTGTGAGGCTTTTCGCAACCGCAATTCCATTGAAACTTATGCTGGATATAAATTATCCAACCGCGATTTTAATTATTGCCGTGGTTTCACTTATATATACTTATACAGGTGGATTAAAAGGAATAATCTGGGTGGATGTTATACAGATGTTCATTTACCTGGGGGGAGCAATTGTTGCAGGAATCTTTCTTCTAAACCTGCTGCCGGATGGTTGGAGTTCTGTTAAAACAGCTGCAGCACAGGCAGATAAACTTAATATAATTCATTTTGGGTTTGAAAATGGATTCGCCGGATTTTTCAGTCAGCCATACACATTAATTGGCGGACTTGTTGGCGGGGCTTTTCTTTCAATGGCTTCACACGGAACAGACCAGTTGATAGTTCAGAGATTACTCTCAACTAAAAATTTAAAAGATAGTCAGAAAGCGATAATCGGGAGTGGGATTGTTGTAATAATTCAATTTGCAATATTCCTGGCACTTGGAGTAATGCTTTATGCTTTTTACGGCACTCTGAATATAAAATCGGATGAAATTTTCCCGACGTTTATTATAAATGTTTTGCCTCCGGGAGTAACTGGAATAATCATCGCCGGACTCTTTGCGGCAGCAATGTCCACACTTGCAGGTTCAATGAGTTCTCTTTCTTCTTCAACTGTACACGATCTTTATATCCCGTTTTTCGGTAAAGATATTGTCGAGGATAAGAAACTCAAAATCTCTCGGTTATTTACAATAGCCTGGGCGGGACTTCTTATTCTATCAGCTTTATTTTTTATGAACACTTCCCGCGCAGTAGTTGAACTTGCACTGAGTATTGCTTCATTTACATACGGGGGCTTGCTCGGTACTTTCCTGTTGGGAGTTCTAAATAAGAAAGTAAAAGAAAAAGAAGCGCTGATTGGATTCGTATCGGGTATTTTAATTATGATAGTTGTAATTTCACTTAAACTTGTTGCTTGGACGTGGTTCACAATAATTGGTGTGATCGCTACGGTTTGTATTGGAAGTGTTCTTAGTATTAAAAATAAAAATATCAAATAGACTATAATGAAAAAAGTATTCTTGTTGTTAATTACCCTTTCCTTTCTTCTTATTTCCTGCAAAGAAGTTCCGGTTAACTTTAAAATTAAAAGCCTAGGAAGCATTGACTCAACTCTTTCATTTCGGGGAATTTTTGCTGTGGATAGGAACACAGCTTATGTAAGCGGAACTAAAGGGTCACTCTATTTTACAAAAGATGGCGGGGAAAACTGGGAAAAGATTAGTCCCGCCGCCAGTGACATCCTTGATTTCAGAGATGTAGCTTTGATAGATCAAAACACAATTGTTTTAATGAGCGCAGGAAGCGGAAGTAATTCGAAAATATATAAAAGCACAGATAACGGTAAAACGTGGAATATTGTTTATGAAAATCCATATCCAGATGGATTTTTAGATACAATTGAATTCTGGAATGATCAAAAAGGAATTGCGATTGGCGATCCGGTAAACGGTAAATTTAATATTCTGTTGACAGGCGATGGTGGAGATTCCTGGTATGAGGCTGATTCTTTAAGTATCCCTAAAGCAAATTCCGGAGAAGCTCAGTTTGCAGCAAGCGGGACCTGCATTTCCGTAATTGGAAAAACTACCGCGTGGATTGGAACAGGAGGAACTGTTTCTAGAATTTTAAAATCAACTGACAATGGTAAAAAATGGAAAACTTTTGAATCACCTCTTTTACAGGGAAAGAATTCTACAGGTATATTTTCTATACATTTTTCAAATGAAGCAAATGGATTTATAACCGGCGGTGATTATCTAAAAGAAGATTCAACGGACAGTACTGCGGCTTATTCGGAAGACGGTGGAAAATCATGGCGGCTTGTAAACCATGGAATATTACCTTATCAATCATCTGTAAAATCAATTTCGAAGTACGGGAAAACAATTTATCTTTCAACAGGTCCAGCAGGTTCATACTTTACCGAAGATAAACAGAATTGGGAACTGATAGGTGAGTCTGGATTTCATTGTATGAGTATTTCTGAAATTGACAATTCAATCTGGGTTGCAGGATCCGGGGGGAGAGTCGCTAAAATTATTAAGGAAAAGTGATTAATCTATGAGCCAAAACACTGAGAAACTGATAAAAACAGCATTCATTCTAAGTATTATTACAATTGTATATAATTTGATCGAGGGTGGAATTTCGGTCTATTTTGGAATGCAGGATGATACCTTAACCCTGTTCGGTTTCGGGGTAGACAGTTTTGTTGAAGTTATTTCAGGTGTTGGTATAGCACATATGCTTATACGAATGAAAAAATCAATTTCAATTTCAAAAGATAATTTTGAAAAAAAGGCACTAAAAATCACGGGGTTCAGTTTTTATTTGCTTACAGTTGGATTAATTTTTGGCGCTGTTGTTAATGTAATTAATGAAGTAAAACCTGTAACTACGATTCCCGGATTGGTAATATCGATACTTTCAATTTTAACGATGTATTTTTTAATGAGCGCCAAATTGAAAGTCGGGAAGAAACTTAACTCAGATGCAATTATCGCAGACGCAAACTGCACAAAAACGTGCCTCCAATTATCGGTTATTCTTCTATTATCAAGCCTGCTTTACCAGTTTTTCCAGATATTATATATAGATGCTATTGGTTCCATGGCAATTGCTTGGCTTTCATTTATGGAAGGTAAAGAATCCTTTGAAAAAGCTGCAAGAAGCGATTTCAAATGCTGCGATAATGATTAACTAAAACCCACCACACGCTGCCACCATGATGTTGATCCTAGGATTAGTCCGAATATCCGAAGTGATTGTGTTATCTGGTTTGATCCAGATAACTTAACGAAGCTATTAAAATATATGTGGAAGTAATTGAAAAACACTGATTTGAGGTAAAAAAAATTTTTATCTGAATTTGAAAAATTTTGTAAGCCATTTGGTTGTTTATAAAGAGGCTTTTTATTATAAAAAGCATATTGATTAGTTTGTCATAGTAAGAGACAGTACAATTTCATAAATATTTTATTTGAATTTAGATCTGAGGGGAGAATTAAGCGGCGAGCTAAGCAGATATGTCAGAAATATATATTGATGCAAATATGTATTCCGGTACATTTTATCTCTCAGAAGTGATAAATTTATCACGAAGTACTTACTTCTGAAAGAGAAAGATATAGTTTTACCTCCTGGTTGAAAAAACAAAATCTATTTTAAGTTAAAATTTAAGTTTCAATAAAAATTATTTTAAAATTTTATTAATAAAGTTTTGCCTATCAATAAAAAATTTGTAGATTGCATCAGTTCATTCAGCAATTGTATTACCCGGATTTGTTAATGGAACAACTCACACTTTCATTTGGCGACCATACTTCTTACAAGCTTAAAAACACGAATTGGGATTTTAATTTTAGACCAGACCAGATCAAAAAGGCGAATCCAGACGATAAATTTGTAAAATTGGATCGCGAAGAGAACAACCCTCATTTAAAAGCACAAAAAGGGGATTTCTTTATAAAAACAAAGTAAATTATCTGATAAGTTAATATTATTCTATAATACCAGTTGGCTATTTTTTCAACTATATACATGTCTTACGGGGAAGCACGCCGGTTAAATAAAAAAATAGATTTATAATCGATTTATTTAAAATATATTTAGTAATTCTTAGTTAAAAAGATTTAGTCCTCAACAAAATAAAACTTTAGTTTTTATCAGGGGTATAATATGAAACCTTTTTCAGTGATCTTCTTTTATCTATTTTTAATTTTTCTGGTAAACATCAGCTCATTTCCACAATCAGCAGATTACAACCGCGTTTTTGATCAAATATCCAAAATGAAAATTGATGAATCAAAAGTTGCTGATGTTTCAACCTTAACAATTTCCAGGGACGCATGTATAATCAGTTTTATTAAAGGAAAAATGTTTGCCGCAACACCTGTGGGAGATTTTGTAAGAGCATTGGTGTTTATAGGTGATTGTAATATTAAATACAAGCCGGGTAATGAAATTGAAGAAAACCAGCTAAACAGGTTTTACAAAGTAAAATCTTTGAATGAAAGCCCCGGTTATTTTGTTCTGCTGTTTGCTGATAGTACTTACGATGAAATCAACAGGCAAGTAAATTTTGTACCCGGGCAGGTTCCTGAAGATGCCAACAAATATCTCAGGCGTTGTCTTTCATATTTCGTAGAAACTGATTCTAAGTATGTATCGGGATCCTTTTTACGTTCTTATCTTGAAAATGTAAAAAACGATTTATTCGCAGGATTTTTAAAAAGTTCATTTGATGATGAAATGGTTTTTTTAATAAATCCATTTGCTGATGAAGAAGTTCAACTTAGAAGGGAAAACGAAAATGTTGGAATAGTTCATGGAACATCTATGGACGTGGTAAGGGGTAAAAAAATTGATTATACAAGTTCAGAAATCATCAACAGTTTCAGGAAAGAAAATGAAGAACCCTCAAATTATAAAAAATACAAGGAAAAGAGAGATCTTATAACTGTAAGTTCCTATAAAATTGATAGTTATATTGAAGATAACGGTTATTTTAAGGCAAATTCCGAAATTAAATTATCATCTACCGCAAATAAATTTCATTGGTTCACACTTTCCCTCTATTATGATTTGACAGTTGATTCAATTTATTGGGGAGATGGAACTAAGGCAGAATTTTCAAGAGGGGAAGAAAATCCGGATATCTGGATAAAGTTTCCTGAAAATTTTGAAGCCAATAAAAATCTTACATTAAATATAAGTTACCAGGGAGACCTGCTGTCCAAAATTGAAGATTATACTTGGTTTGTAATAAAAGCACCTGATTCTTGGTACCCACGCTATGGCTACAGAGAAAGGTTGAACTATGAACTTACTTTTCATTATCCCGAAAAATATATTTTAGCAAGTGTCGGCAATAATATTTCAACAACTGTATCGGACGGTATATTAACCAGCAAGTGGGTATCTGACTTACCAATCAGGAATGCTTCATTTAATATGGGGTTGTTCAATAAACTCGATTTGAAAACCGATGATAATAAAAATGTTGAGATACTGGTGGGCAAATCCGGGCACGGAACGGATTCTGAAAAAGATGCTAAAAGAGTAGGAGAAGATATGATAGCCAGTCTTAAATTTTATTCAACGCTATTTGGATCTATTCCATATAGAAACTTATACGTTTCAGAAATCCCCCAATCGCACGGCGAAGCCTTTCCAGGATTGCTTCACCTTGCATGGTCTACCTTTAATTATACCAGCACATATGGCAGCGATGAACAATTCCGTGCTCACGAAGTTGCTCACCAGTGGTGGGGTATTGGAGTCGACTTTGTTTCATATCACGATCAGTGGCTGAGTGAAGGCCTGTCGGACTATTCCGGGCTTATGTATACACAGGCAATTCTAAAAGACAATAATAAGTTTTTCGATTTGCTTGATAATATGAAAGATGCTCTTATTAATGCAAGAACAACTTTCTTTTCAAAAGGAATTGAACCGGGACCCATCTATCTTGGATATAGGAACAGCACGAGTGAAACTGAGGGAGACTACAGCCGAGTAGTTTATTACAAAGGAGCATGGGTCATGCATATGCTTCGTTCGATGATGATTGACCTGAAAACCATGAATGAAGATGTCTTTAATAATATGATGAAGGATTTTTATGAAACTTATAAAGGGAAAAAAGCCTCCACAACCCACTTTCAGAAAATAGTTGAAAAACACGTTAACACAAATATGGATTGGTTCTTTAATCAATGGATTTACAGCGGCAAAATTCCCCATTATATTTTTGCTTATAAAGTTGAACAAACACCGGATGGGGAATATTCATTAAAGTGCCGAGTAAGATCTGAAAATGTTTCTGAGGATTTTAAATCCATAGCAATTTTGAAGATTATATTTTCCGGAGACAGGTTGGCAAGAGTTAAGGTTCCGGTAACAGGTAACAATTACCAGTTTGCTATTCCTCTTGGCATAGAACCTGAAGATGTGGTATTTAATGATCTTCATTCAATACTTTGTGAATTAGATACTGAAGACTGGGATTAGATTAATAATCTTGGAGATCTTTATTATTATTTAAATAAATTATTTCTGATATTGTAAGGTAATATTCTACGGAGTGTTATGCGTCTAATAGATTACCTGATAATATTAGTCTATTTTGTCTTTTCGATAAGTATTGCTCTCTACTATTCAAAAAGAGCCGGAAAAAACACAAATGAATTCTTCCTTTCGGGCAGAAATCTTCCCTGGTATCTTGCAGGTCTTTCAATGGTCGCTACTACATTTGCGGCCGATACACCCCTTGCCGTCACAGAATTAGTTGCAAAAAACGGGATAGCCGGAAACTGGCTCTGGTGGAATTTTGCTTTCGGCGGTTTGCTTACTGTTTTCTTTTTTGCAAAACTATGGCGCCGCGCAGGAATTATGACGGAGGTTGAATTTGCTGAGATCAGGTACTCAGGAAAACCCGCAAGATTTTTAAGAGGCTTCCGTGCAGTTTATCTCGGCTTGTTTATGAACCTTGTAATTATGGGTTGGGTGAACAGGGCAATGGCTTCAATTCTCGTTGGAATGTTCGGTGTTCCGGAATCTGAAGTTCTTTATTATGTGTTTGGATGTATGATGCTCGTCGCAGTTTATTCCGCGCTATCGGGTCTATGGGGAGTTGTAGTTACAGATGCTTTCCAGTTTTTTATCGCAATGGCGGGAAGTATTATTCTTGCTGTTGTGGTTGTCAACTCTTCGCAGGTCGGCGGTATTGCGGGACTGCAATCAAAACTTCCCGCGTTTACATTTGAATTTTTCCCGACCATTTCTGATGCATCTTCCGTCGGAGGTGCGTTTGCATTAACTGTCGCTTCATTTCTTGCTTACGTTGGAATAATCTGGTGGGCATCGTGGTATCCGGGAGCCGAACCGGGCGGCGGCGGATATGTTGCACAGAGAATGATGTCCGCAAAAGACGAAAAACATTCGCTGTTTGCAACGCTGTTTTTCCAGATTGCTCACTATGCCATTCGTCCCTGGCCTTGGATAATTGTCGGTTTATGTACGCTTCTTTTGTATCCGCAGCTTGGAGCCGGAGATAAAGGGCTGGGCTATATTTACGCAATGAGAGACTTTCTTCCTGTTGGATTGAAAGGATTGCTCGTGGCTGCCTTCTTTGCCGCTTATATGAGCACGATTGCAACACAACTAAACTGGGGAACATCCTATTTAATTAATGATTTCTACAGGCGGTTTGTAACCAAAAATGAAAATGAAAAACATTATGTAAAAATTTCCCGGGGGACAACTTTTCTCCTGATGCTGCTTTCTGTTTTTGTAACAATATTTATAAGCAGGATTTCAGGAGCATGGGAATTTATAATGGAATGCGGTGCGGGACTCGGATTGGTTTTAATCCTCCGATGGTTCTGGTGGAGAATAAATGCGTGGTCAGAAATTTCAGCGATGTTAACACCATTTATAGTTTATCCGGTAATTAAAATAATGGGCATCGTTTTTCCATACACACTTTTTTATCTTGTTACAGCAACTACAATCGTATGGATTACAGTTACATATTTAACAAAACCTACAGATGAAGAAGTGCTCTTCAGTTTTTACAGGAAGATTCATCCCGGCGGAATTTTGTGGAAACAAATTTCAAATAAATTACCGGATGTAAAAAGTGATTCAGGTTTTTTCTCTATGTTCGTGAACTGGCTGATGGGAGTACTGCTGGTATATTCTATGCTCTTTGGAAGCGGCAGTTTGATTTTTGGGGATATAAAATCTTTCCTTATTTATTTTGCAGTCGCTTTGATTGCTGTTTTTGTGATTTATAAAAATCTTTCTCAAAAAGGTTGGAAAACTGTGATAAAATGATACTTTTGGAATCTCCAAGTTAAATTATGACTGTTACAAAGCCTTATTTTTTCTTAACTTAGAACTTTAGTAAAAGTATCAATTTTTATGAAAGAAGAGCAGGAAAAAATTAAAAAATCAGGTATAAAATTAAGAGTACTTATTGGGCTGATAACAGTCATAATTATTGCTTTTTTATTCCCACGCGGAGAATCGATAGAGTCGTCCCTTACAATCGGATCAATCTGGACTCACGAAGATTTGATTGCACCTTTCAGCTATCCTATTAAAAAAGATGAAAAAGTCTACCAATCTGAATTGAGTTCTGCCGTTCAAAGTGTTTACCCTGTGTTTACAAAAAATCCAAATACAGTTATTCGTGCTCTGGATTCATTAAAAAGTTACGAGACTTATCTTCAAAGGCTTATTGAACAAAGTTTCTCTATAGATTCAGCAAATTTTAATACCTCTTTCTTATCTGACCGGGCATTTACTACTTTGAAAGATATCAGAAGATTAAACAGGAATAACCCGGTAGAAAACAATTATTCCTTAAGAAGGTTCTTCCGCTCGTCGGAAGAAATTTTGAACAATCTATATAATTCTGAAATTATTCTTTTGCCAGCTAGTCTCAACAGGAAAGACAGCATAGCATTACGAACCGGGAATATTGATAAGATTGAAGCATCAAGAAAATTCCTAAACACTGAGGAAGTCAGGCTTGAACTAAGCAGTGAAGTATCGAATTTAAGTTTAACTCTGCCTGTCTCCCAGGCAATGGATGAATACGTATCGCATTTTATATTTCCTACTCTTACTTATAATGAGAATATGACCAACGAGGAAATTACACAGGTAAAAAGTAACGTATCAAAGTTCAGCGGTATTGTAAATGAGAATGAAAGAATTGTTGCAAAGCATGATAGAATTACCAAAGATATAAAATTAAAAATTGATTCGTATAAGGAAGCCAAAGGAGAAAAATTAGGATATGGTGGTGACTGGCTGCAGATGTTAGGCAAGGTCCTGCATGTTGGATTTTTACTCGCCTTATTAACTATATATTTATACTTATTCAGAAAAAAAATCTTTTATAATAACAGGAAACTCTTTTTATTTGCCATAATTTTTGTTTTTCTGTCTTTTGTTACTTTCCTCATAAATAGTATCTCTGTAAATGCACCAATTCAGTTTTTTATTTTTATTCCAGTTGTTTCCATGTTGCTCACAATCATGTTCGATTCCCGAGTAGGTTTTTATTCCACAGTAATTATTGCACTTGTAACCGGTGGCATAAAAGGGAATGATTATTCCTTTATGGCAATGAACCTATTTGCTGGAGCATTATCTGTTTACACTGTGAGGGACATAAAAAACAGATCTCAAATTTTCAGATCATTTTTATTTATTCTGCTTGGATATGTTATATCAATAGCTGCATTTGGTCTTGAAAGATATGCTTCCGCAGAGACAATATTAATTGAATTTGGCTTTGCAGGTACTAATGCTCTGATTAGTCCTGTGCTTACATATGGTCTGCTGATTTTTTTCGAAAGATTTTTCAATATAACAACCGATTTAACATTGCTTGAACTTTCAAATTTTGACAGGCCGATATTAAAAGAACTTGCAAGAAAAGCACCCGGTACATTTAATCATTCAATGACAATGGGAACACTAGCTGAAGCAGCTGCAGAAAAAATAGACGCGAATCCGTTGCTTGCAAGAGTGGGGGCTTATTATCATGATATCGGCAAAACCATTTCTCCTCAGAATTTTGTAGAGAATCAATTAAACAGTCAGAATTTGCATGAAAATTTATCACCTGAAGAAAGTGTTTCTTTAATTGCGAAACATGTTGCTGAAGGTATAAACCTGGCAAAAGAAAATGATCTTCCACAGGAAATTATTGATTTTATTCCTATGCATCATGGCACAACTACAATGTCCTTCTTTTATGATAAAGCAAAGAAACTTTACGGGGAAGAAAAAGTGGATATTAATGATTATAAATATCCCGGCCCGAAGCCTAATACAAAGGAAACGGCAATAATAATGCTTGCCGACGGATGCGAATCTGCAGTAAGATCAATAGACGATCCTGATCCGGCAAAAGTTGAAAACTTGATCGGTAAAATTATAAAAGCTCGATTGGATGATGATCAGTTGGACGAATCGCCCATTACTTTAAAAGATATTACATATATAAGAGAATCATTTGTAGGTATACTATTGGGACAGCATCACCGCAGGATAAGGTACCCAAAACAAGATGAAATGGAAAAAGGCGAAGATACTGAAGACGCTAAAGATAAAGATCAATGAACGTTTTTTTGAAAGAATACCTGGCTGTCCTAAAGCTTGAAAAAAACCTGTCCGATAACACCGTATCATCTTATCGAAATGATATTACTTCGTTTTTGAATTTTCTTGAATATAAAAACGTAAATGATCCTTCCGGAATAAAACAAAAACACGTTTCTGATTTTTTTAAATCTTTAAATGATGTAGGTTTGGCAAGTAGTTCGGCGGCAAGATATTATTCTTCTTTAAAAGGATTTTTTAATTATCTTTTTACAAGCAAGTACATACAAGAAAACCCTATTGAGAGAATTAATTCTCCTAAGTTGGCAAAAAATCTTCCCGGTGTTTTGTCAGTAAATGAGATCGATTCAATATTATCCAAACCTGTGACCGATAATAAACTTGGATTGAGAGACAAATCCTTGCTGGAAATGTTATATGCCTGCGGAACGAGGGTTTCTGAATTAATAAATTTGAAGATATCAGATCTCTTTTTTACTGAAGAGGTAATTCGAGTTTTCGGGAAGGGATCAAAAGAAAGGATTATTCCGATTGGATCAAGTGCAATTGAATGGATAAGTAAATATTTAAAGGAGAGCAGACCTTTGTTGATGAAAAAAGCAAAAAGCGAAAATTTCCTTTTCCTAAACAGCAAAGGTTCTAAATTGTCAAGGATGGGAATCTGGAAAATAGTTGATAAATATGTAAGAGAAGCCGGAATTGAAAAAGATGTTCATCCGCATACTTTCAGGCATTCATTTGCCACACATTTGCTGGAAGGCGGGGCGGATTTGCGCGCCGTGCAGGAAATGCTGGGACATTCGGATATTTCAACTACACAGATTTACACTCATATCGACAGGGATTATATTAAACAGGTTCATAAAGAATTTCATCCAAGAGGATAAATGCCGGATATACAGGTAAGCCAGAAATTAATTTCGTTTTTAACTTTTCTTCCGATGTTTATAATATCAATTGCAGTGCACGAATTTGCGCACGCAATTATGGCTTTTAAATTTGGAGATGATACTGCAAAAAAACAGGGAAGACTAACTTTAAATCCGATAAAGCATGCTGATCTGGTTGGAACGATTATTATGCCTCTCGCTTCATTTGCTTCTGGATTTGCTTTGATTGGCTGGGCAAAACCGGTTCCTGTTGATAGAAGTAATTTTAAAAATGCATACAGGGACGACGCAATAGTTTCTTTTGCGGGTCCGCTATCAAACTTTATCCTGGCTGTATTATTTTTTGTCTGCTTTCTTTTGTTAGTAAATTCCTCTACTCCGGTAAGTGATAATATTATTAACATTTTCTGGTACGGGGTGTTTTTTAATATTTTTCTTTTTGCCTTTAATCTAATTCCGATCCCACCGCTGGATGGCTCACATATTTTATTCGATCTTTTCCCGAACAGGTTTACTGCAAAATTAATGAGTCTCGGGTTATATGGATCACTTATTTTGCTGCTTTTCATTTACAGTCCTTTATGGGGATTTTTTATGAAATTGATTAATTTCATACTCAGTTTATTCCTTCAGATTGGGAATGTCCCAAATGGTTAAATTCAAATATATAATTTCACTGCTTTTTATTTTGACTGTTGGCTGCAATAAAAATGTAAAGCCGCCCGAAAAAGCTGAACAAAGAAAAGCAGACACCGTCAGTGTAAAAAAGGAAAAATTCGACAGCTTTATATTTGTAGGTATGATTGAACATAAACCAGGCTTGTATAAATACGATGTGGAGAAAAAAGAATACTCGGAATTTTGGTCAAATTACAATGAACAGGTTGTAGAACTTTCATATTCACCAGACGGCAAAACGGCTTATTTTTTAACTGCCGGGCATTTCGGGAAGAAAAATATATTTCCATATATCACCAGGGTAAAAGTTTATTTAATTAATATTGATTCTTCTAAAGTAAAATTTATAAAACGGGTTGGCGATGGTGTACAGGTATTTACGCAGTGGGAAGATGATTATAATTTTAAAGTTATTATTAATAGGATAGATAAAATTGTAGCTACTTATATAAAAGCAGATACTTATATTTTTAATTTATTTGGAAAAGAAATACTTAGCGAAAAACAAACTTATGATATAACTAAAACAGGTTACCCGCGTCCTAAAACCCGTCCGGTTGATTATAACTCACATTCAGGCAAATATAATCTGGTAAATAATTCATCAGACTCAACTAATGTTTATATTGAAAATATAAGTGAAAGCAGTACAGAATTTGTTTTTGCAAATGAACAGAAACTTAATAAATTTGATTGGTCTCCCGACGAAAAGTACCTGGTTTTTTCTACTATTAATATCTCTGCAAAAAACAATACACTTAAGGCAAAAACTCCGGAAACATCGGGTCTGTATATTTATGATATTCCGCAGAACAAAATTATAAAGAAATGGAAAGGCTCCGGTGTTAAAAATTTCTTTATTAAAAATGATTTACTGATATTTGATAACGGATTTGATTTAAATTCAACAATAACAATTTTTGATTACAAAACTTTAGAACCGGTAGATTCAATTAAAGTAGGACGTGGCTGCGGGTTGAGAAATATTCCAGAAATACCGAATATTAAAGCATAATGAAAACTTATCTTAGAATATTAAAATATGTAAAGCCATACTGGAAATATCTTACAGTTTCCGTTTTTTGCACAATTTTTTATGCACTTTTGAACGGTGTGTCGGTCTATCTTACTATTCCACTTCTCGATACTTTATTTCAGCAAAATAATGAGACACTTCAGCAAACAACAACATCTGTTTCACCCTCAACAATTTTGCCGGATTGGATTGTAAATATTGGAAATGAGATCTCTCAGAAATTTAACCAACTTGTTTTAAGCGGCGATAAAATTGATGCCTTGATCAGGATTTGTATTCTTGTTTTTATTGCGTTCCTGCTTAAAAATATTTTCGGATATTTGCAGGCTTATTTTCTTGCCCATGTTGAACAGGGAACAATGAAGGATATGAGAGATTCCGCTTACAAACACCTTCATAAACTACCGATGAGTTATTTTAAGAAAGAACGGGTTGGTAATTTAATCTCAAGAATTACGAACGATATTAATATAGTACAGACAAGTATATCCGCTGCCTTTTTAAATATGATTCGCGAGCCGCTTTCGATAATAGTATTTCTTGGAATTGCAATCAGCATAAGCTGGAAACTTACTTTACTTGCGCTGGTAATCCTTCCTTTTTCAATGTTCATAATTACATGGATAGGGCTGAAACTCAGGAAGCAGAGTTATTTAATCCAGGGAAAAATGGCGGATATTACCAGTATCCTGCAGGAAACTATTTCAGGCGTTAAGATTGTTAAAGCTTTTGGGATGGAAAAATATGAAAATAAAAAATTCATGGATGAAACATGGAATTTTTTCAAACTGATGCTTAGAATTGTAAGAGTTAGAAATGCTTCTTCACCGATTACTGAAGTTTTAAGTACAGCAGTTGGTGTTGTAATTATTTATTTTGGCGGACTGCTTGTATTAAAAGACCAATCTTTATCTGCGTCAGAATTTATGGGATTCCTTTTTGCAATCTTTCAATTAATGCCGCCTATAAAAGAACTAAGCAGTATTAACAACAGGATTCAGGAATCGAGTGCCGCCGGCGACAGAGTTTTTGAAATTATAGATACGCAACCAACTATACAAGATTTCCCTGATGCTGTTGCGGTTAAGGAGTTTAAAGAATCACTTATTCTCGATAATGTTTCTTTCCATTACGAAGACTCAGATGAACTGGTTTTAGATAAAATTAATATAAATGTGAACCGTGGAGAAATTATCGCCCTGGTCGGGCCGAGCGGCGGCGGAAAATCAACACTCGTTGACCTAATCCCCAGATTTTATGATCCTACCGGCGGCACAATTTTACTTGATGGAATTAATATTAAAAATGTAAAAGTGGAAAGCCTTAGAAATCTTATGGGCATTGTTACTCAGGAAACTTTCTTGTTTAATGAATCAATTAAAAATAATATTGCCTATGGACTTGGCGACTACCCTATCGAAAAAATTGAAGAAGCTGCTAAAACAGCCAACGCACATGATTTTATTTTGCAGATGCCTGAAGATTACGACACAGTTATTGGAGAAAGAGGAGTTAAACTTTCCGGCGGACAAAGACAGAGAATTTCAATTGCGAGAGCACTTTTGAAAAATCCTGAAATAATGATTTTTGATGAAGCCACTTCAGCGCTTGATAATGAATCAGAGCTGTTAGTTCAGGAAGCCATTGAAAGATTAATGGTAAACAGAACGACAATTGTAATTGCACACAGGCTAAGCACGATAAGAAATGCAACAAGAATAATTGTGCTTGATAAAGGTAAAATAATTCAGTCAGGAAAACACGAAGAACTAATTACGGACGAAGAAGGATTGTACAAAAAATTTTATGAAATGCAATTCAGGGATTAAAGCACTCATTATTAATAATTAAAATTAAGCATTGAATGGTTCAATCAAGATTTGACATAAGAATCCCATATTACCTTATGTTCTGTGTGGTTATAAGTTTTGTTGTATCTCTTTTTCTTATGCAATTATTTGTGGGGCTTCTTTCAATATTGTGGCTGTTTGAAAAGATGAAAGAGAAAAAGAAAAGCCTGGATATTTTTGTTTATTTTATAATTGTTTTTGCTTTGATACGAATAATAGCTGTTATATTTTCTCATTATCGGTCAGCAAGTATTGAAATATTTTATAAGGAACTTCTATTTTACTTGGGATTTTTCTCTTTTGTGTTCTACCTGAAGACTTTTGATACTAAACAAATCAGGACAATAGTTTATTGTTTTACAGGTACTGCCACTGTAGTTGCACTAGTTGGAATAATAAGATTTGATCTTAATCAGGTTTACAGAGCTGAAGCATTTACTTCGTATACAACTTTCGCTTCATACTTATTAGTGGCTTTAGGCTTTTCAGTTTCACTGGGTCCTGATGTTGAAAGTAGGTACAAAAATGTAATAGTAATTTTTGCTGTAACATTTATACTATCAGGCATTGTAACTTCTCTTGGAAGAACAGTTACAGTAATTGCAATAAGTATTTTTATTGCAAGTGTTATTTTAAGAAAGCTTAATCTTAAATTAGCTATTGTCATTGCTTTATTAACAGCTGTAATTTGCATAATATCTTTTAATGTTAATAAAACTGAAGTTTCCCAAAGAATAGAAAATCCTACGTATCTGTCGGATAGAGGAATACTTTATAATGGTGCAGAATATTTGGCATTCAAAACGCCGGTATTTGGATTCGGCCCCAGGACTTTTCACCAGACTTTTCCCTTCCCTGATGAATTTAATGATAAGGGTGTTGGTGGTTGGCATAATGATTATTTTCAGGTTTATTTTGAAACCGGTTTACCGGGATTAATTATCTATCTTGCAATGTTAGTTCTGATATTATTAAAGACATATTCCTTAATTAAAGAGAATAAGGGGGATAAATTTTTTAGAAATAATGGTTATGCATTGTTATTCGCCTTTGTTGGCCTATTTCTAACTACATTTACTATAGGTTTTATCACACACGTGGTTTTATCAATAGTCTTCGCCTTTCTAATAGGATTACTTTCAGCTTTTAAGTATAAAAAAGTAGATGGTGAGTAAAATTAGCAAATTAAGATTATCGAAGTTTTAGTTAAAGTAGTATCTTATTCCAAAGCCGGCATCTATTCTAAGTGAAGTACCCGGTACGAAATTAAATATTGGAGCAATTTCAATAAATACATCAACTGGAATATTACCAGACATCCAAGCAAGCCCAAGCACTCCTCTTATTCCTAAGCTGGCATCATTTTTTTTCCCAGTCTTTAATTTTAAACCAGGGCCATAATATAGTGTAAATTTTTCATCTGACTCTATTGAAGTATTAGTATGCCACAGATAATCAGAATGAATATGGATATTTTTGTCATCTTTTGAAAATGAAAAACCTAATCCAAAATCAAAACCATTTAAATTGTTAACCCAGTATTTTCCGCTTAATCCAGTTGGCTGCCCAATGATGACACCAATTCCAAATCCCTTATCTTGTGCAAAATCAGAATTTAGACTTGCTACTGTAAACAAAATTGTAATTAACAGAAATTTTTTGCTCATGACTTGTTCCCTATTATTCGACAATAAGTTTTCAATAAAATACATGTTTGTAAGAGATAATAATACCTTAATTTGGATATAGTTAAGGCTTTAGTTAAGTTTTTTATCATTAAATAATATATTATCAATTTACGGAGTTGTAGTTAGTGACCAACGCTAAACCCAAAAATATTTATAATCTAACAAAAATACTATCATCAAATTTTGAAGAAGGTTTTAAGGAGGTAGCAATAATTTTGGCTGCCGGTCATGGTAAGCGAATTAAATCACAGAAATCAAAAATGCTGCACAAGATTTGGGGAATCCCGACCGTCCAAAGAGTCTATAATGCCTGTATAGCCGGCATAAGTAATATCCATTCGATAATTGTTGTGGGTATTAAAGCAGAAGATGTTATTAAAGCAATTGGAAAGAGAGATAAAAATATTTTTGCATTTCAGGAAAAACAAAACGGAACCGGTCACGCTGTTCAGGTTGCTTTAAATGAAATTAGGAATAAATCCTTTGATGGTATTGTCTATATACTTCCTGGCGATATGGGATTAATTAATAGAGAAAGCTTGAAGGAATTCAGAAAGGACTTTATAAAATCAAAATCCGATATGATTGTGTTAACCGGCATTTATAATGGAGATCCAGTAGAAAATTCATACGGCAGGATTATCCGGGTAAAAGATAAAGATAGAGAGGGAAAGAGTGCTGGGAAAGACTTTGGCAAGGTAATTAGAATCATCGAAAATAAAGATATTCATGCTTTGCCGGAAAATAAACCATTAGAAATAACTTTTAACAACAAAATTTATTGTTATTTAAAAAATGAACTTATAAATAATAATGAATTTAATTCAGGCGTTTATGCTTTTAAATATACCCGGCTTAAAAATCTTGTAAATAAATTAAAAGGGAATAATGTTCAAAAGGAAATATACATAACAGATTTAATTGAGCTCTTCAATAAAAAAGGATATTCTGTTCAGGCAGTGAGTCCGAAACAGCAGCATGTTGTAATGGGATTTAATAATAAGTCTGTTTTAAAAGAAATGGAAAATGTCGCCAGGAAAAATGTTTATGATCAGTTAAAAGATATTATAGAAATAGAAGATCCCGATGATTTTTTTATTCATGAGGATGTTGTAATAGATATTTTGAAAATGGATAAAAAAGGATTCCCGGTAGATATCAAAATCGATAGAGGGGTTTTTATAGGTAGTGGCGTAAAACTCAATTATAACCTGAGCATTGGCAAGAACACATTCATAGCAGGGAATGTTAGATTTGGTAAAAATGCTATGATAAGTGAAAATGTTTACCTTTCAACATTTGAAAATCAACATCTTAACATTGATGATAATGTTGAGATCCTTCAGGGAAATATTATTAAAGGAAATATAAGAATTGGAAAATTTTCGAGAATAGAATCCAGCGTTAATATGACGGGAAGCGACGAGTTTCCTTTGCGAATAGGTAAAAATGTTTTAATAAAAGGAACCAGTTATATATTTGGCTCGGTTATCGGCAATGATGTTAAGATTGAGCACAGCGTACTGGTAAATAAAAAAGTAAAATCAGGAAGCCAGGTAAAATATTTTCTTCCTAAAATTGTTGGTGAAAAGGATGTGTCTGATATTTAAAACAATAAAGCCCTTCCAAATGGATGAAGGGCTTAACAAGGTAAGTTAGATCAAACTATTTTGCAGCTTGAAGAGAATTTAAATGTCTGGTAAGCGAAGCTTTTTTCCTTCCAGCATTATTTTTGTGAATTTTCCCCTTAGTTGTACTTCTATCGATCAAAGAAACTGCTTCTTTATATAATTTTTCTGCTATTTCCTTTTCACTTGCTGTTAATGCTTTTTTATATGTTGTTTTGATTCTAGATTCAATCAGAGTATTTACAGCCCGTTTTCTTGCATTAGTTCTTATTCTTTTCTTTGCAGACTTATGACTAGCCATTAAAATCCTTCAATTTGAGTTAAAAATAGACTCTAAATATATGGAAAGAGTTATTTGATGTCAAATATTACTTTGCTAATTTTAAACTCTTAAACCCATTTTTCTGCAAAAAAGGCATTATTTTAAAGCTGTGATGAAGGTAAATGAAATATATTATTCAATCCAGGGAGAAAGCACCAAAGCCGGACTTCCATGTATTTTCATCCGACTTACTTATTGTAATTTGAGATGCACTTACTGTGATACCGAATATGCATTTTATGAAGGAAAAGATAAATCAATAGATGAAATCCTGGAAGAAATTAAACAATACGATTGTAAATTAGTTGAAGTCACAGGGGGTGAACCACTTGTACAGGAAGAATGCCTTGAACTAATGAAAAGATTAGCTGACTCTGAATATGAAGTTTTGCTCGAAACAGGAGGCAGCTTACCAATTAAGGATATTGACAAAAGAGTAAAAATAATTATGGACTTAAAATGTCCGTCAAGTGAAATGAAGAAAAAGAACCTTTATGAAAATATTGGTTATTTAAAAAAGTCAGATGAGATTAAATTTGTTATCGGTAACAGGGAAGATTACGATTGGACAAAGAAAATAATTTCCAGATATAATCTTGAGGGCAAATTTGAGATTTTGTTTTCTGTTATATTTGGAAAGCTTGAGCCATTAACTTTAGTGAACTGGGTTTTAGAAGATAAATTGAATGTTAGATTCCAATTGCAGATGCATAAATTTGTTTGGGATCCGGCACAAAAAGGTGTGTAATGAAAATAGCAAAAGAGTTTAACTGGGAAATGGGGCACAGATTACCAGCGCATTTCGGAAAGTGTAAAAATATTCACGGTCATTCATACAAAATGATGGTAGAGCTTGAGGGAGTTATCGATCAAAACGGAATGGTAATGGATTATTATGATTTAAAAAAAATAATAAATCCAATTATTGAAAAGCTGGATCACGCATTTATGGTTAATGAAAAAGATAAACAGGTTGTTGACTTCCTTGAAGAACTAAACTCAAAAAAAGTAAAAGTTAATTTTGAATCAACCGTAGAAAATATCACTAAATATTTTCTAAATGAAATCAGAAATCAAATTCTTCCCTCTAATATTCACAGATTAAAAGTTAGAGTCTGTGAAACTCCCGATGATTATGCCGAAGAAGAATGTGAAATTCTTACAAAGAAAATAGACAGGATTACATAACAAATTTTAATAATTTAAAAAAGCCGTTTCTTTAGTAAGAAAAAGATTACCTATCAACGTATTTCTATTATTTTTTCGGTACGCTTTGAATTATTGATCTTTCAATGGACCAGGTAGCCGGAACAACGGGTGCTGGTCCTCTTGTTGAAGAGCCAACATTTCTTAACAAACTGGATAAAGGGTTTCCGCCACGAGTTGCTTCTCTTGTTCTAACTCCTGTTGAATTGAATACCGTGGGATCCGGAATTGCATCAGCGCTTGTCAGCATTACATACGTGTCATATCCAAATGGCGGGACTACTTTAAAAAGTCTCTTTGCGCCAACCTGAATTTCAGGAGGGAATGGATATTCATTCGGAGGCATTTTGTTTTCAACTGAACTTGCTGTTCTGGGGAAAAGAAGAGTGCTGTTACCATCTTTGTCAATTCCAAAAATATAAATCCATCGGGATTCTCTGTCCCAACTTTTTAATAAAAGAGAATCCAATTCAAGTGCTAATCCATAAGTTTCGTTTTCATAAAGTTTTCCAGTTTTTGCTATTTCACCGGTTCTGGAATTCTTAACTACAAGTTTGTAAGGAAAGCTTCCATCATCAGGCGGAGCTTCAAGTGTAAGCCATGCACGTATTTGCCCAAGTTTGTATGCAAAATCTCCCAGTTTCTGTGCGGAAGCAGAAAGAACTGTTTTGTCAGTTACATCAATCCAGTCAGTTCGGATAGGAAGAGATGATTTGTATGTTGTATCATTCTGGCTGATTCCCGGAATTACAAATGAATATTCCGCTTTTCCATTAGATATTCTTCCAGTCAAAAAGTAATTAGCTGATTTGACATCTGATAGTACTACAGTACTTGCAGGATCACCTAGGCGATTTTTGATTATATCATATAGCTCTTTTGGAGGAGGAAGATTCACAAAAAGTTTAGCATTTTCATGTATTAGTTTGCTAACAAAATCCGCAGAAGGACTTTCACCGAGATCACTTGTTTTGTTTGCAGAGCGATTTATTAAATGCCAGGAATTATTTTCATAGTAAATTTCATAATCTGGATCATCAATAGTCGGATCATTTACCCAGGTTATATTTTTCCAGGATTTGAGTTTATAAAATTCCGCAACATAGGATTTTATCTTACTAAAAGGAAGTTCGCAAGAAGGTAACCACACATAAAGATTAGCACCTCCGGAAGTGGTCCATTTATCAATTACAAAAAGGTCCCCTGCTTCAATATCATTAATTGAACCCTCAATAACTTCAACAGAGCTCTTATTTAATCCAATCACTGTAGTTACCTTTAATCTCACTTTTTTTGTATCCTCACTTGTTTTAATCTTTACAAGTTCAGCTCCTTCGGCAATTCCTAAAGCATAGCCTCCCTGCAGCTCTATTTCCCCGCTTGAGTTCTTCAGTATGCTGATTACAGTTTTGCCGGATACATCTCCCATATCAATACCTAAGAGATTTTCCTTCCTTCTGGTATCCGTTCCGGCAATAACTGGTTCCTGTGAACTTCCATTTGATTGCATAATTGCTTTTACTCTTTTAAATATTGCATCAACAGTTTGATTTACAGAGCTCGATCTCAAAACTTTTATAAGTGCAGCCGTAAATGCCCCGTGCGGTGTTCCATTTTCATCCCTGTATTCTTTTGCTGTTTGAAAATCCTGTGCTGATGATAGAATTAAAACATCCGGATCAGTTTCAGGTACTGGAGCAGGATTTGGATCGGCAACGTCAATCATATCAAGCGGCTGAAGAAATCTTGACTTGTAGGTTTCAGGTTGTTCTATTCCCCTGGCTATTGAGCCGCTATGGCAGCTATCAAATATCCAGGTAAGAATTGCTTTTTTATCTGCAAGCTTTTGAAGCATAGTTGCTATTTCCTTATCGCGAATTTCGCGCAGATCAGTTTCAGTAGTTTTCCATGCATCTGATGGAACTATGGTTTCATCTTTTCCATCCATTTCAGGTGAAAGTGAATTTTTAACTCTTGATCCGTGACCTGCATAATAAAAGAAAACAACATCTCCCTTTTTTGTTTCATCGGTTAGTTTTTTTACAGCTGCTAAAATATTTGCTTTAGACGCAACAGTACCTGTGCTATCTAAAAGCAGGGTAATATTATTTTCTTTAAATCCGAATCGTGATTCAATTATGTTTTTCATTGATAATGCGTCATTTACACATCCATCCAGATCGCTCCATATAGTTCTTAAAGTTTTGGCATTGGGGTCTGTGGGCTTGTATTTGTCAATTCCGATAATTAAAGCTCGCTTTGTCTGAGCAAAGGATGATGAAACTAAAAGCAAAGAAAAAATGATTATTCCGAAATATTGCTTAAACGTTTTCCGCATATTATTCTCCGATTGAATATTTATTAATCTCTTCTGTTTTTTGATGCATATTAAAAGATTTTTCATTTTTTATACTTTCCAATCAGTTTTTTAAATTTATCGTCATTTCTAACATTATCAAGATCTTTATCTTCACTAATATGTTGAAAGTTTTTATATCCGAAAATGAAGGCTTTCTCCAGATAACTTATGCTGTTCGTCTCATCATTATTGAGTGAATAATAACATGCGAGGTCATAATATCCGGCAGGATCTTCCGGTTTTAGTTCTGTCACTTTTTTAAGATCCCAAAGAGCATTATTGTTGTCACCTTTGTGTAAATAAGCATAACCGCGTCCCTGGTAACCGAAATGTAACCCGGGATTAAATTCAATATACTTTGTATAATTAGTTATTGAATTATCATATTGTTGCAAATTAGTGTCATAAATACTTCCTATGTAATAATAACCTGCATTATATGAATCCGGATTTAGTTCAATTGATTTTTGATAATTTAAAATTGCATTGTCATATTCACCAAGCTTTGTTTGGCATTCACCAAGATAATAATATGCGCCAGCATAGTTTTGATCAATTTGAAGAATTTGCTTAAAATATTTTGCCGCTTGATCGTAATCTTCCAGCATTCTGTAATCGTATCCAATTCTATACATTGTCCCTTTATCATCAGGATCAAAGTTTAACACCTTTTTATAATTTTCAGCAGCGATGTCATACTTTTTAAGATCATCATATGTATCGCCAATGTACCAGTAAGCATTTGAATAAGTTGAATCAAGTTCAAGCACGTGTCTGAATTTTTGAAGCGCTTTTTCAGTTTGTTTTAATTTAGTATAGACAATACCTAGGTTATAATAGGGCTTTAAATAATCGGGTTTGATAGCAATTGATTTGTTGTAAGATTCAATTGCGTCCGGATAGTTTTCCAGATCTTTATAAATCAATCCCAGGTTATTATAAGCAGCTTCATCTTTTGGCGAGATCTCAATTACTTTTTTATAACATTCAATTGCCTTTTCCTTTTGACCCTTTTCATTATAAATTATAGCCAAATTATAATAGGCATTGGCATAGTCTTTTTTATAAGATATTGCTTTGTTATAACTCTCTATAGCTTTTTCTAAGTTGTCTAAACTTTTATAAACAATTGCAAGATTATAATATGCGCTGGGATAATCATTTTGCTGTGAAATTGCATTGTTGTAATATTCAATTGCCTTATTCTTATCATTTAGATCATTATAAATAATTCCAAGATTATAATATGCACTTGGGTAATCATTTTGCTGGGAAATTGCTTTGTTGTAATATTCAATTGCTTTATTCTTATCATTTAGATCATTATAAATAATCCCAAGATTATGATATGCGCTAGGATAATCCGGCTGCAATTCAATAGCTTTATTATAGTATTCAATAGCATTCTGATTATTACCTAATTCCTTGTAACAGTATGCAATTTTAAAAATTGCGGTGGGATAATCTGCTTTCTTAGTTACTGCTTTTTTATAATAGGTAATAGCATTTTCATATTCTTGTAAGTCCTCAAATATATCTCCTATCCCTTTATAGGCCTTATAAAAAGATGAATCCTGACTAATAACAATCTTATAATTTTCAAGCGCCTTGGAATAATTTTTTACATTATAGTAGGACAATCCCAGATTAAAAAATGCATTAGTAAATGTTTTATCATTTGCTATAGCTTTTTCATAATATTTGATTGCATTATCGTAATCTTCTTTATCAAAATAAAATATGCCTAAATTATAATAAGCTGTTGCATAATAAGGGTCTATTGATAAAGCTTTTAAGTAATTCTCTTTTGCTTCCTCCGGTTTTTTAAGCTTTTCGTACACAAGCCCGATATTATTATAGGCTTGCTGATATTCCGGGTCTATTTCCAGCGCCTTTTTATAATTTTCAATCGCTTTATCATACTGCTTTGTATCAGCATAAATTATTCCCATATTATAATAAGGCTTAGCATAGACCATTAATTCTGAAGATTTTTTATAACAAACTAATGCGGAATCATTCTCTTCCAGATCAGCATATACTATGCCCAAATTATTCCATGGATAAGCCCATGTTGGGGAAAGATCAATTGCCGCTTTTAAATTCATTTTTGCTTCATCATATTTTTTTGCATATCGATAAGCAAGTCCTAGCTCGCACAATGCATATGCAGCATCAGGTTGAATTTCCACGCTTTCTTTAAGAAGTTTTATTCTATTTTCAATTTCAGTCGTATTATTATAGATTAGGCTTTTCATATAAAGATACCTGGCCTTGATAGGATCATAAAGTATATAATTTTTATCAATCAGGTTATATGCAAGTTCCAGTTCTTCATATGCAGTATATAAATTAATTGTATCCGCCTGGTCTGTTCCCCTGAGAAATGAATTAATTACAATCTGTGATTTATCCTGCAAAGAGGCAATCAGTGAACTTTTCATTGAAGAAACTATAGCAGATAGATCATCACGATTCTTTAATGAATTATAAATGTCCCATGCATTATTTCCGGAACCTGTTGGTTCAATTAATTTTCCTCCATCAAGTAGGATATTAAATTTTTTAAGTAATCCCGAAGTTGTAGTATCAAGTGCATTTGTTGTAGCCTCATTTCCTCTCATTGCCAGAAGCTCACCGGTTGGTTTTATATTATTTTCCATCAACAGGGAAGCATAGGTCAGGCTGTCAACATCTGCAATAATGGTTTTCGCGTTGCCGTTTATAGTCGGATTTTGTTTAAAGTCAGTATCTTTTGGAATGTTCATTGCTAAGTAAATGTCTAATTCTTTGAGTGCAACTTCTTTATCGTGGTTCATATCAGCCATTCCCATTAATCCCTTTAGCAGGTAATAGGTGAAAACTCCTGCGCCATTTCCCCATTTTTTGCTTTCATAGGAAAGTTCACCCGGTTGAGAGGAGAGAATTTTAATAATGTTGTTCCAGTTTGCCTGAAGTGCGGCCGTAGTTTGTTTTGCTCCTTCAATTCCACCAGCCAGCTTACCCGATTTACAGGCATCGGAAATCAGAACCACCTGTGCTTTATCTTTAGTGACTATTGTCTCAAGATAATCCTGAAGGTAATTAATGCCAATAGTGCCGCCGGCCATGTAAGCCGCTTCGGGTGAATCATACGCCAGGAGAAAACCGTTTTGTCTTATAGTTTTTGTTTCCAAATCTCCATGTCCGGAAAAATAAAAAATTGCAAGATCACCTTCTTTGGATTCATTTGTTATCCAGTCGAGCGCACTAAAAATCTGGGCAGAGGTTGCTTTTTCATTTGTTAAAAGCATTATATTCGTAGAGTCCACATTACCACCGGCAGCAGAGCGAAGGAAAGCATAAAACGATTTGGCATCTCTGTCAGCATATTCAAGGGATTGAATATTTTTATAATGAGAAACGCCAACAATTACAGCCCTGACAGTTCCGGATTTTGCAATATCATTTGATATTGTAGCAAAACCCTTGCTGTTATCCTGGGCGAAAGTGACCTGGCTGATAGAAAAAATAATTGCGATTATTATCAGCGCGAAACCGATTTTTGTTTTTTGCTTTTTCATTTTACTTCTAAATATTTTGTTAATAAATATTTTCTCTATTTATTTGTGCAAAAAAACAACACAAATATTGGATTCAATATTACGTTAATACCAAAGAGCTATTTTATAGATATCTTTTTTGCCGGAAAACATAACCCTGCTTGATTGAACAGTATTTGCAACATCCTCGAGATTGGCAACGAAAAAATCCACAACGCCATACATTCCTGCAAAACGTAACGCGGCT
>DATFMR010000169.1:0-4814 GCA_035266865.1 Ignavibacteriaceae bacterium | reverse complement strand
AGATACAGGCTGGATGTACTCGGTGATCAGGTTAATGAAAAGAAAAAGAAAAAAGCAATCGAAACTTTAAAAGAAAATTCAAAAGACAATTCTGAATTAATTTCTAAAATTGATTCTATCCTTTCCGGTCCCGATGAAAGTGAAAACTTTGAAAATCTTTTAACAGATGACGAGATCGGGGTATTATTATTAGCCGAACTAAATTGCCCGCAATGCGGAAATAAAAATACTTTTACTTCTGCGCGCAAATTTAATCTAATGTTTAAAACATTTATCGGTCCGGTTGAAGATTCCGGTTCAGTCGTTTATCTCCGCCCTGAAACTGCACAGGGAATTTTCGTCAACTTTTTAAATGTACAAAGTGCTTCCCGTCAGAAACTTCCATTCGGAATTGCACAGATAGGTAAGGCATTCAGGAACGAAATTAATACGAAGAACTTTCTTTTCCGGACAAGAGAATTTGAACAAATGGAAATGCAGTTTTTTGTAAAACCTGCAGATGATAAAAAATGGTTCGATTACTGGAAAACTGAAAGATTGAACTGGTATAAAAATCTTGGAATGAGTGAAGAAAAACTCCGTTATCACGATCACCCGGAAAATAAACTTGCGCACTATGCAAAAGAAGCGACAGACATTGAATACGATTTCCCGTTCGGCTGGGGTGAAATGGAAGGAATTCATAACCGGACAAATTTTGACCTTAGCAAACACGAAGAATATTCAGGTAAATCTTTGAAGTTTTTTGATGAAGAAGCAAAAGAAAAATATCTACCTTTTATTATCGAAACATCGGCGGGCGCAAGCAGATCATTTATGGCATTTTTAATTGATGCCTACTCTGAAGAAGAAGTAAAAGGTGAGCAAAGAGTTGTTTTAAGATTTCATCCTAAACTGGCGCCAATAAAAGCAGCAATTTTGCCTTTAGTTAATAAAGATGGAATGCCTGAAATTGCCCGGGAAATAGAGAAAGGTTTAAGAAGAAATATTAAAGTATTTTACGATGATAAAGGTGCCGTAGGTAGAAGATACAGAAGACAGGATGAAATTGGTACACCGTTTTGCCTGACAGTTGATACACAAACGCTCGAAGATAAAACTGTAACTGTTCGGGAAAGAGATTCGATGGAACAGATTAGAGTTTCAATTGATGAATTATCGGAACACCTGCTCAAGAAATTAAGCGATTAAATACCTGCTTGAATTTCAATTAATTAAAGCTCAATTTTGAATAAGGATTGAGCTTTTGTTTTAATGAAGAAAAAACTACAAATATTGTCCCTATCTATTTTAGCATTTTTATTTCTTACAGCTAATATTAATGCACAGGAAGCAAAATTCGATTCACTCGTAACTTCAGGTATCAGGCAGATTTACGGTATAAAATTTTTAGAAGCTGAGACTACTTTTAAGAAAGTTGTTTCAGAATACCCTGATAAGCCAGCGGGGAGATTTTTCCTTGCGATGATCGACTGGTGGAAAATATTATTGGATCCTGATAATGAATCTTACGATGATGGTTTTTATGATAAGTTGGATAACGTGATCGATCAGTGTGACGAATTGCTGGACAAAAATTCTGAAAATGTTGATGCTCTTTTTTTCAAAGGAGGAGCGATCGGATTTCGCGGAAGGCTCCATGCCTTTAGAGAAAGCTGGCTAAAGGCTGCTGATGACGGAAGGGAAGCCTTGCCCCTTGTAACAAGAGCCGGAAAACTCGATCCAAAAAAAATTGATGTTCAATTAGGATACGGTATATATAATTATTATGCTGCTGTACTTCCTGAAAAATATTCTATGCTTAAGCCGTTAATGTTATTTTTCCCTTCAAGTGATAAAGAGAAGGGAATAAAGCAATTGAATTATGTATCCAGAGATGGGCAATATGCAAAATATGAAGCTCAATATTTCTTAATGGGGATTTATTATCAATTTGAAAACAAACCAACTATGGCGCAAAAATTTGCCGAGAAATTAAATCAGGAATTTCCCGATAATCCTGTCTTTGAAAGATGGCTCGGGAGGATATTTGCAAAAGAAAGTAATTGGTCAGTGGCTGCGGGTGTATTTAAAAATGTAATTAAGAAATCCCAAAAAGGTTTGTTCGGTTATACACTAAAGCCTGTCTTAAGAGAGGCAGAGTATTATATTGCCTATGATTACAGAACTGCCGGGAATCTGGATTCTGCAAAAGTTCATTTTTTAAAGTGTGCAGAATTATCAAAAGAAATTGATGGAAATAAGGAATCGGGATTCTGGATAAATTCCTATTTGTTCCTGGGTATGATAAATGACATTGAGGGAAATAGAACTAAAGCAGTTGAATATTATAAGAAACTTCTCGATATGAATGAATATGGAAATTCAAAGGATAAAGCGGAACAGTATTTGAAAAATCCGTACAAATAACTAATTAAAAATTTGTAGAAATACTTACGCGATGAAGTGATCCTGCCTGTCCCATAGACGAAAAGCCGTAATCAAATCTGTAATCTGAAATAAGTATTCCCAGGCCAGTATTTAGTCCGGCTAATCCTGCAAAGGAACCTAGCTTTAATTCCTTCCTTTTTTCGTTGTTATAACCAAGCCTCATTGTAAGAACTGAACTAAGGTTTATTTCAGTACCAACACTGAATGATTTAAATCTATCTGAGAAGTTGTTCTCCTGCTCATTTAATTTATGAAAATCGACGTAAAGTCTGAGAGGGAGATGCTCCATTTTTTTTGCTACACCAAATGCAATATCTATAGGCAGGTCTTCTTTTGTTGAATAATAGGAAGATAACTGTGTCCCTGCATTTAAAACAGAAAATCCGAAATCCCAGCCAATTTCTGGCAGCGAATAATGAAGACCGAGATCAAGTGCTAAAGCACTTGAAGATCTGCCGGCAATGCTTGAAAAAATATATTTTACATTTGCGCCGTAATAAAAATTTTCTGAGAGTGTATTTGCATAGCCAACAAGCATTGCAAGTTCACCGGCGTTGAATTCACCAAGTTTGTTCCCAGACACATCGGCTTCTGTAAATGTACCGTAGTTAATGTATTTTATGGCTGCACCGAATCTCCCGATATCTCCTACTTCCTGCGAATAGGCGACACTTGCAAGATTTATATCGAGAAGATATTTAACAAATGAAAAAGATGCAGGTCTGCCGGAAAGCATTTTGAGTCCTGCAGGGTTATAAAATATTACATCAATATCGTCACTGTTTGCAAGGAAACTTCCGCCAAGTGCTCCGGCCCGCGCACTCATATCGATTCTTAGAAAATCAAAAGTCTTCTGGCTGTATGCTGAAGAAATGCTTAAAAGAAAAATAATAGTAAAAAGATATGCAGTTTTTTTCATAGAATTCCTTAAAATCACATAACCTTATTTAAGGATATTATAAAATAAAGGCAAGGTACGAAAAATAAATAAAAACCTGCCTGCCGGTAGGCAGATTCAATAATCGAAAGTGAAAAGTCAAAAAAAAGATAATAATTGCCCGACTGTTTTAATTATTAATAACCGGGCAGAGAATTTAACACTAGAAAATAATTATCCTCCCTCATCTGCGCTCGGACCATAAACCCCCGGCAGAGCAATATTATTTAATCTTAAATAAACCGAAAGCTGAGCACGATGGTGAACTAGATGATTGAATGCCCACGTTCTTAAAACCTGGATCTTCGGCATTTCGAACAATACATTCCCGTCCATTTTTAATGCCCAGTTTGTATGCATCTTTGCATCATCGGTTTTAGCTAAAGCCTTTAACGCTTCGGAAACATTTTTGTCAAAGTAATCGAGCATTTCTTTATTGTCTTTGAATAATACCGGATTCCATTCTCCGGAATTGAAATTAAGTTCGTCTTTAGATACAGTATGTACAATCCAGTCCGGAATTTCGGCAACGTGAGATGCCAGTCTGCCGAGTGTCATAGATTTTTCGTGTGGTTTCCAGTCAGCTTTATCCATCGGAACTCTTTCGAGCATTTTCCTGGCTGATACGGATTCAAATTTTAACTCGTTAATAAAAGATTCATTCAATGGCATTTTTGTTTCTCCTTTTAAAAAGTATGTACGTTCGAAAAATTAACAGCGGGTTAATTTCATTATAAGTCATTCCGGACTTGATCCGGAATCTAATTCTTTGATTAAAGATTCTGAAATAAACCTGCCTCTGCCGGTCAGGCAGGTTCAGAATGACGATTTATCTAATTTTCACAAATATGAAATTAACCTGCCACCGGAAAATTAAGAATGTTTTTTGTGTTCGGTTACATATTTATGTTAATTTCTATTAAAAACAAACAACCAATTACTTCTCAATTCCGTGCAAAAAATCCCTTATTGCTTTATTATTTGCTTCAGGGTTATCGTGCATAGATATGTGTCCGGCATCCGGGATTATTGCAACTTTTGATCCGCGAACAAAACTAGCGTAATATCTCACTGTCCCGGGGCGTGCTTCATCGTATTCTCCTCCCATAAATAATGTCGGAACTTTTATCTCCCCGAGTTTGCCTGTCGCATCATAATCTTTAAGATTTCCTGAAAGAGTAAATTCACTCGGCCCGTCCATATGCAGGTAAACATTTTCGCCGGCGTAAGTAAAAGTAGAATCAAGGTCAGGTAACCATGGCTGTTTTCTTGCCAAATAAAGACTATAATAATATGCTACCGCCGCCTGGTATTCAGGGGAATCGTAAGTACCGTTTTTTTCATTAACACGAATTGCTTTTTGAAGTGAATCAGGTAGAGTTGCAATTAATGTATCAGCATCCATACTCCACCTGTGAATATCAAGAGCAGGTCCGCTTAATATTAA
>DATFMR010000168.1:0-20567 GCA_035266865.1 Ignavibacteriaceae bacterium | reverse complement strand
TTCTTTTTCCCAATTCTTTTAGATTATTTCATTTTTTTGCTTGCTTCAAACAAAATTTTCTTTTCTCTCTGCGAAAGATTCTGGTAACCCGACTGACTTATTTTATCGAGTATTTTATCTATTTCCTCCTGGGAAACGTGTTCATCTTTCTCTTCTTTATCGTCTTTTATTTCGTAGAATTTCGCATCCTGAATATTTTCATCGCTCTTCTTAAATGGATTTGATACGTTACTAAATGGATTATATTTTTTAAAGTTGCCTGATGAGCCGCCGAACAAGTTCGGACCTCTACCAATAGATCTTTTATCATACATTACGTATAAAAATCCTGCAAGCGCCCCCCCGAGATGTGCAAGATGCGCAACATTTCCACCGTGTGGAATAGAATATAATTCCAGTAAAATATATCCGATAATTAAATATTTTGCCTTTACTGGAATAAGGAAATAAATATAGATATACCTGTCGGGGAACATCATCGCAAAGGCAATGAGCACTCCAAATACAGCACCGGAAGCCCCGATTGTTGGAGCTAATTGCTCATTAAATAATGGAGGAAAGACAAGCTGTGCAATTCCAGCAGCAACTCCGCACATCAAGTAATAAATAAGGAATTTTTTAGAGCCCCATATATTTTCAATTTCAATTCCGAACATCCACAGCGCAAACATATTGAATAGTATATGCATAACTCCGCCATGCATAAACTGGTATGTAATTAATTGCCAGGGTAAAAACCCATAACCGACAGGAATAAGGGCAAAATATCTGGTTAAAAACTGTTGTCCGCTAACTCCCGAAAACATCAAACTCTGACTTAAAACCTGGATAACAAACACAATACCGTTTATTATCATTAAATTCTTTATTACCGGCGGGAAAAGGCTAAATCCTCCAAATCCACCGGGTCTGTAATAATTATTACTCACTAATAAATTCCTTTTTTAATTAACATCATTTAATGCGGCAACTCCGGGAAGAATTTTTCCTTCCAGGAATTCCAGTGAAGCGCCGCCACCTGTTGATACGTGCGAAACCTTGTCTTCCAATCCTGCTTTATTAATTGCCGCAGCCGAATCTCCTCCTCCGATTATAGTAACAGATCCGCTGGCTGTTGCTTTTGCTAACTCATCGGCAATCGCAAAAGTTCCTTTAGAGAAATTATCCATTTCAAAAACACCCATTGGACCGTTCCAGACAATCGTTTTTGATTTCAATATCTCATCATTAAACAATTTAACTGTTTGCGGACCTATATCCAATCCCATTTTCTCAGAAGGAATATTATCCACATTAACGGTTTCGTAAGGAGATTCATTTTTGAATTCCCCGGCAACAACAACGTCTACCGGTAATAAAAATTTTACTTTAGAGTCTTCTATTTTCCCCAGTAACTCTTTTGCAAGACCGAGTTTTTCTTCTTCAAGCAATGATTTCCCGATTTCCTTACCCTGCGCTTTAAAAAATGTAAAAGCCATTCCCCCGCCTACGATCATTGTATCAACTTTATCGAGCAGGTTATTTATTACATCAATTTTGCCGGAAATTTTTGCACCGCCTAAAATTGCGCAATAAGGTTTTGCAGGATTTGAAACCGCGCTTCCAAGATAATCGAGTTCCTTCTGCATCAAATAGCCGGCTGCGCAGACATCAATAAATTTGGTAATTCCTTCCGTTGATGCGTGCGCCCTGTGCGCGCTTCCAAACGCATCATTTATGTAAACATCACCGAGCGAAGCAAGCTCTTTTGCAAAAGCCGGATCGTTCTTCTCTTCCTGTTCGTGAAATCTTAGATTTTCAAGCAATAAGACATCACCCGGTTTCAGAGCATCTACTAATTGCTTTACTTCTTTTCCGATGCAGTCAGGAGCCAGTTTCACATCTTTATCGAGTAAACTACACAATTTTTCAGCGGCAGGTTTCAGACTATATTTTGAATTTACTTTCCCTTTTGGTCTTCCAAGATGGCTCATTAAAATTGCGGTCCCACCATCGGCAATTATTTTCTTAATTGTCGGTAAAGAAGAAACTATTCTTTTGTCATCGGTTATTTTTAAATTTTCATCAAGAGGAACGTTGAAGTCTACACGAACAAGAACTTTTTTATTTTTTAATTCAACTTTGTCAATTGTTAATTTGTTCATGACACTTACCCGAAAATCCTTTAAATTTTTTACAAAAATTAATTTTGAAATTAACCTAAACGGGAAGATTAAACTGCCTGAAAATTAAGGCAAAAAAATGGGCGAAGAAATTTCCTCGCCCGTTAAATAATCTACATTTTAGAGATTTTATCCAGAAGGTCTGCTACCCTGCAGGAATATCCCCATTCGTTATCGTACCAGGATACAAGTTTAAAGAATCTTTTTTCATCCTTAAAATTATTCTGAAGAGTTGCCAGCGAATCGTAAATAGAAGATCTCTGGTCGTGAATAAAATCAGTAGATACAACTTCTTCACTACAATAACCGAGAATTCCTTTAAGGTAAGTTTCACTCGCTTTTTTCAGCAGCTTATCAATCTCTGCAATTGAAGTATCTTTTTCAGAACGGAAAGTCAGATCGACAACAGATACATCTGCAGTTGGAACTCTGAAAGACATTCCTGTTAATTTTCCTTTTACAACCGGAAGAACTTCGCCCACAGCTTTTGCCGCGCCTGTTGAAGAAGGGATAATATTTATAGCAGCAGCGCGTCCTCCTCTCCAATCTTTTTTACTCGGACCATCAACTGTTCTTTGTGTTGCAGTGTATGAATGAATCGTTGACATAATTCCGGTCTCAACACCGATTCCTTCTTTTAATAATACGTGAACAAGAGGTGCGAGACAGTTGGTAGTACAGGAAGCATTTGAAACTATATTGTGCCTTGCTGGATCATACTCTTGATCATTAACCCCAAGCACAACAGTTTTAACATCGCCCTTTCCAGGAGCAGAAATAATAACTTTCTTTGCGCCTGCTTCAAGATGTCCTTTCGCTTTATCTGAATGTGTAAACAACCCGGTTGATTCAATAACATATTCAACTCCGAGTTCCTTCCATGGCAATTGTGAAGGTTCTTTAGTTGCATTTACACATTTAACTTTTTGACCATTCACAACAAGGATATCATCTTCTTCAAGATCAGGTTTACTTTTTTCTGTTGATAGTTCACCGGAAAATCTTCCGTGAATAGAATCATATTTTAATTGATAAGCGAAATATTTTGCATCGGGATTTACATCAACTACAGCAACCACTTCAACATCTTTCCCAAAGTAGCCGCGGTCAATTAATGCGTTAAAAACCAATCTGCCTATTCTGCCAAATCCATTTATTCCGACTTTAACTGCCATTTCGTTAACTCCTCCGATTGAAATTTTTGGTGTCTGTAAAATTACTCAAAGGGATTCTGAATTTCAATTAAATTTGAGGTACTTTCTAATGCTTTTTAGTAATTTTCGCCATTCCCCTTCTCTTCTATCAAAGCATAAAATTAACTTATTTCAGAAGTTGAGACAGGGTAATTTCACGAATATCAACAGTACCTGCTAACCGCCCTAAAATAAATTTCGTGAAGAAAATTGTTGAATGATGCGTAACAGAAAGGTTTGCTTCTGCACTCCCTTTTATTGAAATTTGGCAGGTCAATAGTTGCAAATATAAACTATGAAAAAGCTCAGGGGTTACCTAAAACTAATCCGGTTTGAACTACCATTTTCTGCCGGTATCTGCGTTGTGATGGGACAATTATTAGCACTGGGGAAATTCGCTTCAATCAACACAACCCTGTTCGGATTTTTATCTGTCTTTTTAATCTCTGCATCAATTCTTGTTTTAAATGATTTTTTTGACGTAGAAACCGACAAAATAAACTCACCCACCAGACCTATCCCATCCGGACTCATTTCACTTTCCGAAGCTTTATATTTCTCTTTGTTTTTATTAGCAGCCGGATTCATCTTCAGCTTTTTAACCGGGTTTGCCACTCTTCTGATTTCCATTCTGCTTGCGGTAATCGGATTTTTATACAACAGGTATTTTAAAAAGAGCGGACTTCCCGGGAACCTTATGGTAAGTTTTTCAGTGGGTATGACATTTATTTACGGCGGCGCTTCTGTCGGTTTGCCTTTTAACAAAACAGCTTTGTTTTTTGGAATTATTGCAGCACTAATTGACCTCGGCGAAGAAATTGCCGCAGATTCAATGGACATTAAAGGCGACCTGCTGATTAATTCAAATTCACTGGCAATAAAATTTGGTAAGAGCAATGCAATAAAAATAAGTTGTTCAATTTTTTCTTCTGTAATGCTTTTGTCTGCGATTCCATTTATTGCAAACTGGTTCTCATTTATTTATTTAATACCAATCGGGGTAATGGACTTATCAATTGCTTATTCTTCATTCAAATTACTAAAATCCGAAAATGAAGAAGGACGAAAATATATCAGGCTTTTGTACCTCGGCGCAACAGCGGGATTGATCCTCTTTTTGGGAATGAAGCTTGTAGGAATTTAGTTTGGGAATAATGGAATACTACCCTAAAATGTGGATAACTTTACCGTTAAATAACCCAAACGTACCACTGGATATATAGCTATTGCGCTTAATTTTATTATGCCGTACATTCTTTCGTTGAACAGACCTAATACAGGGCACACTGAAAATGGTTCTCGTTTTTGTACATTTAATATAATTAACCAGTTCAGTATAAGTAATAGTTGTGTGCTAAAGGTATAATATGTCGGAAACAGAAAAAATACTACAAAGATATGAACTCATTTCTGGGTATTCGACGGGTAGTATATTGAGACCTTTATGCTTAGGTAATTTTGAAAATCGTATTTGTAGGTTATGTGGTAAAACTAAGCCAGAAGTAACTTTTAAGAAAAAGTCTCATATTGTCCCGGAAGGACTTGGTAACAAAATATTATTTTCTTTATATGAATGCGATAACTGTAATTCGCTTTATGGAAGCACTATTGAAAATGATTTAAACAATTTATTGTCACCTTATAAATTATTTTTCAAAATAAAGTGGAAGAAAGGAATAAATACCATTAAACCATATAAAGGAAAAGATAGAATTGAATATGCTCAAGACCTTAATATGGTTCTTGCAAAATTATCAAACGAGAATATTTCAATTGACCATAAAAATAAGACTGCCAAACTCATAACTAAAACACAACCGTTTAGCCTTTTCAACATATATAAATGTTTATTAAAAATAGCATTGTTGATTTTGCCAGAAAATGAATTTTATAATTTTACTCCATCGTTACAATTATTAAAAAATGATATCATAACTTCTGACCCGCTGTATGTAAAAATATCGAACACACATCCTTATGGTATAGAACATATAGAAATATATTTATATCGTAGAAAGAGTGAGTCAGTTACAAATCCATATGTTGTTTTTATCCTAATATTTAGGACTCTTATATTTCAAGTCAATTTACATATCAATTTTATAGACCATAATGTGGAGCGAACACCAATATTCTTTGATTCTAATTTCAGAACTGGCTCCTATAGTGATGAGCAAATATTTAATTGTAATGATAAAACAAACACAAGAAGTACCTTTACATTTAATTTTAAATATGAAGGTTCTAGAAAATTACCTGAAGAGTTAAAGGTTAGGATAAATAGAAATTAGTCGCACATAACCAGCGGCCAAGCCCAGCCGGAGGCTCGCCAGAGGCGGGTAAAAGTTTTAGTTGTAATATCGTGAGGTAATAAGTACAATGGATAAAAATAATTCAGATAATTCCCGGCAAACTTTACAATCATCCCGCAATCTTTTATGGGTAATATTGGCAATTACATCAGGGATTATTATTGGCTGGATTGATTTGCAAGTTACCGAGGTAACTGTTACAATTTTTTCTTTGCTAATAGCCGGTTCTTTGTTCGGGCTTCTCCAACCAAAATTTGCCTGGCTCTGGGCATTATTGATTTCTGCCGGTACACCAATAATGGAAATAATCGCGATTAATTTCAGCTTGCAAGCAGCAGAACCAGTTCAACTTGATCCTTTTGTAATACTCATAATATTATTGTTTGCGCTTATTGGAACATATGCCGGAGTCTTTATCAGGAAATTAATTCGCACCTAACCAGTTTTCAATGCTGTGTTGGACGGCGGTTCAGCTTAACTTCGTTATATGACTTGTGGACAGGGGAAATTCTTAAAACATTATTTCCCTCTATAAAGAGCTGGAAACAGGAAGAATCAAACGTATTTTTTTGCCATCTCTCTGCACATCAACCGGAATATTCCTGCCGACTCTTTCGTCAAGTGCTTCTTTCCATTGCCTGATATTCCAGTCCGAAGCCTGCTCGCTGTCTACCGTGTAAATAATATCACCGGGCTTAAATCCTGCTTCATCCGCATTTGATCCTTTCTTAACTTCACTTACTATCAATTGTTTTTTATTGAAATCCCGGGGTTCAAAACTGAGTCCGGTAATTATATATTCAGACGGTCGGTCAAATCGTTTGTTGGGCTGAAACCAAATCCGGTTGCCGGTAACATCTAAATACAAGGTAAAACGACTCATCAATCCCAATCCTGCCAATCCATCCCACGGGGGATAGGCATCACGTCCCTCTTTTTCTCTTGCCATGGAGACCACAAGAGAATCAAGAGTAATGCCACCTATTTTCAACCCGGGAAGCCTGGCTACAAGACTTTGCAGTGCCCCTCCCAGTCCGTGTTCGTTGCCTGAAGCGACATTTGGCTGCAGCTTCTTTGGCAACTGCAGACTATCGGTATACCCCGTAGTAAAACGGAGTGTGCCCCCCATTCCAAAATCCAGTAAAAAGGTAGCCTCCGAATCCGTATCTCCGGTTTGGATACCAAGCTTTACAGTCGGACGATTTTCCAACCAGGTGATTGGCAATTCCACAGCTCCGTCCGGTGCGTTAAATGTACCCGGTGAATGAAGGATAAACCGTTCTCCCGGAAAATCGAATTGCACTATATAATCCGAAAAAACATTTATGCCCAGCAGGCCATCCACGTGGCGACCTAAAGACGCAGCCATAATAGAATCAATAGGTATCACCGGTGTAAGCGGATAGCGGTATGACAGGTTGTTGATCCCTAAGGATATATTCCTGGCAAACAAAACTTCAACCCGGTTGCTGCCGCCACCGCCTGTAGTTACGCTTCCACCGTAACCGGCTTCCCCCCCGCCGATCAGGGGGATGTTGCTTTCGTTTGCATAATGACGATCCAGGATAATATTGCGCACCGGATCATACAGCAAGTCCGCCCTCTTCCCATCGACCTTGGCAGCAATAATGATGTGATGGACGAATTCAAAAGGGATGACAACCGGTTCACCTGACTGGGAAAATCCTGTTCCGGGGAAATAAACTAACGAACTAATTATTAGTAATAATATTATACGAAGCTTCATAAAAGTATCAATTTTATAAGAGAATGGAATGGATTAATTATCCTTGTAAATAACATTATTTATTTACTATGTATATATTTATAAATCAATTTGTTATAGTATTAATATAAAGTAGTAATACGTCCTCATTTGTGCAACGTATATTTACCTGTTATCACAATAACATTATTTTGAATTTTTGTTGGTTACAGAATTGAATTTTAAGGCTTAATTCTTCTTTTAAAATAATTTTAAAAACAAAAAATGATTGGAATATTAATAGCAATTGCCATTTCCTGGTCACTTCTTATTGCATTCGAAAAGAAAAGTATCCTGGCTTTAGGATTTTTGCCATTTGGGAAAAGATTACAACAATTCTTAACAGGGTTCCTGGTTACGGCAATACTCTGCATACTTGTTCAATATTTAGAAGCATATCTGAAATCATCCTCCTGGATTTTAAATAAAGACATAACCAGTGGAATTATTCTAAAATCCTTTTGGTGGGATCTAAAATCTGTATTAACAGAGGAATTAATTTTTCGCGGAGCTCTGCTCTATATTCTCATCCAAAAAATTGGTACACTAAAAAGCATTTTGATTTCCGCTATTGCATTCGGGATTTATCACTGGTTCTCCTACGGAGCTTTAGGAAATCCATTGGCTATGATTTTAGTATTTATTGGAACCGGACTGATGGGATATGCCTGGGCATGGGCTTTTTCCAAAACCAAATCCATAATGCTACCATTCGGATTTCATTTAGGATGGAATTTTATTTACAACACAATATTTTCAAAAGGCCCTTTAGGAGAAATTGTACTGATTTCTAAAGGCGGAAGCGAGTTAACAGGATTGGCATCTCTATTGAATTTTACTGCCGGTTTGGTTATCGTCCCTGTATTAATCTTAATTTATGTAAAATATTTCGTGAAAGAACAAAAGGCGAATTAAACGGGAATTAAACTATCGACACGAAATATTATTATCAACTTTAATAAAAGGAATTTTGTAAAATGAAGAAAAATCGGGTTTATGCAATGAGCTTTGCAGGTGTTTATCCGCATTATGTTGCAAAAGCAGAGAAAAAAGGACGTACGAAAGAAGAAGTTGATGAAATCATCCGTTGGCTGACTGGGTATAGCCAGAAACAATTAGAATCTAAAATTGAAAAAAGAACAGACTTTGAAACCTTCTTTACGAAGGCTCCAAAGCTAAACCCTTCGCGCAAGTTGATAAAAGGTGTGGTCTGCGGAATCCGGGTGGAAGAGATTAAAGAGCCGCTTATGCAGGAAATTCGTTTTCTGGATAAGTTGATCGATGAGTTAGCGAAAGGAAAGGCAATGGAGAAGATTTTGCGAAAATGATAAACCATAAGGTTGAAAGTAAAGTTTGAATTATTATGAAAACTCCCTTTCTTTAAAATGAAATCTGAAAATGTAATAAGATAGAAAAACCCCGACTATATTCATTTAATTAAATAAGTCCATGGGTTCAGAAATGAGGCAACATTCTTTTATTTCATAAGTACCATTTTTTTCGTAATGTTTACAGAGTTGCTTATAAGCTTGTAGAAATAAATCCCGCTTGCAAGATTTGAAGCATCGAATGTGATGCTGTGAGTACCTGCACCAACTTCTCCATTGACAAGAATGGCTACCAGTTGTCCTATGGAATTGAAAACAGCAATCCTGACATTTTCACTTTTTGCCAGTGTAAATTGTATGACTGTTGTTGGATTAAAAGGATTGGGATAATTCTGTGCAAGATTAAATGATTTGGGAGCGGATGTAAAATCATCAATTGAAGTTATATTTCCAAAATCTAAGTGAATTCCTGCGTCAATATCGTATCTATGTAAATAACCTGATACTACCATAATTGTATCAGTAATACCTGTCAATGAATCAGGATCTGAATCTCCATACAAGGAAGCGGAACCACCATTATTTTTCCTGCTCAGTTCATAACCGTTGGGAACAATGAACTGAATTTTATAATTGCCAATCGGTAAACCTGAAAATAGATAATCTCCATTATTATCTGTTGCTGCAGAATCAATAATTGAATTATCATTTCCGTTTAATAAATATACTTTAATGTTTGGCATAGGCTGCTCACCCGGATCCTGAAAACCATTTCCATTTTGATCATTCCAAACATAATCGCCAATACTTCCAAGCGGAACCGCCGGATTTTTTAAGTAAACGCCGGCATCCCAGGAACCGGAATTATCTCCGGATAGAACCGCTGAGGTATCTGAAATACCTGTTGTATCATCAATTGCAAAAACATCAGAATCTTTTGCCCGATCTGTTCCCGCCCCTTTTACTGTAAATGTATAGACATTATTTTCCTCGTTTAGAACGAAATCTGTATAATAATTTCCAGGCTGAAGTCCGGTAAAATTATAAATTCCATTTTCATCGGTTAACTGATAGGATATCCAGGTACCATATCCATTTTCCATTTTATACAGATTAACAGTTACATATTGCAGTCCCAAACTATCATCATTTATACCATTCTTATTTGAATCGACAAATACGATTCCGCTTAAATTTCCGTCAGCTAGAACCTGTGGAGTGATATTACCATTAATAAATGCTAAATCATTTATTTTTTTGGCATCTCCATCGCTTATCGAACTGGTGGGATCAGGTATAAAACTAAAATCAGAATTACCCCCTTTGTAAGTAAAATTCACATATACAAAAACACCTTCATTCGAATAATCCAGTGGAGTTAGATCAAACCAGGCAATTGACACGGTATCGTGAATTCCGCCCAGTGAAAGCAAGGAACTATTCGTTACAAAGGTTCCACTGCTTGGATTACCGGAAAAGCTTGTAAATTCCAGAACATTTGTATCAAACGTAAATTTTAAACTAACCGAACCAACGTTATTTATGTTTTTAATTTTTATTGGTATGGATATTTGCTGGCCAATTGCCGGAGCAGTTATATTTTCAATAAATACAACAGGAGTAGTCTGAGCTTTTATCTCAATTGAAAATATAAAAACTGCTAAAACTAAAATTTGTAAAGTTCTTTTCACTTACAGATTCATTCTATTAAAAAGGATCATTTTTACTTTCTATTATCAAGTCAATATAAGTGCCATAAAATGCTTCGTTTTTAAGCTATTTTCCAAGTATTTTTAAACAATGTTGGTTTGATTCTGATACAAAATGATACATTTTAACAGAATTATAATATTGATACGCTTTTTCTTAAAAAGAAAATTTTAAAGGTTTTTGCAAAGAAAAAATAAAATGGTTGAAATCCTTAAATCTCAAATATTCGAAAACAAGATTTTGAAATGATCCATTCGGAAAGGCCTTAAATTTTTATTATTAATTAAGCCCATTTCGCCTGAAAAATCACAATAATATTATTAAGATTTAATTTAGATAATCCCTTAAATTTGCTTGATTTAGCCTGATTACCTATCTTTTCTTTGGCAAGAGAAACTGAATTTTAACTTTCTCTTGTTTGGCAAAAAAAGTGTTGAATTTTTCAATTTTCCTGTGTTTTTGCATTGGTTTAGTATTTGCTTGGAAATGCAGGACGGTTAATTTATTTACTAAATAATATATTTTATGGGGTCACCATGAAAAAAATGATTCTTTTTTATATACTGCCTCTTTTATTTTGTTTTGCTACCGGTTATTCACAAACCCTTAGCGTAAGCACTTACGGCAGATCACCCAGAGATGTATCGAGAGATACTCTCACAACACCTAAATATTTTGACGTAGCTTATAATGGTCTACAAAATGTTGGAGTACAGACTAAAATATTTTTAAAAGTTACGAAGACTGGTGGAGCTTTAACTTCACCTGTTTGGTCACTAACTACAATACCTTATGGTTCAACTGCTGCATTTGGTTCCACAAATAATATTGATTCAGCCAACCAGGTAATCTCATTTATTCCTGATAAGGTTGGTACATTTGTAATTTCTGTAACTGACGGCAGCCTAAACTCAACAATTACTATAAATGCTTCTCTTTTTGCCGGAATACAGACAGGTGCCTGTAACTGGTGTCACAACGGATTTGTTTCACCCGAACCTATTTACAGTGAATGGCAGAATACAAAACATGCCAGGGCATTGCGCGAAGGTTTGGATGGAATGCTGGGAACACATTTTAGTGGATCTTGCATTAGCTGTCACACAACTGGTTTTGACCAAAATGCAGACAATGGTGGATTTGATGATTATCCATTTGTCTTCCCATCAGTTCTACAACAGGGAATATATGATTCACTTTCATTGGTTTACCCACAGGCAATGGCTAAAGCTGATGTGCAGTGCGAAGCTTGTCACGGACCTGGCTCAAACCATTATTCAGCAACAGATAATAATAAGATCGTAAAAACATTAGACCCTAAACTCTGTGAAAGTTGTCACGATTCAGGAACACATCACTTTTATGGCGAACAGTATGAAAACTCAGTTCATGCAAAACCAACTACACTTGCAAGAGGCGCCAGTGCTTCGTGCGCAAGATGTCACAGCGGTTCCGGTTTTGTTGAATTTATAAAGGGTGGAAAAGCAGAATTAACTACAGCTCCTCCATTGGCAAAAATAGCCTGTGCAGTTTGTCACGATCCACACAACGCTACAAATGAACATCAGTTAAGAACAGTAACAGTTACTTTTGAAAACGGTGTTACAGTTAATAACGTTGGTTCAGGTGTTCTTTGTATGAATTGCCACCATGCTAGACAAAATGCAACTACCTATGTAAATGATTATTTGAATAATTTATCACACTTCGGACCTCATCATGGCCCGCAGGGCGATATGATCGCAGGAACAAACGGATACCAGTTTGGCTGGAATTTTCCAACATCTCCTCATATGCAGGCAGCTGAAGGTTGTATTGCTTGCCATATGGCAAATGCTGGTGCAACAGCAACCGGAGATATTGAAACATTCGGTTCACACTCACTTAATATGAAAAATCCGAAAACCGGTGATGATAATGTTGCAGCTTGCGCTCCCTGCCACGGTACATTCGGCACCAAGTTTGGCGATAAAAAACTTTATGTAAATGGGAATGCTGATCTTGACGGAAATGGAACTGCAGATGGATTACAGGTTGAAATGCAGGGATTACTGGATAAAATTGCAAAAATGTTACCGCCACTAAACAGCACAACAGTTACTGTAGATTCTTCTTATACAAAGATTCAGGCTGCAGCAGCTTATAATTATCTTATGGTTGAAGAAGACAGAAGCCTTGGTGTACATAATCCAAGGTATGCTTACTCTTTGTTAGCTGTTTCCTTACAGAAGCTGGATCCAACAACAGATATTCAATTGATTGATGACACAAATCCTCAATCATATTCGCTTGAACAGAATTATCCAAATCCTTTCAATCCTACAACTAATATTAAATATACAGTTGCAAAGGAAGGAAATGTAAAAATTGAGGTGTATGATATTACCGGTAAACTTGTAACTACTCTGGTTAACCAATCTATGAGCAGTGGTACATATAATGTTACATGGAACGGGCAAAATACCTCAGGACAAAATGTAGTTTCGGGAATTTATCTTTATAGAATTCAGTCAAATGATTTTGTTGCTATAAAGAAAATGATATTACTTAAGTAAGATTATTTTGCAGAGGAGAGTCCATTTGTGCTGTTCCGCCAGGTGGACTCTCCACTTAATAATTCTTAAATTTGTTCGTAATCATCAGTCATAAAAGGTGAAAATATGTTAAAAAAAATAACTCTCGCTCTTGTTTTCTTTTTAACCCCGATGCTTTTGGCTCAGGGAAAAATGCATGAGTTCGTAGGTGCTAAGACTTGCGGTATGTGCCATAAGTCAGAAAAACAAGGAGAACAACTTCCTACCTGGGAAAAAAGTGCTCACGCAAAAGCTTATGAAACTTTAAAAACTGCCGAGGCAGATAAAATTGCAAAGGACAAAGGATTCACTACAAAAGCTGTCGAAACGGAAGCTTGCCTAAAATGCCACGTTTCTGGTTATGGTGTTGATGCATCATTATTAGGAAAAAAATTCAATATGGAAGATGGAGTGCAATGCGAAACCTGTCACGGAGCAGGAGGCGATTATAAAAGTCTCAAAATTATGAAAGACCAGAAAGTAGCAGTTGAAAACGGACTAATGGTCTTTAATACAAAAGAAGAACGTGTTGCATTATGCCAGAAATGTCATAATTCAGATAGTCCTACGTTTGATGCAGCAAAAACAAACTTTGATGAAATGTGGACAAAAATTGCACACGATATTCCCGGGGAAAAATAATTTTCCCGTTTTATTTAGTTCATAATAATTAAATAGTTTAGTTACACTAATTGCGGTAAAATTGGTGAAAGAAAACAGAGACACAATGAAAAAAATCATTCTTCTAATCAGCTTTTTTCTAAGTGCCGCAATTTCAACTTTTCCACAGAATTTAAATGGGCGGATATCATCATCTTTCTACACTTTTGAAAGATTTGATTCCGCCTCTACTTCTGCTACCCACGTACGCACATTCCAGATGTTAAATCTGAATTTCAATAAAGATAATTTCTCTGTCAGAACTTACCTGAATTTTGAACAGGACATTGCCAGTTCACAGGTAAGTGATCCAAGAGCAAGGCTTTATAACCTGTATGTAGAAGGCAGAAATATCTGGGATGTTTTGACTTTTAAACTGGGAAGACAGCCTTTATTTAATTCTGTGGCCGGCGGAATTTTCGACGGAATAAATGTTGATCTGAAAAAAGGCGCTTACAAATTAACCGGGTATTACGGTGCAAATGTTCCGGCTTATCAGAAATTTGAAATAACTAAAGACTGGAGTGACGATTATATAATCGGCGGTAAATTTATCACCAATGCAATCGAAGATATAGATATTTCTCTTAGTTATATTAAAAAGAATTTTAAAGCCCAGGAATATTGGGCATCCAGACTGGATGAAAATTTTAACCCAATACAGGTTCTGATAAGAAATAATTCCAACCAGTACGAATTTGCAAATGCACAGGTTTCATACAATTTCAAAGATTATTTTACGATTGATACAAGATACGATTATGATTTAAATTATAAAAAGACTTCTAAATTTGAAGTTACCGGTACATACACTCAATTAAAGGACTTTCGTTTAAGCGCATATTATAATTACAGGCAGCCTTTAATCAGGTACAATTCTATCTTTTCAGTATTTGATTTTGGAAATACAGAAGAATATGAACTTGGCGCTGACTATATGATTGCAAGCAATATCTGGACTTCATTAAAATTTGGAAATGTAAAATACCGTGATGACAACTCGCAAAGAATTACAGCCGGTTTAAATACAAATTACGGAACAATCAGCTACAGAAAAACATTAGGCTACGAAGGAGAAATGGATGCTATATCCTTGTATACAGCGAGAACATTCTTTGACGGAATTTTTACTCCTACTGTGGGTCTTTCATATACCAGTTATATTTTGGCCAAAGGTGAAGCAAGGCATTATTTAACCACTCTGCTTGCCGGCTTTAATTACAGACCAATCAGAATTCTTTCGTTTGATTTACAGGGACAGTATATGGACAACAAAATCTACGAAAATAATTACAGGGTTTTCTTTAAGATAAACTACTGGTTTAACACTAATTTTTAATTAGATCGACATGAAATTAAAACACATATATTACCTGCTTATACCCGCAATTATGGTTTTACTAACTTTATCTGCCTTTAAGAGTAAGACAGTACAGGAAACAGCAAATCATAATGATAAGATCATAAAATTTTCTCATAAAACTCATATTGAAAATGAAGTTGAATGCCAGACCTGTCATGATAAAATTGCAACAAGTACAAAGTTAAGCGATAGGCTTTTGCCGAATCATGATAATTGCTCTGCTTGCCATGATGTTGAGGATACGGATAATTGCACAACCTGCCATTTTGAGGATATTAATGAACCCCTGATTCAAAGAAAAGCTGATTTGTACTTTAACCATAGTTTACACGTTACCGATAATAAACTGGAATGCAAACAATGCCATAAAGGAATCGGAGAATCAGATTATGCCTTTCAGGCTGAGCAACCTTACCCGGTTATGGAAGACTGCTATTCCTGTCACAATAATAAAACGGTTGCAAGCAACAATTGTGAGTCCTGCCATATCTCTACTGTAAATCTTGTACCTGTCACTCATAAAGTTCCCTCTTTCAAAAAGGGACATAAATTTGCTGCAAACTCTATTGATGCAAATTGCGCCATGTGCCACGATAATTCTTCTTGTCAGGAATGTCATGTTGCAACTAATATGATAACTGAAGATAATTCGACAAATAATTTTTATCAGCCATATTCAGCAACTAATTTTGTTGACGGAACAAAACAGCAGCAGGTTACAAAAGTTCACGAACTTGGATACAGATTTACTCACGGAATAGATGCCAAAGGAAAAACCTCTGATTGCCAGACTTGTCACGAGTTAAATACATTTTGTGCAAACTGTCATCAATCGGATAACAGTGATTTTTCTCTTGGTGGAGTAGTTCCGGTTTCTCACATAAAATCAAATTTTGTTACAATTGGAGTAGGCACAGGCGGAGGCAATCATTCAGTGCTGGCAAGGAGAGACATTGAAAGCTGTGCCGCATGTCACGATGTGCAGGGCGCCGATCCGACCTGTATTACCTGTCATCTTGATAGTGATGGAATTAAAGGAACAAACCCCAAAACTCATCCATCGGGTTTTATGAGAAGCACGCATGGAGACTGGCACGATTCAGACGGATCAATTTGTTATAATTGTCATACAAGCGCTTCACCCAGAACTCCCGCGGGAGTCGGGTTCTGCGGATATTGTCATGGGTCCAATCCAAATTAATTACGGGCTTGAAGATGAAATATTTTTTAAATTATAGTTTATTTACAATTTTAATCGCAATATTTATTGCTGGCTGCAGTGAATTAGGCAAAAATGTTCCAACATCAGCTCCTGAAGTTAGTGTTCATAAGTCTGGTATATTAAACGAAAATTCACCAGACTTTCACGGAAACCTGATAAAAAATTCCAACTGGAGCATGAAAGAATGCAAAAAATGTCATGCAGCAAACTATACAGGGGGAGTAACAGGCCAAAGTTGTTTCCAGTGCCACACTCAGCAAGAAGGTCCCGAAGCTTGCAATACTTGTCATGGGGATTTTAATAAGCCTTTAATAATTGCACCTCCAAGAGATACTAACGGTAATACATTTACTACAAACAGAAATGTAGGAGCTCATACATCTCACCTGTATGCAGATTCACTTACAAATAATGTTACCTGCGCAGCATGCCACAATGTTCCTGCAACATTGGAACAACAAGGACACATCGATAATACTCCTAATGCTGAATTAAATTTTACAGGTCTTTCTATAAATAATATTGCTACAAGCGCAACTTATAATGCAAATACTTTAACTTGCTCCAATACATATTGTCATGGTAATTTTGAATTTAAGAAAGCGGATGCTGATCCTGAATACCAGTTTGCTTATTCAGCTGATAAAATTGTTGGTGCTAATTTTTCCCCAAAGTGGACCAAGGTCGATGGAACTCAGGCAAAATGCGGTTCCTGTCACGGTCTCCCGCCAACTGGTCATATAGATGTTCCTATTACATCGTGTTTTTATTGTCACCAGGGAATTGTTGATGCAGATGGAAAAATAATTGATAAAGACAAACACATAAATGGGTACAAATCGGTGAGAGGCAGCTTAAATAAAATGCAGGAATTTCTTAAATCAATAAAGTAGTTATAATTTTTAGCAACAAGAAAAGCCGTTCATTTGAACAGCTTTTTTATTGTCAAATTTATTTCCTGGGATTATCACTCCGCCATTTTTTTATGTAATCAGCAATAGCTGTAGTATGAGCTCCGGGAGTAAATAGTTCGCCAACGCCAACTTTTTTCAATTCGTTAATATCCTCCTGCGGGATAATCCCTCCCCCTGTCAACAATACATCATCCAATCCTTTTTCCTTCATCAGATTTAATATTTTAGGAAGAATTGTCATATGTGCACCTGATAAAATACTGATTCCGATAACGTCAACATCTTCCTGAATAGCAGCTTCCACTATCATTTCAGGAGTCTGCCTTAGCCCTGTATAAATTACTTCCATTCCTGCATCTCTCAAAGCGGCAGCAATAACTTTTGCTCCACGATCATGCCCGTCCAATCCGGCTTTGGCAACAAGCACTCTAATTTTGTCGTCCATATGTATAAATCCCTTTTATTTTTTTACAGCAATTCGAATTTTATCTGCAAATTCTTTCATTTGACCGCTACCGTATGATTTTAAAACAGGCCTGTAATTAAAGGCATCAGTCTTAAATCTTGGAATGATATGAAAATGGAAATGAAATATTGTTTGACCAGAGGCAACACCATTATTTGCAATAATATTAATCCCATCAGTGGACAGCCCCTTATTAACTGCATCAGCAACTTTTTGTGTTACGCTTATGACAGAATTTAAATCTTCCGGGGAAACTGCATGAAAATTTTCATAATGAGTTTTTGGAATTACTAATGCGTGCCCGTAATTGATCGGACGAATATCAAGGAACGAAATTACATTTTCATCCTGGTAAATGATCTCCGCTTTTTCCTTTCCACTTACTATATCACAAAAAATACAATCCATATTTTAAAAATAGTTTATATTTAGCAGTTTGGCAAAGACATACTGTGTTCAGTTTATCTCAATATCTTTATTTGCTATCCTTAACCTGCTTCAGGATTAGCTTTAAATTACTTCTAGACTGCGAGATACTTTTTCCTCTTTCCAAAAACTCCGAAAAGACCGCCTGTGTGCAGAAAAATAACCTGCTTACCTTTACCCATTTCAAGAAATTTTTCGTAATAAGCTTTAAATGCTTTGCCGGTATAAGCAGGGTCCAAAATAATTCCCGTTGATCGGGCAAAACTGCTTATTAATTTAACCTTTGAATCATCAATGTTTTTATAACCTTCGTATGAATATCCGTCGAGAATTTTCAGATTTTTGAAATCGATTTTACATTTCAAATTGAAATCAAGCTTGCAGCCTTCTGCCAGGTTTTTGATTTTTTGTTCTATTACATCCTTTGAATACAAGACATTTACAGCATAGATTTTTAATCTAAAATTTCTCAGAGCTGCACCGACCAAGAGTCCTGCAGCAGTTCCGCCTGTGCCTGCAGCAACACATATGCCTTTTATTTTTTTCAGGTTTATTTGCTTACTTAATTCTGTCACAAAATCCACATATCCCCACATTCCCAGTGTGGTTGAGCCACCCTCTGGAATAACATATACCCTCTTTCCAAGATGAAGTAAAGCTTCTCTTTCCTCGTACATAATTTCATTTACAGAGCTATAATTTCTCTTATCCAAAAAGGAAATTTCTGCTCCTGCAAATTTATCGATGAATAAATTTCCGTCTGCGGAAGAATTATCTTTTCCCCACAAAAATAATTTTGACTTCATTCCAAGTTTGGCTGCTGCAATAGCTGTTGCTCTAGCATGATTTGATTGTTCCCCGCCGCAGGTAAAAATTGTATCTGCTTTTTCTTTTTTTGCCTGCATAAGCAAATATTCCAGCTTTCTTACCTTATTCCCTGAAAGTTCTATCCCTGTCAGGTCATCCCTTTTTATCAGAAGTTTTTTATTTTCAAAAGTTATTTCCTCAATTGGCGTTGGGATATTGGCGAGTTTAATTTTACCGGGTGTTTTCATTTTAAATAAATTTATTTCTTCTTGTAATGTCTTAAATAATACTGCCTTGCGCGGGCAAGATCATCGGGTGTATCTACAGCTATATTTTCAAACTCAGTTACAACAATTTTTATCTTAAAACCGTTTTCAAGCATTCTTAGCTGTTCAAGCTTTTCCATTTCCTCAAGATCAGTCGGCTCCAGTTTTGTAAATTTTTGCAGATACTCTTTCCTGTAAACATACAGGCCTATATGTTTATAAACCTCTCCTTTTGTTATCCTCTCCAGGTTTGATCTTGCATCCCTTACAAATGGAATTGGAGAACGGGAAAAATAGAGTGCAAAATTGTTGTAATCAAAAACTACTTTGGGAATTGAAGGAGATTTGAATTCCTGGACACTTCTGATTCTTTTTGCAAGGGTTGAAACATTTACGCTTTTATCAAATACCAATGGTTCAATTGCCTGGTCGATCATAGTTCCGTTGATAAATGGTTCATCTCCCTGAATGTTCACAATAATATCGGCATCTTTTATATCTTTTATTACATAAGCAATCCTGTCTGAACCCGTTTGAATATCTCTAGGAGTCATCACAACTTCAGCGCCAAAACTTTTAGCAACACTTGCAACTTTTTCATCATCAACAGCTATTATCATCCGGCTGATTAGTTTTGATTTCCCCGCGTTTTCAAAAGTATGTTGAATCATAGGTTTACCGCAGATATCAGCAAGAGGTTTCCCCATTAATCTCGACGAAGCAAATCTGGCGGGAATTACACCAATTATCATATCTATTTATTCCCGCGTATTACTTTAGGAACTTTGAAGAATAATTCACTTCTGTCCGGTGCATTTCTTAATGCTTCTTCCCTGTCAAGAGAAGTTTTAATAACATCTTCCCGGAAAACATTTTTGCCTTCTACAGGATACGAAAGCGGTTCTACATTTGATGTATCAAGTTCATTTAATTTATCAACGTAATTCAGAATATCATTGAGCTGCAAAGTATATTTTTCAATTTCTTCTTCATTTAATTTCAGTTTTGCAAGTTCTGCAATATGCTCAACATCTTTCTTTGTAACAGCCATTACCTTGCCCTATAATGTATGGTTGGAAATTATTATATCTCTTACTTTATTCATAAGATCAATCTCATCCTGCCTGGTTTTAATATTATCTGCCGGTACAGGTTTATCAAAATGTACGTGAATAGTTCCTTTATTAATCTTAAATGACCCTTTTGACATTATTTTGTGAGAACCATTTACCGTTACAGGAATAATCGGATGAGCTACTTTCCCTGCAAGGTTAAATGCTCCTCTTTTAAATTTCTGAATTTCTCCTGTTTCACTCCTTGTCCCTTCGGCAAAAAGCAAAACCGAAATATTTTTTTCAGATAACAGAGTCCTGGCTTTTTCCAGGCTCCTGCGTGCGCTG
>DATFMR010000167.1:0-3827 GCA_035266865.1 Ignavibacteriaceae bacterium | reverse complement strand
GAAATTGGTCCAACATTAATTTTCCCTTTTAAATTCTCAATTATTCTTTTACCCGCAAATTTGGCGTTAGCAATAACTTCCCATTTCCCATCTGGCAATTTAATATCAATTGCGTTTTTATGATCTGTGTTAAAAGCAACTGTAAACTCCTTCGTTTTACATTTTATTAAAAAAGATAATGAAAAAGGATTTTCCTGATTTTCATAAAAGAAAATATTTTCCGGGTTTGACCTTCTAAAAGCCATAAAATTATTACGGATCGCGATCAATCCTTTATAATAGTTTACCAGTTCTTTATTTAGTTCTGCATGATCGTAATTGATGTAATTCGTATCGTTATCTTTTTCGTAGCTGTTGTGATCCAGTTTCCCCTTATCTTTATCATCTGCATTTGAATTTGTTGAAATTACTTTACTGCGGGCAAATTCCTGCCCGGAATGAATCATTATTATTCCATGGCTTACAAATAAAAAGAGAGCAGCCAGCTTATTTAATTTTAATTCGACAGAAGTAAGCTCTGCATTTTTATCCGGGTCTGTAATTGATTCGTCTGGTTTTACTTTTCCGGTTGCTATCCTGATGAAATCTCCAAGTGTATATCCATCGTGGGATTCCAGGTAATTTACAGAATGTTCAATCCTCTGGAATAAACCATGCTTGTCTCCTACCAAGGTTCCTTTTAAATAACTTTTAATTCTTTCAATATCATTATTGCCAAACCTGTTATTAAAAATCCAGCCTTTTCCATCAACAGGATTTTCTCCTTTTATTCCGTTTCTAACCTGGTCATTCCAGCTTGCAAATCCGCGCAGAGAAAATCCTGCGGGATCATATCCATTTCCCCAGGGCTCTGCAATTAAAATTACACCGGGATTTATTTTTTGAGTTTCTTCAATAATTTCTTCAACAGTTATCCAGTCAATTAAATGAGCCATATCAAACCGGAAGCCATCAATGTGAAATTCTTTCATCCAGTAAAGAACACTATCAACAATCATCCTGCGAACCATCGGTCTTTCAGTCTTTAAATCATTCCCGGTAAAACTGTGTGATTCAAATTTACCGTGATTATTAATCCTAAAATAATATTCTTTATCGATCTCTTTCAATCCTGCTAGTTCATATTCTGAATAATGATTATAAACCACGTCCATTATTACGGCAATTCCATTTTTATGAAATTCCTTAATAACATCTTTTAATTCATTAATTTGATTTGTTTTTTTGCCGCTCCACTTTCCCCAATTAATATTTTCTCCACCCTCACTGTAGTATGATTCCGGGGCAAAATATCCTGCTGTCATATACCCCCAATGATTGGTTTCATAAGGATTCCAGGTATTCTTCTTTCCATAAAATTCTTTATTGAAAGGAACTTCAATATTTCCAAATTCCTGGACAGGAAGAAATTCAACTGTGTTTATACCAAGATTTTTTATGTGTTCTATTCCACCTTTTATTCCTTTTTCAATTAATCCTTTAAAAGTTCCGGGGTTCTTTGCACCAGAAGATTTGTGAGCTGTGATATCTCTTACGTGCATTTCATAAATTATTAAATCTCTCCAGTCACGCTGAATCCATTCATCTCCCTCCCATTCATAATCATTTTCTTTTACGACAATAGCTTTGCGGGGATTTAAATAATTATTTAATGAAGCGATTGCTTTTGCGTAAGGATCAATACAAACAATTTCCTTTTCACCAATTTGATCATTATTTATTACCTGGAAGCCATAAAACTTTCCGTAAAGTTCACCCTCTAATTCAGTTTCCCAAACTCCATCTTCATCCTTTTTCATTTTATATTTTTCACCGGTTGATTGTTCTGCTTTATTATAAAGATGGAGAATAACCTGTTCAGCACGGGGAGCGAATAGTCGAAAAAAAGTGTGTCCATTTTCAACAAATGTCCCAAGCCTCTTTGATGAATAAAATTTATTAAGGTCTGTTTTGTGCATTTATTTTTAGAAATGATTGATGAAAAACTCAGGCTTTTAAATTCAAGCTATTAATCTATAAAACTTCTATTCTGCTGTCAAAATTTTTCCATCAACTACAGGTGTGACGCAAATTAAAGGATGCTCAGGCACATCAAAATGTGAAAATATTTCTTCAAACAACTGGAAGTGCATTCCCCTTTTTTCCAGTTTGGCAAATTTATAATATTTCATAAACTCGTCTTTTTTATTTTTTGGCGCATCAAATTTATAAGCTCCGGCAAAATCTTCTGTTACACGGCTCTTAAGAAATTTAATTTTATTATCATCGCCGCCTTCCTTTTCGTATCCAACTGCACGAAATCCTACAACAATCCCGCCATCAATAATCAGGTAAATATTTAAAATAATTTCATCCATTTGATTTTTTGTTTGTCAATGCAAAATATGTCAAAGCAACTGCAAGGATTACTGCGAATTTGCACATTACACTTACAATACTGTGAACCAGTGTCATTTCACCTGCAAATGCAAGTAGAAAAGAAATAACAACCGGGAGTGAAATTAAAATATATGCAGTTAATAATATTTTTGAAATTTGTACTCTCTTTTTATTACCTGATTTTCTCATCCCGCGATATAGGAAATACATTGTGATTAAAATTGGGACGTAATAAAAGAACCCGTAAAGATCGCCATGCGGATATTTATAAATTGCATAAAAAACTGTGCATGCATTTACATCAAACTGATTAATAATTGTGGAATAATAAAAAATAAAAGCTATTGCGGGAAGAAAAACCAAGTAAAGGTATTTTGATTTGTAATTATAAAAGGATAAAACGAAATATAACCCAAGCGGGGGTAGAAAAGATATATCTGTAAATGCAAGAAAAGCACTGTAATGAGAATCATACCCGAGCCCGCACATAAAATATTCCATCGCCTGGTAAATCATCAGTAACGATATCATCCCCATTACCAGGTAATTATTTTTATTCTTTTCAGCAAAAATAAAAATGTTGATCAGAAGAATAAACTCAATACAGGTAATTAAAAGTGAACCTGTTCCGTTCCAGCTTTGCAAATTTAATTTCTCTTTTGTATTAATAAAGATAAGGCTGTCTCAAATATCTGATTTTGTCAACCTGAACTTGTTTCAGGTTCTCGTATTTAGTCAGATGTGTCCGAATCAAGCCCGCCTGATTGCAGATAGGTTCGGAAGGACAATCTTAAGACAGCCTCAATAATAGAATTAATTATTTTTTTGGCCCTATCATATTTTCTGGACGAACAACTTCATCAAATTTTTCAGCAGTTAATAGACCCAGTGCAATTGCAGCTTCTTTCAAAGTTGTTTTTTCTTTATGGGCTTTCTTTGCTACTTTAGCCGCATTATCGTAGCCAATATGCGGATTTAATGAAGTAACAAGCATTAAAGAATTATTTAGATTCTTTTTAATGTTAGTTTCATTCGCTTCAATTCCAACAACGCAATTGTCTGTAAAACTTTCGCACGCATCAGCTATTAATCTTATTGATTGTAAAACATTAAAAATTATTACCGGTTTAAAAACATTAAGTTCAAAATTTCCGCTTGCACCTGCAAAATTAACGGTTGCATCATTTCCAAAAACCTGAGTACAAACCATAGTCATTGCTTCGGATTGTGTCGGGTTTACTTTTCCCGGCATAATTGAACTTCCGGGCTCATTTTCAGGAAGTGAAATTTCACCAATTCCACAGCGTGGACCTGATCCAAGCCAGCGAACATCATTTGCAATTTTCATTAAAGAAGCTGCGAGGGTTTTTAAAACACCACTAAACTCAACCATTGCATCGTGTGCAGCAAGTGCTTCAAATTTATTCCTTGCAGAAACGAAGGGTTTG
>DATFMR010000166.1:0-2622 GCA_035266865.1 Ignavibacteriaceae bacterium | reverse complement strand
CTGTTGTTTTATTAAATCAAGCTGTCGCTGTATGTAATTTTCAACACCGCTTCCTGTAACAGCTTCAATTCTTCTAACACCGCTTGCGATCGAGGACTCGCTGATGATTTTAAATAATCCAATTTCGGAAGAGTTTTTAACGTGTGTGCCACCGCAAAATTCCATACTGAAGTCACCGAATTGAACAACGTTTACTTTGTCGCCGTATTTATCGCCGAAGAACATTAATGCGCCCATTTTTTTTGCCTGGTCAAATGGAATATTCCTGTGATGCTGAAGAGGAATATTTCTTCTCTGCTCTTCATTTACCAGCGTTTCAATTTCTCTTAATTCAGAATCTGTAAGTTTTGAAAAATGTGTAAAATCGAACCTTAACCTGTCGGGACCAACATAAGAACCTGCCTGGTGAACGTGTGTTCCTAAAATTTTTCTTAATGCAGCGTGGAGAAAATGAGTTGCCGAATGATTTCTCATTATATCCCAGCGGCGTGTTTCATCAACGTGAGCGATTACTTCAGTTCCGGGAATTAAAGGACTGTCCTGCTGATTTTCTACAACGTGAATAGTTTTGTCTTCAACTTTAGTTACATCAACAACTTTTAATTTTGATTTGTCATTTACAATTTCCCCAAGATCGTCTATTTGTCCTCCTGCTTCAACATAGAAAGGAGTTCTATCGAGCAGTAGTAAATCATTTCCATTTTCCTTTTTATGTCCGATAATTTTGGAACTTGATTTTAATTCATCATAGCCCGTAAATTCTGAATTAGCTTTATCAGTTAATTTAAATCCACTTAAATCGATTATTGAAATATTTACAGAAGCAAATTTATCTTTTGAAGCTTCTCTTCCTTTTTGTTTCTGTTCATCCATCAGTTTATTAAAACCGGCTTCATCAATTGCAAACCCTTTTTCTTTCGCCATTACATTTGTTAAGTCGACAGGGAATCCAAACGTATCATATAATTTAAATACATCATCACTTTTAATTATGGGGCTTTCATCAAAGAATTTTTTTGTTGTTTTCTCATCCCATTGAGAAAGAAAAATTTCCAATTCGGGATTTGGCATATCATTTTTTCTTGCACTTATATTATAATCATCTCTAGAAAAATCTTTTATTCCCAGTACTGTATAGTCCTTTTTATATTTCTTCTTTTCTAAGAGTTGAATAATCTGTTTTACAATTATTTCATTAAACAATTCAATTCCACGGTCAAGCGTTGCATAAAAGCTTTCTTCTTCTGCTTTTACAACTTTTTTAACATAATTTTTCTTTTCTTTTATTTCAGGAAAAACATCTCCCATTTCATTAACAACAATGTCAACAAGCTCAAATAGGAATGGTTTTTTCAAATCGAGTTTCCGTCCGTACCGGGCAGCTCTTCTTAAAATTCTGCGGAGTACATAACCGCGTCCGTCGTTTCCGGGAACTGCGCCGTCTGCAATTGCAAAAGTCAGTGTGCGTATGTGGTCTGCAATTACACGCATGGGAATTTTATTCTCTTCAACCTTATATTTTACTCCCGACATTTTTGAAACAGCATCTATCAGTGGAGTAAAAACATCAGTATCATAATTTGAATTTTTCTTTTGCAGCACGGCGCACATTCGTTCAAAACCCATTCCGGTATCAACATGTTTAAGAGGAAGTTCGTGCAAGGTTGCTTTTTCATCCCGGTTGTATTGTATAAAAACCAGGTTCCATAATTCTATACATTCCGGCTTGCCGGCGTTTACCCATTCCGGATTTTCGTAATCATCGCTTAAATTAATGTGAACTTCAGAACAGGGACCGCACGGACCGGTGTCTCCCATTTCCCAGAAGTTATCTTTTTCATCAAACTTTAAGATATGTTTTGGATCTATATCTGTTTCGCTTTTCCAGAATTCTAGAGCTTCATCATCGGTTCTGTAAACTGTTGCCCACAATCTTTCCTTTGGAAGTTTCCATACTTCTGTCAAAAGTTCCCAACCCCATTTTATTGCTTCTTTTTTGTAGTAATCACCGAATGACCAGTTACCCAGCATTTCAAAAAAAGTGTGATGATAGGTGTCGTGACCTACTTCTTCCAGATCGTTGTGTTTTCCGCTCACACGAATACATTTCTGCGTATCTACTGCACGGTTATATCCCCTTTTACCAGTTCCCAGGAAAACATCCTTAAACTGGTTCATTCCCGCATTTGTGAATAATAACGTCGGATCGTCGAAAGGAACGACCGGTGAACTTGGAACTATTCTATGTTCTTTATTTTGAAAAAAATCAAGAAATTGCTGTCTGATTTCCCGGGAGGTCATTTTATCCTTTTTATTAAAATTTTAATTTTATAAAGATAATAAATTCATTCTTAAGCATAAATAGAAATTAGCCCCAAATATTGTCTGTTATTTTTAAAATTAATCTCAATTAAGAAATTACATTTAGTGCAGGAGTATAACTGTAATAATTTTATATGATTAGTTTTGTTTCTAATTGTCTTTTTATTTGTTAAATTTACCAGTAAAACATTAACAAACAAACATTCTATTTACATTGACTGTAAATAACAATTCATCTGACATTGAGATAATGCAGAAGGTTTCTGTGTACGATTCAAAAGCACTGGAAATCCTTTATAA
>DATFMR010000165.1:0-53066 GCA_035266865.1 Ignavibacteriaceae bacterium | reverse complement strand
AAGAAACAAATTATAAAACTTAATTAGTTGGAGTATATTGGAATACTTCTTCAAGAGAAACTTTAAATATTTCAGATATACGAAATGCAAGCTCCAACGTGGGAGAATATTTTCCCGCTTCAATTGCAATGATTGTTTGACGCGATACATTCAATTTATCAGCCAATTCTTGTTGCGTCATTTCAGATGCGTTAAATCTTAATTTCCTAATATTATTAGTTAGAGGTAAATTCTTCAATTTAAACACCTCTTTTATAGTAGAAAATCTTTGTGAGATTTAGAACAATATTTGAAATGAAAAGCGTGGAAAATAGTGAACTAAATAAAATGAAAGGTTGAAAAATATTATTATCAAAAATAGAATAAATAATAATAATATTAATGATTGCAATTACACTAATGTATGCATTACGATATGATTTCGTTTCTATAAACTTGTCTCTTTCATCAAATTTAATTTTCTTTGATTTTGTAACTAATAGTAAAACCAATACTAAAATTATATTTGCAAAAATAAAAGTAGAAACAAATAAAAAATATAATAAGACAAAGTTATGCTCTTGAAGAGTTGCAAATAAAAAATATCCCAAGAAGATAAAGGATAAAATAAATTCAGATTTAGTAAATAGTTCTTTATTTAGATTCATTTAAAAGTCCCTTTTAAAGTAAATGTTAATAATTATATACATAATGTATATTATTATTGACATATTGTCAAATATTATTAACATTGCCTGTATGTTTAATTTGGCAATATAACCTGAGCCTATTATGTGTGTAAATTTCTAACAACTGAGGAGTGTGCTTAATGAGAAATTCGCCAAAGCAAATAATAATATCGTCTATTATTATAATATTGGTATTGAGTAATTATGGTTTTGGACAAAAAGAATTCATAAAAGTAAATGGTAAGAAGGTTGAAATTTTTATAGCTGGTTTGGAGAACAACCAGAAGGATAAGCCGGTAATTGTATTCGAAAATGGAATGGCCAGCAAATACGGTAATTGGGAATCTGTGATTTCTGAAGTATCGAAAACATCAGCAGTATTTGCTTATAACCGGCCAAGAATTGGAGAATCCGAAGATGATAATATTCCTCCTACTACAACACATATTGCAGAAAATTTAAGAAAGATGCTCTTAGAAAAAGGTCTAAAACCACCATACTTATTAGTATCACATTCTTTTGGCGGAGCGTATATAAGAAGTTATGCTTCATACTATCCGGATGAAATTGCCGGACTTATATTTGTTGATCCTATAGATTTCACAAAAAAGAAAGGATATGGATCCCTTCCATATTTAGAAATTGGATTAACTCAACATCAGATCGATTCTATGTTTGCAAAACCCTATGATAAATTCAAAGAGAAACTTTTTGAAGACATGCCAAATTTTTATGTTCAAGAAGTGAAAATATCAATAAAATTAAACGAGACTGAATTCAAAGAATGCACCAGCATTTCATTACCCGATGTGCCTGTTCATTTTATAATGGCGGGAGGTTATTCAGCTGAGGGTGATGACAGAGGAGAAACCATCTTTGATAAGGAGAAATTATTCCGAATTAATAACAACCTAAAAATGAAACGCTGGATTGCATTATTAGATCCTCTGAAATATGGTAAGTTTATTTATTGTTCAAACTCAGGACATTTTGTTATGAAAGATGATCAGGAAACAGTAATCGCAAGCATTAAGTTGGCTTTGATAGACTATGATAGACTTCAAAAGGGGAAAAAGTAAGAATAATATAAACACACATAACAAGCCTTTATGTGCAATTGAAAAATTGTGTAGCAAAAGTAAATCATAAATAATTGTTGGCGTTGGCTTTTTATTTTTGCCTTGTTATTCTGGGCACGCTTTAGTTGCAAGCCGTTATCCCCCACCATTTTCATCAACATTTCTAAGCACAAATCCACAAATTTTGTCCAAATACCTATAAAATGTTAAGCTAAATACTTATATTTAAGGATTGAATTTTTCTTAAAATAGAATACGGGAAAACTAATGAGTATAATTGTAAATAATAAAACACGCCTGGTAGTCCAGGGAATAACCGGCAGCGAAGGTTCATTCCACACAGAACAAATGATAGCCTATAAAACAAAAGTTGTTGCGGGAGTTACTCCGGGTAAAGGCGGAACAAAACACCTTGGAGTTCCGGTTTACAACACAGTAGCCGATGCAGTTAAATTTCAGAAAGCAAATACATCGGTAATTTTTGTGCCCCCTCCGTTTGCAGCGGATGCAATTCTTGAAGCTGCAAATTCAGGAATAAAAGCAATAATCTGCATCACTGAAGGTATTCCTGCAGGTGATATGTTAAAAGTTTATAACTCGATTAAAAATAAAGACGTGGTTCTTGTCGGGCCAAACTGCCCGGGAGTAATTTCGCCGGGACAGGCTAAAGTTGGGATCATGCCTGCTTTTATCCACAAAAAAGGTAGAATCGGCGTCGTATCCCGCAGCGGTACTTTGACCTATGAAGCAGTAAAACAATTAACGGATGTCGGACTTGGACAGTCAACCTGCGTTGGTATCGGCGGCGACCCGATAATCGGATCGAGATTTATTGACATTATTAAAATGTTCAATGAAGACAAAGATACAGACGGCGTAATAATGATTGGCGAAATTGGCGGAACTGCAGAAGAAGAAGCCGCAGAATTCATTAAGAAAAATGTTAAGAAACCCGTGGTTGGATTTATTGCAGGAAGAACAGCACCTCCGGGACGCAGAATGGGACATGCCGGAGCTATAATTTCAGGTGGCAAAGGAACTGCTGATGAAAAAATGGCAGCTATGAAAAAAGCCGGAATAAAGGTAGTTGAAAGTCCTGCCGCAATGGGAACCACTATGCTTAAAGCGATTTCAGGTAAAAAGAAAAAAGCTGCAGCAAAACCTGTAAAAAAGAAAGCTGTAAAAGCGAAAGCTAAGAAGACAACTAAAAAACCAGTTAAGAAAAAATAAAGACTAAATTAAGGAGAGAATTTTGGGTAACAGAACATTAGCAATACTAAAACCTGATTCAGTAAGGAAAAATTATATTGGACAGATAATTACAAAAATTACAGAAGCCGGATTTAAAATTAAAGCTATGAAAATGACAAGGTTAACAAAAGATTCAGCCGGCGGATTTTATGAAGTTCACAAAGAAAGGTCCTTTTTCAACGAGTTAATGGATTATATGACATCCGGCCCGGTTGTTCCGATTGCACTTGAAAAAGAAAATGCAATTGAAGACTTTAGAAAACTTATTGGGGCAACTGATCCTGCAAAAGCTGAAGAAGGAACAATAAGAAAATTGTTTGCAAAAGATATAACTGAAAATGCTATTCACGGCTCAGATTCTGATGAAAATGCTGCAATAGAAATTGCTCATTTCTTTTCAAGAAAAGAATTGCTCGAAAATTACACCAAGTAAGATCAGCTAAAATTAGAAATAAAAATGGTCGTCGGTAATTAACTGATGACCATTCTTTTTATTATATGAAAATTAAACTTTCAATATTCTTCCTGTTTTTATTTCTTTCTGCAACTGTACTTTCCCAGCCGAAAAAACTGGTGCTCGGTGCAGACAGGCTTATACCGGAATATATTGATGCGCTTAAATTTCAGAAGATAGGATTGGTTACAAATAAAACAGGAGTGCTATCAAACGGGAATCTTTTATATGAAGAACTTCTGAAAAAAGGACTGGATGTAAAACTAATTTTCACCCCGGAACATGGCTTTAATATTAATTCAGAGGCGGGGAAGATAATTAAGGATTCAAAATCTCCCAACAGGGAAATAAATTTATATTCGCTTTATGGAGAGAATAAAAAACCCAGGAAAGAATATTTAAAAGATATTACCGTTTTGATATATGATATTCAGGATGTCGGCGCAAGATTTTATACTTATATTTCGACTTTGTACAATGTTTTACAGGCTGCAGCAGAAAATAATATCACAGTTTTTATTCTGGACAGACCAAACCCGATTACAGGAGAAAAAGTAGACGGACCGGTTATAACGGACAGTTTGAGATCATTTGTTGGAATTGTTCCTGTACCAATTCAATATGGGATGACGGACTGCGAGCTGGCGTGGATGATGTCGAAGGAAGGATGGCTCGGGAAAAATCTTGAAGCACGAACAATTTTTGTAACGATGAAATACTGGGACAGGAAATCATTCTATAATGATTATAATTTAAAGTGGCTACCTCCCTCCCCTAATATGCCGGATGTTGAAACTGCTGAAATTTATCCAGGAACCTGCCTGCTGGAAGGAACTAATATTTCTGAAGGGAGAGGCACAGTCAGGCCTTTTTTAACCATAGGTGCCCCTTTTATTGATCCTCAAGACTTGATAGACAAACTTGAATATTACGAATTGAAAGGAATAAAACTATTACCTTTACAATTCACTCCAAAAAAAATTCCGGGAATTTCTGAAAATCCTAAATATGAAGGTGAACTATGTAATGGACTTTCACTTAAGATTACAGACAGGAATAACTTTAAGCCGGTGGAATTTGGTATTAAATTAATTTCAGCGTTAAGGGAACTTTATCCGGACAACTTTAAGTTTACAGATTATTTTGACAAACTAAGTGGTGATGCTTCTATAAGAGAAAATATATTAAATGGTGTCTCTCCAAAAAAAATAATAGAATCCTGGGCAATCGAAATAAATGAATTCAAAAATATCAGGAATAAATATCTACTTTATTAAAAGGACTATATGATGAAATCTATAATTGCATTTTTTTTCGCAATAATTTTATTAACAGGCTGCAGTAAGAAATCTGAGGAACCTAAAGTAAATGATGCTACAAAATACCAGGTTGATACAACCGATGTAAAAACAATACCTGTCGATAATCCTAATGAGTCTTTTAATCTGGATTACAAATTGGCTGTCGGTAAAACATATCATTACAGGTTAACCAATACTACTTCGGAAATCCAGACAATTACAACTGATTCAACTATTCAGAGTAATGTAAAACAAACCATTGTTACACTGATTGATCTGTCTCCCGCTTCTGTTGATAAAGACGGCGTAATAGAAATTAATTGCATGATAACCGGGGTAAAACTTAATGCCAATGCGAACGGGAATGAATTTAGTTATGAATCCGGTGTGACAAAAGACAGCATTGAAATTAATAAATTCGCTGAATATGAATCATTGATAAATTCCGAACTTGGAATAAGAATTACAAAAAATGGCGAGATATTAGAGATTTTCAGAACGGATAAAATACTGGATAAGTATTTAAGAATTAAAGGACTGGCTGATTCTATCAATGCTCAACAGAGAGATCAGCTTAAAAAAAATATGGTAATAGGTGCACTGAATCCGCTGTTTTATCAGGTATTCAGGAAAATGCCGGAGAAACAAATGGCAAAGGATTCCACCTGGTTCTACAAACAGCCGGCAGCAAAGATGATGGTTTTTGATGTTCAAAACACCAATACGTATAGGATACTGAATGTTGAAAAATACGGAGATTCAAAACTTGCTGTAATTGAAGGGGGAATGGAAACTAAGATTACCGGCAATAATAAAACAACTCAACAGGGTGTTACATATAACTTTTCAAAACCCGAAACCAATGCCGGAGGCAAAATTTATTTTAATGTAACCGATGGTTGTATTCAGAAATCAAAAACTTACACTAATGCAAAAATAAATTATTCTATGGTAGCAAAAACTCCACAGGGCACACAAAAAGGAGTTAAGACTGAGGACATTCGGAACAGTTATCTACTTGAAAGGCTGTAAAAATTAAAAGGGATGACTAATTTCTATAACTGTCATTCCGGACTTGATCGGGAATCTGGTAATTGTTTAAAGATTCTGAAATAAATTCGGAATCACAATTTATTTGATATGGCTGGAATAGAAATTAGTCTTCCGGATAAATTTGGTAATTATTTCTAAAAGGACTAAAGCTTAACAAATTCACTTTATCATTTTTACTATAACTTTACTCCCCTCAACACGAATTACTTTCAGCTTGCTTCCCTGCTGCACGTAATCTCCATCAGCGATTACATCTACTTTTTCACCTCGAATTTCAGCCATTCCCGCAGGACGCAAAGTAGTCAACGCTTTTCCTTCTTTACCAACTAATTTATGCAGCGAATTAGAAGATACAAATCCCTTGGTTGCCTGCTCATCATCAGCAAGGATAAGTTTATTAAATGTATTCGATTTAGGAAGAAACCGGACTATGAAATAAATAATTACAACCGAAATTAAAAGTGTAATTCCAAGCTGCACGATAGCCATTGACAACTGATCCGAATCTATAAATGGAAGGCTGGTACCAATCAATGCCATGAACAAAGATGCAAAAATCAGCACAATGCCCGCAATGCCTGCAACTCCAAAACCTGGAATAACAAATATTTCAAGCGCAAGTAAAATAATTCCGACAACAAAAAGTAATATGTCAAGCCCGGAAGCAAGATCTAGTATATATGAAGAACCAAAGAAGAGTGCAAGCGCAATTACACCGGCAGTTCCGGGTAAACCCCAGCCCGGAGTTTTTATTTCAACAAACAAACCTACAAAACCTATCATCATTAATATGGAGGATATAATTGGGTTGTTCAAAAACTTCACAACATCTTCGGCCCAGTTTGACTGTACATCAATTACCTGTGCACCCTGGAGATCAAACTCTTTCAAAACATCGTTCAACTCGGCTGCGGTTGTATCTGCAATACCATATTTAATGGCTTCTTCTGTAGTTAGAGTAATTAATTGGGTGCTGTCCACAACTCCCGGCACTACAATTCTTTCATCCACCATGCCCTGGCAGATATCAACCGGCCTGCCATTTTTTTCGGCTACAGATCTCATTTGCCCGCGCATAAATGATTGATACTTTTCACCAACTTTTTGGCCTGAAGCATCTACAACCGTTGCCGCCCCGATTGATCCACCCTGCACCATCACAATTTTTTTATTTGCGAGCGCGATAAAGGCCCCTGCCGAAATAGCCCGGTGATCGATAAATGCTATTGTTAAAATTTTGCTTGACACAATTGCGTCCACTATCTGAACAGCCGCATCCACTCGACCGCCGAGCGTATTAATTTTAAAGATTATTGCATCTGCATTTTCATTGTGTGCCTCTTTAATTATCCGAGTAATATATGGCGCAAGTCCAAGATCAATTTCAGATTCAATATGGGCAAGGAAAACCTTTTTCTGTTGTGGATATAAATTAATGCAGCTAATAAAAATTATGACTGATAATATTCTGTAGATGTGTTTCACTTTATCGCCTCACGGGTTGGGTAATAATATCATTAGAAATATACATTACTTTTATAAAAAGTGCTATTTCAAATTTAATTTTGAACCCTTTCTTCTTCGGATAGTTTATTTAAAAGTTAACTCAGCAATAACGGGAAAATGATCGGAAGGATAATGATCGTTGAATTTATCAGAAATAGTTTCGTGCGTTTTTACATTAATTCCATTACTTACAAAAATATAATCAATCGGCCCAGTTGCAGGTTCTGCTAATTTAAATCCATTAAAGGTCCCCTCCGGCCCCTTGTGCGGCGATTCCGAAATATTTTTGGAGTCATAAAAATCATATTTAATTTTTTGCCTGTAAAGAGCAGTAATAATTTCATACGGTTTATCGGAAGGGGTAGAATTAAAATCTCCTGTTATAATTACAGGTTCCCCGCTGCAAATGGACTTTATTTTTTCCATTATCAATTCGGCACTTTTTAATCTTGCGGTTACTCCTATATGATCGAAATGTGTATTAAAGACATAGAATTCTATTCCTGATTCCTTCACTCTGAATTTACCCCACGTTACAATCCGGTTGCAAACCGCATCCCAGCCAAGTCCCGGTTTGCCAGGTGTCTCAGAACACCAGAAAGTATCTGATTCAAGCATTTCAACTTTTTTTCGATTAAAAAATATTACAGAATATTCACCTGCTTGCTTACCGTCATCTCTTCCAATACCAGTCCAGCCAAATCCTTCAAGATTACCTGCAATGTAATCAAGCTGATTTTTTAAAACCTCCTGAGTCCCGATAATATCAGCTTTATATAATTTTATAAGCCGCAAGAGGCTTTCTCTCCTATGGAGCCAGCCGTTTTCTCCGTCATCCGGATTATCGTACCTGATATTGAAAGTCATAACTTTAATACCACGGTCATTATCTTTACCAGTGCCGGTAAACATAATAATTGAAATGAAAATCACTCCCGCCAGCAGAATTCTGTTTTTCATATAAATCTTTCCGGCTTCAATTAATATTTATATTCTTCTCTAACCGGACTGAAAATATCCAGAACCTTTGCAGGTTCATCAAAAGTTTTTGCACCGTGCATCACATTTCCCGGAATTAAATATGTGTCCCCTGTTTTTAACATCCTGGTTTCTCCATCAATTGTCAATTCCATCTTGCCTGAAATCACTGTACCAGATTGTTCGTGCGGATGGTTGTGAGACGGAATAACAGAATTGGGCTCCAGATTTACCTGTGACAACAACATCTCCTTTCCCCAGAAGGTTTTGATTGTCACTCCGGGCAATAGTTCTTTAGATTTTCTGTTTTCAAAATCGCAGAAATATTCCATTTGAAACTCCATTTTTAAAATATCTATGGAATAATAAAAAAATTAAATCCAAACACATCTTCATTATACAATTTCCAATGAGATTTCTCAACAACATTTTGATTAATTATTACAATTTAATTATCGGGTTTTAAAATAATACCTTGTTGTAATTTATATTTAGTATCTACAAAGAAATTTAATCCAATTATCACTAATTTAATAAATCAATCTTTTCAGGAGATTTAATGGCAAGATCAGTTTTAGCTGTTCTATTAGGTTTTGCGACAATAATAATACTGAGCGGATTGGCATTAAATTTTACTTCAAATTTATTGCTAAACCAATCCGGTGAGCCGACAGCATTATACCTGGTAGTTAATGTCCTTTATAGCGTTATTTTTTCTATGGCGGGAGGGTTTGTTACTGCAAGTATGCCCGCATTAAATCCTCGTAAAAACGTTGCCTTCCTCGTAATCATCGTATTTGTTCTAGGAATTGCTTCGATATTACTTACCTGGGGAACCTGGCCGATATGGTATGCTTTGCTTTTATTACTGGTTGGTCCGATGTCAGTTATGACAGGCGGACATATTAGAGCCAACCAGAAAGAGAAATAAATTTATAAATTAGCCAATTCTTTAAAATAAAAAGGCGTCCTGGTAACTAAGACGCCTTAAGCAATTACGATTAGCAAAATTATTTTAGAATCAAATGCCCCAGTTTATCTCTCTTTGTTTTAAGATATTTTTCGTTATTCTCATTTGGCAGAATTTCGATTGGTATTCTTTCAACGATATCGAGTCCATATCCTTTTAAACCAACAACTTTTCTTGGATTATTTGTCAGCAGTTTGATTTTCTTTACACCCAGATCAACCAGTATCTGTGCACCGATTCCGTAATCTCTTAAATCAGGTTTGAAACCAAGTGCTTCATTTGCTTCAACAGTGTCCTTCCCTGCTTCCTGTAACTTGTACGCTAGTATTTTATTAGTCAAGCCGATACCTCTTCCTTCCTGCCTCATATAAACAAGAACGCCCGAACCATTTTCTTCAATCATATCCAGCGCAGCATTTAGCTGATCGTGACAGTCGCATCTCAATGAATGAAATACATCACCTGTTAGACATTCTGAATGCATTCTTACCAGCACTGGCTCATCTGGCGAAACATTCCCTTTAACAAGTGCAATTTGTTTCTTGCCATCGAGCGAACTTTTATAAAGATGAAGCTTAAAGCTGCCGTGTTCGGTAGGGAAATTAATGTCTGTAATTTTTTCGATTAATTTTTCACTCTGGAGCCTGTATTTAATCAAATCTTTTACGGTAAGTATTTTTAATCCGAATCTCTCTGCAATCTCAATTAATTCGGGGACGCGGGCCATTTCACCATTTTCTTTAAGAATCTCACAAAGCACTCCTGCGGGTTTCATCTTTGCGAGCCTGCAAAGATCAACGGCAGCTTCAGTATGACCGGCACGCCTCAAAACGCCTTCATTGAATGCGCGCAGCGGAAATATGTGCCCGGGTTTCGCAAAGTCTTCAGCTTTAGAATTTTTATTAATCAGTTTTTTTATTGTAAGCGCCCTGTCAGCCGCGGAGATTCCTGTAGTAGTACCATCAATTGCATCAACGGTTACTGTAAATTGTGTACCGTGCAAAGCAGAATTAGAATCGACCATTAAAGGAAGGCCAAGTTCGTCGAGCCTTTTACCATTTAAAGCTGCACATACCATTCCCCTACCGTGTGTAACCATAAAATTGATTATATCGGGAGTCACATACTCTGCGGCACAAATAAAATCCCCTTCATTCTCGCGATCTTCATCATCCACTACAATTATTACTTTGCCCTGTTTAATTTCTTCAATTGCTTCTTCTACCGAACAAAACATTTTATCATCTCATTTTTATTTTTCAATCAGTTTAGCATCAAACTACATAGTTATTCAAAACCTTAAGTGATTTTATGCACTGTGCTATTACAATAGTGCTAAATTTTCCTATTTAAGGACCTGGGATATTGCACTTCTATCAAATTTCAATTTTAATTTGTCATGTACTTCCAGAAGGACTGTTTTTTCATCAAGTCCTGCAATTGTACCGTGCAACCCGCCGCTTGTAACAACTTTGTCGCCTTTCTCAATATTTGAAAGCATTTTAGTCCTTTCTTTTGAGCGCTTCTGCTGTGGCCTGATTATCATAAAATAAAAAATGACAAATATAGCACCGAACATTATTATGGTGCTGACTAAATTTCCGCTTGAATCTCCTCCACTCGGTGGAGCCATTGCCAAAAGTGATTCCAAATTATTCCTCCATAGGATTATTTACGTTTATTGTTACTTCTTTAATTTTTTCTTCCTTCCAGTCTTTAAATGTTCCCTCAATTATTTTTTTTCTCGCATCCTTTACAAGGTTAAGATAAAAATGCAGGTTGTGAATACTGCCAAGTTCGAGAGCAAGAATTTCTTTTGCTATGTACAAATGCCTTAAATATGCTTTTGAATAATTTTTGCAGGTGTAACAATCACAATTTTCATCAATCGTTGTAAAATCATCTTTATATTTTGCATTTCTCATCGAAATTACGCCGCCTGATGTAAACAAATTTGCATTCCGGGCATTCCGGGTCGGCATTACACAATCGAACATATCAATGCCTCTATCGATAGCTTCCAGGATATTTTCAGGCCTGCCGACTCCCATTAAATATCTTGGCTTTTCTTGAGGCATAAAATCAGTCGTAAAATCCACAAGCTCATACATTACATCAGCAGGCTCACCAACTGCGAGACCGCCAATTGCATATCCGTCAAAATCCATTTGAACGAGATCTTTTGCAGATTCTTCCCGCAAATCTTTATAAACACTTCCCTGAATTATGCCGAAAAGAAACTGCCTGTGCCCGTATAAAGAATTTGAATTTTCAAAAGCTTCTTTATTTAATATTGCCCAGTCAGAAGTAAGATTCTTAGAATGTTTTGCGTATTCGTATTCGCAGGGATACGGAGTACATTCATCAAGAACCATCATTATATCCGAACCGATGCTTCTTTGAATTCCAATAACTTTTTCCGGTGTGAAAAAATGTTTCGATCCGTCAAGGTGCGATCTGAATTCAACTCCATTTGATTTAATTTTTCTCAGTTCAGAAAGACTAAAAACCTGGTAGCCGCCGCTGTCTGTTAGAATTGGCTTATTCCAGTTGATGAATTTATGCAGACCGCCGGCTTTTTCAAGAATTTCTGTACCGGGGCGTAAATAAAGATGATAAGTATTTGAAAGAACAATTTGAGCCTTGATATCACTCTCAAGGTAACTCTGGTTAACAGCTTTAACAGTTCCCTGTGTCCCAACAGGCATAAAAATCGGGGTTTCGACAACGCCATGATCGGTTGTAAACTCGCCTGCCCGCGCTTTTGAGTGCTTATCCTCAACCAAAATTTTTATATTTAACAAATTTACCTATAAAGCAGTGAGAAATCAATTTAATTACAGGACTACAAATTTACGGGAAAAATAGATCAACCGAAAACTATTTAGCTGTAAGCCTTTACAGATTATTCACTTTAAATGGATGTATTTTAGCGAAATGATAAAAAAAGAGGATGGAAGACATCAAACTGCCAGCCATCCTCTAGTATTATGAGGCCTGATTTTTATAACTTTTATTTTTTCATCAGGTCATCAATTGCTTTTTGAAGTCTCTCTTTTAGTCCCTGGTTGGGTGTTATTTCTTTCGCTTTTTCATAATTCTCAATTGCCAGCTTATAGTTACTTAATTCTGAATAAGCATTACCCAACCCAAGGTATGCTCTTAAGGAATTTGGATGAAGCTCTAAATTCATATTAAATATTTTTATAGCCCCTTCATAATTTTCCGATGAATTGTATTGATTTCCAAGTTTGTTCAAATCATTTTCTGTTGCCAGTTCCATCGCTTCTTCTTTAATTTTTTTTGCTTCATCACCTTTACCCATTTTCATTAATATTTCAGATTTGGTATAAAGATTACCGAAACTTTTCCCCCTTTTTATTGATTCATCAACCCAGTTCAAACCCTGCTCAATATCGTAAGCATTCTGAAGACAATAATTTGCTGCCTGCAAATAATCATCGGAATAAAATCCCGCAAGGCCGGTTAATTCCTTTTTCATATTATCTACTACAACTTTATTTACATCAACTTCTACTGTAAAGGGAATTTTTAATTTTTCCCATGTTAGTGAAACAACAACTGAACCCGGTTTTGGATCATCAAATGAATACGTTAATGCTTCTGTGAAATTAGCTGTTTGTGGCTTTACATTTATCCTTAATGCATCCAGATCATTATCATAAAAAAAACTTCCCCAGGCATCACTGTTTTTATTGAATATCAATGTCCATTCATTTTCCCCCGGTATAGCGTGGAAACCATATTTACCGGCAGGAATTTCCATCCCGTTTATTTTCACGGGATCTGAAAATTCAATTATTGTATTTTCATTTGCACCTGCACGCCATACCTGGTTATAAGGCACCAATCCTCCCCAGATTTTTCTTTCTTTAACAAGAGGACGGTGATAATTGACTGTGATTTTTGTAAGTCCAATTGTCTGAGAAATTGTTGCAGCCTGGCTTAATTCCGGAGTAGTTAATGTTGGCTGAGCTTTTATAATTACAGCAAAAAACAACAAAATGAGAGATAAAAGCGCCATTTTCCCTGTTTTCATATTTTCTCCTTTTTTTGAATGCAAAAAGATAAAAAACAAAATAAGTGAGTCTTACATATTTGTGATGAATGGTTTGGCTACAGGAAATTCAAATAAATCGATCTTTTTCTTCGGGTGATGGAAGCCTGCACGATTCTTTCTGGCCAAAAATGCTGTAACGATTTTTGGCTACAAAATCATAAATAAAATCACGCAGCGGTTTCGGAATAATGATAAAGGCATAGAGGTAAGCCCACAATCCGGGAAGCTTTTTGACAATCCTTAAAGCTGCTGAAGACCTTGTAAAACATCTATTATTTTCAACAAATATTACAGAATCAACGCCTTCAGTTTTTTCGCGAAAATTATCCAATATTTTATTGCCGGAATTAGTCTGCAGGGCTGCAAATTTAAATATTTTTTTTTTATCCCGTTTAATTATAAAATCTACCCAGAAATTGCAGAAGTTACAGACTCCGTCAAACAGGATTATATTTCTATTTTGCGGTGAATTTTCATTAGCGGAATGTTGCGGGCTATTCATTACTTGCCGTTAATTTTACAAGGTCGACTTTAACCTGCGAGGCACGTGCAATAAGTATTGTAAAATTATTAACCTGGATTGTCTCACCCTGTGCCGGTATTCTGCCTGTACGAGATGAAATATAACCTGCTATAGTTTCGTAATCACCCAGTGGAATTTCAAGATCATATTTTTCATTTATGTAATCGATCTCAACTTTCCCGCTTATCAGGTAGGTTCCCGGTGCAACTCGTCTGCAGATTTCTTCTTCAACGTCATATTCATCTTTGATTTCGCCGAAAAGTTCTTCAATTATATCTTCAACTGTTACTATTCCAGCGGTTCCACCGAACTCATCAATTACTATAGCAATTGAAACCTGCTTGTTCAAAAGTTCGTTGAGCATTTCAAAACTCTTTTTTGTCTCCGGAACAAATATAACTTCGCGCATTATGCTCTGCAGATTTTGTGGAGATTTGAAAATATCGTAAGCAAGAATAATCCCCTTAATGTTATCGAGATTTCCTTCATAGACTACAAGTTTGGAAAAGCCGGATTCAATAAAAACATCCAGCGATTCTTCTATAGTCTGGTTGATTTCCACTCCAACAATTTCTGTTCTCGGGCGCATTGCTTCATGAACTTTTTGTTCCGATAGCTCAAACACTCTGCTGATAATATCGCTTTCTTTTTTATTTACTTCGCCCGCTTTATGACTTTCCTGCACCAGGTATTCAATATCTTCTTTGCTGAATAAATTTCCAATACTTGCGCTTTTTAAAGTTGAAGACTGGGTAAGCAGTGAAGAAATTGAAGATAAGAGTTTCACAACCGGGTAAATGATAATGGATATAATCCTGATTGGAATAGCTGTAAAATAGACAGCACTGTCAGCCAGTTCCCGAGCAAAATATTTTGGAATTAGTTCCCCGAAAATCAACAAAGCAAAGGTAGAAATTAATAAAATCCCGAGGTCATTAATACCAAAGAGTGAAGCTAAAAATACAGTGCTTATTGATGCAAAAGCAACATTAACAATATTATTGCTTATTAAAATTGTTGAAAAAAAATCCTGCTGATGATTCATAAAATGTAATGCGCTCTGGGCAGCAAGATTATTTTTGCGGGCTTTTATTTCCACCTTAATTTTATTTGCAACTACAAAAGCTATTTCAGAACCGGAAAAAAATCCGCTTATTATTATCAGCAGTATTAATATTATAACGTCACTATTCAATTTTATAACTTATTATTTTGTAATAATTTAGTAAAAATATCTGTTAAATTTTGATTGTTATAATATATAAATAATATGATTAAATTTCTTTATGAAATAGGCAGTTAGATGTTAAGTAAAAAAGTCTCAAATATTAAATCCAATAGCTGAACTGACTCCTCTTAATGTTTGGTAATTATTTGGAAAAATAGAACTAAATAAATAATTACTTTTTCCTTTCTTTATTAATTTCTTTTTGCATATTTTTATAAGCATCCCCTCTTATAGAGATCAAAGTAATCATTTTAAAACTTAATTTTTTATTAAGGAGGCAATGGTAATGACTAACACACAAATAGCACAGGCAGTTTATCAATTTTTTGGAGAAGGGAATGTTCCTGCGATCCTGGATTAGCTGACAGATGATATTAAATGGACTTGTCCGGGACCGACTGAGATACTTCCTTAAGCACGGGTCTACAACGGGAAACAAGAGGTAGTAGATTTTTTCAAGCTAATCCATGAGAACAAAGATTTTCCAAAATTTGAGCCAAGAGAATTTATTGCAGAAGGCAACAAAGTTGTCGCGCTAGGGTACTGGGATGCAAAGTCAAAGAAAACTGGTAAGCCTTATTCCGGGCACTGGGCTATGGCATTTTATTTTAGAGGTGGAAAAATATACGAGCACAGAGAATATTATGATAGCTATGGAGAAGCAATGGCTTCAAAGAGCTAAAATAGATTCTCCTGGAATTGAAGGCCCATGTCGATTAATGCAACATCGGTTTTATTTTTAGGTTTAGAAATGGCAAGATGTTCTGAAAATGAAGGTGCTTCATCAGGCTCAAAATCAATATCATCTTTTACTTTGTTGTTAATAGATCCTTATTCACCGTCCTTCATTACCGTCTAAAATAAAAATACAGCTAACAACCAACATTAAGCGTATAATGGTGTTGCCGTTAAACCGCCGCCTAAACTTACCCGACTGAGTTTCCACCTTCACTGAAATTCCGATGGACACGTTAACAAATGCGAGACAATAAACTTATTTTATTTCTTCTTTTTTAATTAAATTTTATAAATACAGGTTTTTGCAATTCGATTTTCATTCCCTGGATGTTTTTTACTATTTCTTTCATTTCATCAAGACTCTTTGGCGGACTCTTTTTAAACTTTTCAAGACTTTCCTTATTTCTAAGTAATTTGCTGAGATCCAAATCGACTAAGGTAACCTCCGAGCTATCTACATAGGAAGCATTGGTGCTGACTATATTCCCCTGCAGCTGCAGGGATATTTTTATTCTCATACCATCCATCATTTTTACAATTTTATCACCCAAAGGCTGATTTTGATTACTCTTGTCATTGTTCTCGTTCGTTTCGGATTCTTCTTTCATAGGGACATCAGGCCTGTTTATGACAAGTTCTGCGACATTACCGGGTTTAAATCGGAATGAGAAGTAATCGTTCTCAACTTCACTCTTACCTTCATCTAGCTCAACTTTTTTATTAGGATTAGTATCCATTCGTAAGTTGTTTATATCCTTAAAAGAATAAACAGCTGTGTATCCTTCCCAGCCATCCTCACTAACCTCTTTACCTGTAACAAACTTTACTCCTTCGCCGTATTCTGAAGCTTTGTTTCTTAGTTCGTCCTCCTTGAACAGCTTAAACTCCTTTTTGCCCCCCGATGAATCTGACATAGAATTCATAAATTGGTTCATCATTTGAACAACCATGCTACTCATCATAACTTTTTCTTCAATGGTTCCGCTTCCGTCTTTGTTTAGTTTAACGGTTGTATCGACCTGGAGACAACCTGTAAACAATGTAACAGGTAATAATAACACTAAAAAAATCTTAAAGAATTTCATCTCTCACTCCCGTCAATGAATAATATTACAACTTTTTTGATGCAATTTATAATTTTATATTACTTTTACTAAAAGCCGGTCAATTCAAAAGTTTAAAAGGACAAAAACAGTAATAATTAAATTTTTTAGAAAAAGTCACTTTAAATTATCTTCATTGCCTAACGCTGTTTCTGCTAACCGGCCTGCCCGGCGAAGTCCGTAGGACGAAGACGGGAACAAGGAAGCCGAGTAAAACACAAATGCCAATGATTAAGCCGTAGGTGCTTATCTTTCTCGTAAGCACCGAAGGCAAGTTAATTAATTAGAACAAAAACTTAGAACAAAATGCCAAACAAAAATAAAACGCCAATAATTATAAAATCGCCGAACTAAAATGGCGGTCGGTGTTGGGGCGCTGGTTATACCGTTTTTTGCTTTATTTAACCACAGCCTATGTAACCAAAGCATTTTCTTTGACCAATCATATAGTAAATAAAGATTTCTTTTAAAATAAATATCATCTTTTAGGTTTCGTTTGTGACCAGTGAGAACTTATTAGCTTCCAATCCCCTTCAATCAGTTTGTATACTTCAGTTGTATTAAAATATTCTTTGCTATCGTCCTTCATAAATCCAATAAAGTTGAAAGTAAGAATGCCAACATCCCCATGCATTTGAACCTGAGGATCAAGCAATTCATAATCGGGAAAGCTGAATGTCCCGTTAAAAGCGGCAATCCAGTCATGAAAATCTTTTTTACCTGTACAGCGTTTTTCCAAGCCGGGATCAAAATAAGTTATTTCTTCGGCGGCAGATTCAATGTATCCGAATGTATCGCCGGTTATCCAACGATCTAGAATTGCTTTTTCTTTTGCAATTATTATTTCTTGGGGTGCCATTTGTGTTGAATCTCCTTTTTAATAATAGAAATCAGAATTATTTGCTGTAAGTATTGTTGATGAGATTTCGACTATAAAAATTATTACAGACAATTTTTAAATAAACATATCTCTCTCACTGTTTTTAATGGAATGTGTATTGACTCGCCTTATTTGTTAATTTTATGTCAATTCTTATTTACTTCTAAACGGTATAAATATACACATGTACTGAACTAATTAATTATATCTAATGCAAAAAACAAGAATTATTTTCGTGAATAACACAATTTAATCCAAAAAATATTCTATTGTTATACCTCAGTACAAAAACATCACACTATAATTATACTTGAATTTTTGTATCTCTCAAAGACTCCCCTAACAGAAATGCTTCAGCAAAAGAATGTTAGGTTTATAAGAATAAGACGCAATAACTATTTACCAAGCGGTAGGAATTAATTATTTAATAACAGAATACATCGCTTAACAACAAAAAAATTTTATATTTTTACCCGGTAATATTCCCTGACAGGAGATGAAAGAGTCAGGACAAGAATCAGCAGGCCTTCAATTCCGTAAATCAATTGTAAAGGAGGAACAGGTTTATAACCGATAATTAATATTTCTACTCCAATCCAGATTATAATTGCCATACCTAAAATCATTGTTGATGCCCACGCCCAGCTTCGTTTGAGCCACAATCCGTATAAAACTAATAATGGATATATTCCCAGCAGAATCAGAAGAATAAGGCCGGGAAGCATGTAATCATTAAAAGGAGAATTGTTAAGCCATTCAAGCGGAATTTTAAGTGATTTCCCTGACGGCTCTAAAACCAGGCCGGTGCCTCCTACAATCCCGCTCAAACTCTGGATAAGTATTAACAATACCACAATGTTTACAGCATTCGGGCGCTTATTTATAATTTCCATCTAACAAAACCTTTTATTTAATTTTACTGCGTCCATTTCGTAAATAATTATAAATGCTATTCCTGGGTTTAAAAGCAAATTGCCGGACATTTTAAATTTTTAAATAGTTATTTGCCACCTGCCAATTGCAGCTTTTTATTATTTAAGAGTATAAGAACCAGTCCTGCAATTCCCGCTACAATCAATCCAAGATCCTCGTAAACTTTAATATTCAATGCAGCAGACATACCTACTATTGACCAGAGAAAAGGAATTGCAACTAAATAGACCGGGACTTTTTTAACTGCCCAGAGGAGAATTCCAAAAGTAAAAATTGTAGTAGGGCACGGTAATCCGAATGTCGGGTTGTCGGGATAAGTATGGCCAAGAATCATCCCCAGCACCGGGTAGATTACCAGGGCGTACAAAATAAATACCGTTCCCGTAATTGCGGCAGGGCTGTTCTTAAAACTGAAAGAAAGGTCGCTTTTTATTACACCGCTATAAATGAAAATCAATCCCTGCAAAACAAAAAATATTGCAAAAATATTTGCAGCAGGATTTATCCTTGTAAAAAAGATATAATGATACACAACACCCATCCATAGCCATAAAGCAGCAAGGCCATAACTTATTAGTTTATCTGAATATTGCATTTTAAATACGGCAAGTATAATTATGGCAAGTGCTAAAATGTTAAGGATAATCTGTGCAGGAAATACGCTTGTGTTATACTCCCTGAGAATTTCAAAAAATTCTTCAATTGAAAATGGAAGATTCATTTTACTATCCCCCTGTTATTAATTTAATGTTCCATTCTCTTCTTCAAAAACGTAAAAAAAATATAAATGAATTTCAACTAAACGAAAAACGAAATATGCCCTGGTTCCACTGAAGGCGAATAATTTGAGTTTGTCATTCTGAATTTATTTGAGAATCTTTTTTAGTTAATCCCGAGAGATTTTAAATCGTTTATCCAGGTACCTAGCAGGTTTAATTCTTCTTTACCAATTACATCAATCTCAATCAGCTTGTTGTAGCATTTCACCAGGTTTTCGTAAATGTTTTCCTTTCCATTTTTCAATTTGAGATCGGAAAGTTCCTTGCAGATTTTAAGATTATTTAAATAGCCGGCAGTTTCATCCTCAAAATCTTTCATCAGGTTATGATCGTTTCTTTTCTGTCTCACTGTAGGCGAGTGATAATAAATTCCCCAATCACATTCCCACGCAATTCGCTGTGCAACAAAGCTGCGCCATATATCTGTCATCCTGAAACTGCAGTAGGAAGGTAAATACAATAAAGGGAAAGCATCCCTGAACCAATAGGTGTTCTGGCTGTTAAACGGCGCCCAGGAATTTTCCCCGAGTACCATGTCCTTCCCGGTTTCAAAATTTACAGGCAGTGGATATGTCAACCTGTAAACAGCGTCCACATCCGGGTTATCGTCCGCAAGCCCCTGCTGAACAGGGCAGTCGGCAAAACCTTTTTTTGCTGAATTCAATCCAGGCTGGGGTTCGTTTAACTTTTCAAGCGGAAATCCGCGCGGCCAGATCTTTTTATCCGTAAAATACTTCGGCACATTTATCCAGCCTGCATCCTTAAATATTTTTGAATTCACTTCCCTCTTTCGTTCATTCCAGAATGAATCAAAAGGGATGTTATCGTCGTCTGTTTCAAGAATATTTTCCGAGCCGTTTTTTATCGCTATAAGGTAACCGAGATTTTTCCTTGAATAATGTTTAACAGGAGTGAGTTTTGCTAATTCAAAAGGAAGTTGAATCTGGCGTTGGACGCTCCAGAAATCACAGTTATCAATTTTAAATTCTTTTGGAGATTTTGTATCGCCGATAAGTATGAAATTGTAATTATGCCTGGCGGAATCCGCTGCGATTTTATTTAGTATCGGATGTTTATCATCTGCGATTGATGTGATAACTAAAGATTTTTTATCCGCCATTAATTTAAACCAGTTTTTTTAATTCTTTTTTTATTTCTTCAAAATCTACATCAGGCTTGTAATCAAAATCCCTTTCAGCTTCGGTAATTTGACCGGCAATATCTTTATGAAATTTCCCGGCCGCGTGAATTGTGGGATTCAATTTGCCAAACCAGCCTATCATTAGGTCTAAAATACTAAATAATTCACAAAAGAGATTTGGAATGTGAAAAGGTCTAGAATTAACACCAAGACCTTCCGCAATATTTTTATAGATTTCGTTTACTGTTTGTTCAGGATTTTTATTCCCGATCCAGTACCATTTTCCGAGAGTTTCTTTCCTTTTTTCAGCTTTTAGAAATGCCTGTATGGTGTTATCTACATGCGAGATGCTTCTAAAGTTTTTTCCGTTCCCGAATACAATTTGTCTTTTCCAGTAAAATGAACGGAGAAAATCCTTATTTCTATCAGGCATAAAAGGTCCAAAGAACCAGAATCCTCTCAGGGCTGTACCATCAATTTTTCCTTCAGCGGTTTTATCGAGGATATATTTTTCGGCCAGGTATTTCGATTTACCGTAATTTTTATATGGATCAGGTTTTGTTTTTGAAGTAAATATTCGTTCATTCTTCCCGTAACCGCAAACGCTGTCGGTACTCATAAATAATAATCTTCTAATTCCCAGTTCAATGCATACATCAACTAAATTTTTTGTCCCTTCATAGTTTACATCATAAAAAGTCTTAATGTTTTTAGGGTATATTACACCTGCAAGATGATAAACGGATTTCACATTTTGTAAAGCATCAATTAAACTTTCTTTATCTGTTATATCTCCGTAGACTATTTCAAAATTATCGGGAAGTGAAATCAGGTCTTTAAATTTAGGCTGGACCAGTAGACGAATTTTTCTATTTATCGCATTATTGCCAAACCTGTCTCCATTCATAAAAACATCAATCATCCTGTTCCCGAGCCAGCCTGGAAATCCTGTTATAAGTAAGACATCATCTTCAGCATAGTTTGTCCTGACAAGATCAGGATTTTCTTTTTGCAGCAGGTCATTTGTCCCTGTCAACCTTTTCCTTTCCTCAAATACAGCTTTAGCCATGGTTTCTTCTAGATCCGGAATTTTGTACCCAATTTCTTTTTCAGCTTTTTGGGAATCATACCAGCTGTAATTATTTATCACAGCTTTCACATAATTCGGATCAACGGGAGAATTTTTACTTAGAAGCATTTTTGCAACCACTGAACCTAAGTATATTATCCATTTAGGGATGTAGAAAAAAGGCGGCTTGTGACCGGAAAGTCCGGCAAGTTTTGAATAAAAATCTTTGAAAGTAATGTTTACTCCGGCGGCTACAAATTTTTCATTTGGTTTACCTTTAGTCAAAGAATTAAAATGTGCCCTGGCAACTTCTTCAGCAGATGTGATTGAAATCCCACCGCCAAAATAAAACGGTTGTCCATTCTGAAGATATTTAAAAATCAGTTCGTGCGGTGGCGTCATTTTAGGATTATTTCCTCCTACTACCCAGGAAGGATAAATTCTCCTTATGTCAACTGAACCCGATTTAATTTTTTGTTCAACATAATTTTCAGCAAGTAGTTTCCCTTTTACATATGGACTTTCAGCATAACTGGCTTTTGATTTTTCGTTTAACAATACTTTAGGATTGGGTGATCTGCCAAGTACAACAACTGAGCTTGTGTAAATTATAGTTTTTATTCCTGCTGTTATTGCTGTATCAATTACATTTTTTGTTAATTCAAATGTATTATTGATAATTTGTTTTTCGTTAGAAGTATCAGTTGTATTTATAGAAGCAATGTGAAACAGAATTTCTGAATCTTTTAAAATATCGCGGTATGTTGAAGGATCAAACAGGTCGGCAGCAATTGATTTTGCGCCTTTCTTCCACAGATATTTTATGTTTGAATTTTCTTTCCTGATTAATAATGTTACATCGTACCCTTCATCAAGCAGGAGCCGGGCAACGTGAAAACCTATATGTCCCGACCCTCCAGTTAAGGCTATCTTCTTTTTCATTTAACCTAAATTTCTTTCGATTGAAAAGTTATGCGCAGAAAAAAATAATACAGCAATGTAAAAATTGCATTTTTCACGGCTCCGCCGGATACACTTGGAGATGGAGATTGATAATGAATAGGGACTTCAAAAATTCTGTGTTTCCTTAATAGGTAACGTAATTCAGTCTGATAAAAATGCGCTTTGGATTTAAAGTTATACGAGATAATTTTTTCAACAACATCACGATGAAATCCCTGGTAACCAGATGTCATATCGTGAAGTCTCGTTCCCAAAAGAATATTCGCCAGAATGGTTCCAGCTTTGGAAAGTAATCTTCTTTTAAAAGGGGAATTCCACATTGATCCGCCATTTATAAAACGGCTGCCGAATGCACAATCGTTACCTTCGTTCAAAACTCGCAAAAACATCGGAACCGAGCGGGGATCGTGAGAAAGCCCGGCATCCATTTCGATAATAAGATCGTGACCACCTTCATATGCAGCACGCAGTCCACGAATGTAAGCATCAACAACATTTTTACTTTCCGGTGCCCAGACTGTAATATATCTTGGATCTTTTTCTGATAACTCGCGGCAGAGTTCGAGGGTTTTGTCTTTGGAAACTTTATCAACTACCAGGTAAACATTACCGGGATTCAATTCATTGATGACAAAATTCATCATATCAATAAATGGCACAAAATTCTTTTCTTCATTTGCCATCGGCACAACAAGTGCCCATTTCTTGTAATAAAACATTGAATTACTATATTTCCCCGATAATTTTGAAATCAGGATTTAAATAGAGATTAGAATACAGCCGTTTCTTCATACGTTCCGAAAACTTCTCTCATTTCACCGACCATTTCACCAAGAGTAACATAGTTAAGTGCAGCTTTAATCAGAACCGGCATAAGATTGGTACCGTCTTCTGAAGCTTTTTTTATCTCATCAAGACTTTCTTTAACTGCTTCCTGGTTCCTGCTCTGTTTTAATTCAGCCAGTTCCCTTTTTTGTTTCTTTTCAACTTCAGGTGAGATCAAAAGAATCGGGATATCAACTTTTTCATTTTCTTCAACAAATTCATTTACACCAACAATAAATTTCTCTTTTCTTTCAACGGCTTTTTGATAGATATAGGCAGCATCCGAAATCTCTTTCTGAAAATAACCGGTTTCGATAGCAGGGATAACTCCGCCAAGTGCATCAATCTGATCGAAAATTTCGTTAGCTCCTTTTTCCATTTTGTCAGTCAAAGCTTCAACAAAATAACTTCCACCTAAAGGATCAACCGTATTTATGACTCCTGTTTCGTAAGCAATTAATTGCTGAGTACGCAGTGCAATTTTTACAGCTTTTTCACTTGGCAGTGCAAGTGTTTCATCCATTGAATTTGTATGCAGTGATTGCGTACCTCCAAGAACACCCGCTAATGCCTGGAATGCTGTTCGGATAATATTGTTTTCCGGCTGCTGGGCAGTAAGCGTACATCCGGCTGTTTGTGTATGAAATCTTAGCCACCAGGAACGCGGATTTTTTGCGCCATATTTTTCTTTCATCCTTTTTGCGTAAATCCTTCTTGCAGCACGGAACTTAGCTATCTCTTCAAAAAAGTCGAGATGTGAATTAAAGAAGTAAGAAATTCTCGGAGCAAATTCGTCAACATCCATTCCTCTTTCTATGCAGGCTTCAACATATGCAAATCCATCTGCAAGAGTAAATGCGAGTTCCTGAACAGAAGTAGAGCCTGCTTCCCTGATATGATAACCACTGACAGATACAGGATTCCATTGTGGAACTTCATTTTTACAAAACTCAATCATATCTACAATAATTCGCATTGAAGGATGAGGAGGAAAAATATATTCTTTCTGTGCTATGTATTCTTTTAAAATATCGTTCTGCAAAGTACCGCGGAGTTTGTCAAATCCGACTCCCTGCTTTTGCGCCACAGCAAGATAAAACGCAAAGATCATTGCAGCGGGCGAATTTATCGTCATCGATGTTGAAACTTTATCAAGCGGAATTTTATTAAATAATGTCTGCATATCCTTCAGAGAAGATATTGCAACTCCGCAAATTCCAACTTCCCCTTCACTCAACGGAGCGTCTGCATCCCAGCCCATTAATGTAGGAAGATCAAATGCGACCGATAAACCTGTCTGACCATTTTTAAGAAGATAATGAAACCTGTTGTTTGTGTCCTCAGGCGAACCAAATCCGGCAAACTGGCGCATCGTCCATAATTTTCCACGGTATGTATTTGTATGTATTCCCCTTGTATAAGGATATTCACCGGGGAACCCGATATCGCTTAAATAATTTATGTTTTCAATGTCATCCGGACCGTAAAAAGGATTGACTTCTTCGCCGCTGACAGTCGTAAAAGTCATCCCGTTTGTTTTTGCCGCTTTGACTTTTTCATCAAATGCTTCTCTTCTCTTTTTATATTCCTGGTCAATCATAATAAATCCTGAGTTTTGGTTTTCAATTTATTTCTTCATTCTGATACTTAGCTTAAGATATTGTAAGAAATAATTTAAATATAATTATTCTAACTTGTTCTTCCGAACCTCCTGTCAAATTCATCGAGCGAAATTTTTACCAGTATCGGTCTCCCATGCGGACAAACATAAGGCATCGATGTAGCAAAAAGCTGATCTATCAAAAGTCGCATTTCCCTGTCGGTTAATTTGTCTCCGGCTTTAATTGCCGTTTTGCAAGAATATGATTTTGCAATATTATCCCTGTCCTCAAGTTTTTTTTCTCTTTGATTTGTAAGATACTCGTCAATCAATTCAAGAAGAATTTTTTCTTCTGAACCCTGTTTAACATCTTCCGGAACGCCTTCAATAATTATTGAATTTTTACTGAGAAATTTAATTGCAAATCCGAGTTTGCTTAAATAATTCTGTAGTTCTTTTACAATTCCATAAGTACCGGGATCAAGAGTCATTTTTCTGGGAAATAGCAGTTGCTGGGAAAACGGCATATTAACATCGAATCTTTTTAAAGCTTTTTCGTATAAAATTCTCTCGTGTGCAACATGCTGATCAATGATCATCAATCCTGTTTTAATTTGCGATAAAATATATTTGTTGTGAAGCTGAATGATAAAAGGCGAATCAACCTCCGGAGTAATTTCGCCTTCTTCCCTGCTTACTTTGTGATACACTTCACTCTCTTCAGTTTTGTCGAATGGCATTGTAACTTTTTCAGAAGAAGCAGGAGTAATTATATCATCCGGAATTGAACTGAATATCATATCAATTTCATTATCAGTAATTCTTTTTTCACTTCCGCTTCTTTGAGTTTCAAATGCCGGTCTGTCACTGAAGTCATCTTTATTTACTTTGTTAAAGTGGTTGAATCTTAGTTTTTCGGTTTCATCAGTTACATCCGTAAACATCATTGATGGAACAAGATCGTGTGTACCGAGACTCTTTTTGATGACTGCCATTACAAAATTGTAAATGTTTTTTTCATCCTCAAATTTTACTTCAAGTTTACTTGGATGAACATTAACATCAATTTTGTGCGGATCAACTTCCAGAAAGAGAATAAAAAACGGGTAATCTCCTTTTTCAAGGATATTTTCGTACGCAGAAAAAACAGCATGGTTAATTTGCTTGCTGGAAACATAACGACGGTTAAGAAATAAATATTGCTCACCTTTGCTTTTTTTAAGCATGCTCGGTTTGCCGATAAAGCCAGTAAGACTTATATATTCAGTTTTTTCTTCAACCGGAACAAGCGCATCAAGCATATTATCCGCGAAAACTTTTTTTATCCTTTCTTCCAGGGAGCCGGCAGGATAATCGATAGTTATTTCATCATCGTGATAAAATTTAAAATGAATTCCGGGGTAGCTCAAAGAAATTTTGTTGAACGTATCAATTATATGCCTGATTTCGGTTGCATCGGTTTTAAGAAAATTCCTCCTTGCAGGAGTGTTATAAAAAATATTTTTAACCGAAATGGATGTCCCTTTTGGATATGAGCCTTTTTCTTTAATTAAATTTTCTGAATCATCCATTCTGATTAAGGTTCCAAGTTCCTCTTCCTTGGTTTCCGTCCTTATTTCAAGCTGACTTACAGCTGCAATTGAACTTAACGCTTCACCCCTGAATCCAAGAGTTTTTATTGCTTCAAGATCCTCATAAGCTGTAATTTTGCTTGTAGCATGCTTCTGAATTGAAAGGACAGCATCTTCTTCATTCATACCGCTTCCATTATCAAAAACCTGTATTAAAGTTTTACCGGCTCTTTTTACAATCACTTCAATTTTGTTTGCATCAGCGTCAATAGCGTTTTCCATCAATTCTTTTACCACTGATTCAGGCCTTTGAACTACTTCGCCGGCAGCAATTTTGTTCGCAATGTTATCCGGTAATATTTTTATTTTTTTATTTGTCATTTAATTTCTTATGTACCTTCGTATTTCAAACTGTTCTCTATCTTCTTTTGATTCAACTCTCCACTCATTCTCATTGAAATCAGGGAAATATACGTCCCCTTCGGCTTTAAATTTCATAAAAGAAAGTATCATTTCATCGGCAGTATCCAATGCCTGTCTATAAATTTCGCCTCCGCCGATTACAAATGCTTTTTCAGATTTTTCATTTTCACAAAATGTATATGAATCCTTTAAGCTATGAAATATTTTAACTTCTTCAAATGGATATTCCAGTCCGGTTTTCCTTGTAATAATAATGTTTGTTCTGCCCTTTAGTGGTTTTCCCAAAGTTTCAAAAGTTTTTCTTCCCATAATAATTGGAAAACCGAGAGTTGTATTTTTAAAATGCTGAAATTCTTCCTTTACGTGCCAGGGCATTTCCCCGTTAGATTTTCCAATTACCCTGTTTTGTGCAATAGCAGAAATGATTATGATCCTCACACAGCTACCTCAAATTTTATCTTGTCGTGGCTCTCGTATCCGATAACTTCGAAATCTTCAAACTGTAATTCATTTATTGGCTTTTTTGCAATTACTAATTTGGGAAGAGGAAGAGGTTCGCGGTTCAGTTGTTCTTTTAAACCTTCACTGTGATCATATTTTTCCATCGGCGAACCTTTTTCTGCATAATAAATATGAGCATCAACAATCGTGTGTGCGAAAAATCCAAGTTCAAGATCAGTTTCCTGCGCAATTATTTGAGTTAAAAGAGAATATGCTGCAAGATTAAATGGTATACCGAGAGCAATATCGCCTGATCGCTGTGTAAGATGGCAATTTAATTTGCCGGCTGCAACGTTAAATGTATAAGTGTAGTGACACGGTGGAAGTTTACTTGTTGTTGCGTTTCCCGGCTCCCAGGCAGAAACTACGAGTCTCCTGCTGTTCGGATTTTTTCTGATCTCATCAATTACATATTGAATCTGATCAACTTCCCTTACCTTCCACTTCCCGTTTTCATCTTTTTGAGCACTCGGGAAATGGCGCCAGTAATATCCGTATGCTGTATCAAGATTTCCATCTTCGTCAGCCCAGGCATTCCAGATTTTAGTCTTTTCTCTTAAATTTCTGATATGGTCTTCACCTGATAAATACCATAAAACTTCATGTAATAGAGATTTCCATTTCATTTCCTTGGTTGTTAATAATGGAAACCCTTCGGAAAGATCAACCCGGTAAAAAGCGCCAAAATATGAAATAGTATCTACGCCGGTTCTATTTGGTTTCCTTACCCCGTTTTCAAGAACTAATCTTACTAAATCCTGATACTGTTTCATTAATTCCCTGAAAGTTTTAAAATTAAATTTTGAGAGTTATTGGCTAAATTTAATAAAAATTAGGCTATCGTTAAACTTTTAATAAGGATATAATTTTATCCCCTGCTAATTCCAAACCATTTTTATAATTTTTAATCGATTTATTCATATCACCATCGAAAAACGAGGCTAATTCAATCGGATAAATTGTATTGTCCATTTTTTCCAGTAATTCCTTTTCTATTTTTCCACAAACAAGAGCAACTGGAATCTTTTTTTCTTCACAAATTTCAAGTATTACTCCTGCTCCCTTTTTCATCAAACTTTGATTATTAAATGCTCCCTCGCCGGTTACAATTAAATCAAAATCGGAAAAATCAAGCTTACCCAAAAGATTACTTTTTATAAAATCTTCAGACGGTAATAGCTTTGCATTAAAGAAAATTTGCAGTCCCGCTGCCAGCCCGCCACCTGCCCCGCTTAGCCATAAATCATCTTTTAGTAAACTATTGTTTTTTAACAATTTAATAATTTTAGTAAAACCAAGCTCTAAAGTTTTAATTTCTCTTGTAGTGGCTCCTTTTTGCCGGGCAAAGGTTTTTACTGCTCCATTTTCCCCCAGCAGCGGATTATTAACATCCATAACCAGCTCAATGTCAAAAGGTAAAGAAGTGTTTTCCCAATTAAATTTTTCCGTTGTAGAAAAATTATCCGGAATAACTTCCATTTTTTTGTCAAAAAAGTCAATTAATTCCAAACCGAATACGGAGCACAGTCCAAGCCCAAGATCACTGGTCCCGGTACCGCCAACACCAATTATTACTTTATCAACATCCAGTTTGGCATCAATTATACATTTAAGCAATTCCCCTAACCCTCTGGAGTTTAAGGACAAAGGGTGTCTCTTATCAACCGGGATTTTATGCAAACCAATTACTTCAGCCGATTCAATATAAATTTCCTTACTTCCCGCAGAATATCCAATTCTACAATTCAAAAGGTCATTACTGTAAGTAGTTGAAACTTGGTAATTTATTATGTCCAGGTTAAACAGGTTTTTACAAATGTCCAGGAATCCATCACCACCGTCTGATATTGGGATACACCTGGTTTTAATGTTCTGATTTGTGTCTAATTTCTCGGAGAGGATTTTACATATTTCAGTTGCTCCGGAGCATTCTTTAAAACTATTGGGAGCAAGCAGAATTTTTTTCATTGAAAATTTAATTTTTCTTTTACATTTCTAAATACTATTTCTGCATCTATTCCACCGCTCCCTTCAAAACTACATAGCTTAGGATCGCCTGGACAGGAGTTCTGACAGTAATTTTCTGCCGGTAAAATAATTAATGAAGAATTTCCTTTGGGAGACCAGAGACCCGGTGAACTAGCCGGAAGCGGGCAAAAAAGTGATATAGTCGGAATTTTAAGAGCTGCTGCTATATGCATTGGTCCGGTACTGGATGAAATTAACCAATCAAGTGCAGCAAAATTTACAATTGCTTCGCTCAGTTTTTTGTCAATATTAGGATAAACTATACCCGGAATATTTCTTAACACTTCAGGAGGGTCCAGGTCAGTAATTGCAACTCTTAAATCCTTTACTGTTAATAATTTTTCAGTAAGTTTTTTATATTCATCCGCAGGCATATTTGGTGCTGAGTTTCCACTGGTTGAATTAATTCCAATCAGTTTTTCTCCGGCAGGACATACAGAGCTTTTAAAATCATTCTTCTTATTTATTTCATCATCATTCAGGTAAATTTCTGAATCGAGATTTTCAACTTCTATTCCGAGTTTCCTTAAATGATCGGCGCAATAATCAGCTTCATGACGGAGGGGTTTATATTTTCGCCTGAAAACACTTTTTGAATTAGTAACAAACTGGTAAAACTTGTGCCCTACCCCGATCCTGTTTTTTATTCCCGCAAGAAAAAGTATCCAGTTTAATTTTTCCGTTGGAATAAGAGTAATTGCTATATCAAATTTTTGCTTTCTGATCTCTTTTGCTAAAGTAATCCACGATTTATTATCTATTGTAATTATTGAGTTAACTTTGGGATTTCCGGAATAGATGTCTTTTGTGTATTCTCTTAAAAGAACACTGATATAAGAATCGGGATATTTTCTTCTTATTTCCCGCGGAAGATGAGTTGAGAGAACCACATCTCCTATCCTGTCAGGTCTGACTATTAATATTCTGGGATTCTTCATAAATCGAGCAATAAAATTTTAATATTTATTAGATTACAGTATGATTAAAAAAGTAGCTTTAGTAACAACGGGACATCCTCCTCTTGATGAGAGAATTTTCTGGAAATTTGCAATAAGTATTTCTTCCAACGGATATGATACTGTAATTTTCTGTTCAACCGAAAACATTTCAATTAAAAAAGAGAATGTCTTTATCAAAGGATTTTCTGACGATACATTAAGCAGAAAAGAAAAACTGAACAGGCTTTTTTCACTTATTAGAGAGTTTAAGCCCGATTTGATAATCTGCCCGGAAGTATCAGCAATCATACCTGCTTACAAATATAAAAAGACTGACAATAATAAATGTAAAATAGTTTCAGATGTTACTGAATGGTACCCTGAAAATGTTGCTTTTAAAAAATCAGGTATTCTCAAGATACTTAATTATCTCAGCTTGTTTGCCGGTAACATTTTTCTAACAAACAAATGTGATTCTATTATTTCCGGTGAAAAATCGAAATTAAATAGATATAAGATAATTTCACCGTTTAAGAGGAAGATAATAATAAGGTATTATCCAGTTATAAAGTATTTTAGATATTCCCCCACCCCGATAAAGGATGAATTGATTCTTTGTTACGCGGGATTAATTAATTTTAGTCGTGGAATTATTGAACTTTTACATGTTGCTGAAAAATTAGCCGATGCACATCCGGGTTTGCAAATTAAGCTAAGATTGGTCGGTAAATTCCAGAGTAAGAATGAAGAAAATGAGTTTAATAATATTATAAGAAACAAAAAATCGATTCAGATTGAGTTAAGAGAATGGACTGAATATAAAAATATCTCCGAAAATCTTGCAGACGTTCATATTTGCTTTGATCTACGCAAAAGAAATTATATCTATAATAATTCACTGCCGATTAAAATATTTGAATATATGGCGTGCGGCAAACCCTTCATTTTTACAGATGTAAAACCAATCAGAGATGAAATGAAAGCTGACAATTTTGGATTCCTGGCAGATCCTGACAATAAAGATGAAATTGTCAAATTAATTGAGAAATATTTAAATGACAAGACTTTATATCTCGAACATTCAAAAAACGGAAGAATGGAAATTGAGAGAAATAAAAACTGGGAGACTGAATCACAAAAATTGTTGAGTCTAATTTCAGGTCTATGATAATTTAAAAAGTCCGCTTATTTTTAATTTCACTACTTTATGCAAAGTAAATAAATAAGCTCCAACCATTGCAATATCAACATAAATATTTTTAACGTTTAGCCCTATTAATAAAAACAATAATGCCGACATAATAATAATTGTCAAATTCTTCGTCTGGTAATCAATTTTAATCTGCTCACGCGAAATAAAGAACAGGTAAGTTGCCCCGAATAAAAATCCTATTGCAGTTGCAAAGGCAGCGCCAAGCAATCCAAGTTGCGGAATCAAAATAAAGTTTAGAATTATATTCGTACCAAGGGCAATAAAATCTGAAATCAGGAAATGATAACTCTTATTTGCAATATATGGATATACTGAGTAAAAAGATGAAATACCACTGAATATATACCCGATAATCACCAGCGGCAAAATTATAATTCCAGGTTTATAAGAGGAATTAAAAAACGCAAAATCAAATATCCTGATTTCAAATAAGTAGCCGGCAAACAATGAAACTGCAAGGAGTAAAATACAGCTCACTGCAACAAGTCGGCTTAATGTTTTCCCGAATGAAGCTTTATAATCCTTTGAATAAAATAGATTAAGTGAATGCGGACTCCAAGCTGACCTGAAAGAAATCACAAATACATTCATCACAAGAGCTATTCTGTAAGCGAAACTGTATATACCCACCTGTTCTCTTCCAAGTAAATCATTAAGAATAAACCTGTCGGCAACATCGACAGCGGAAGAAAATAGTCCGGCTATCGCCAGCGGATAGGAAAATTTAAGTAATCCTTTTAAAAGGTCTTTATCTATTTTGAATATGTAATCGTCTTTAATTGTGCCGATAAGAAGAATCAATAAAATAGAGCTTGAAATTAATTGAGCAAGAATAATACCCGATACCGAAAGTTTGAGAAAATAAACAAACAGGATATTAAGTACCAAATTAAATATTGCACCGATTGCAGAGTATGTTACCGCCTTTTTAGATTCCTCTTTTGTCTTTAATAAGAAAAGGATATAGAAAGTCAAAGTTTCTATAAACAAGGCTGCAAAAATCAGTTTCAATAAGTAAACAAAATTTGTGTCGCCGAAAATCATTATAGAAACCTGGTAAGCAAAAATGAAGAACAGAACTGTTAAAATTATTCCTGATAAAATTACAAAGTTCAAAATGGTTGAGAAAACCATTATTCTTCTTTTATCCGACCTTGCAGCTATAAAATATTTATTAAATGCTCCATGCATTCCGAACTGATAAAAGACGGAGGCAATTGCATAAATTGACAATAGTAAAGCGTAATTGCCAAATTCTTTTGTGGGAATTAAATTGGAATATAAAGGAAGAAGAATAAAACTTAACGACCTGATAAATATATTCCCCAGGCTGTACCATGCGACTGACTTTGTTAAGCTTTTCTCAGGCATTAAATGATATTATTATTTTTATAAAGTTCTTTCAGATTTTTATTAACATTTTCAAAACCGTGATATTTTTCAGTCCAGGCTTTGCCACTTTTACCGATTTGTATACTAAGTTCTTTGTTATCAATTAGCTCAATTAATTTATCATATAATTCTGATTCATTATTTGCTACAACAAATGGATTTTCAGGTAGCCAATCCGAATATTCTTTCGTCATATTGGTAACTGTTGGAATTCCCATTGCAAGTGTCTCAATTCCAGCTTTACCGTAACCTGTTCCACCCATTCTTCCCCCCACCTGGTCAATGCAAATATTGCATTTGCTTTTTTCTTCAAGCACCTTACTTCTTTTTTCATTCTCTAATAATATAAAATTTATTTTTCTCTCTTTTTTAATTTTTTCAATTACGTTTACGATTAATTCTGTCCCTTTGTATTTTCTGTTAGTTGGTGAATGAACAATTGTAACAATTTCATTTTCCTGGTTGTTCAATTCAGGTAATTCTGAAGAATCATAAGGATAGAATAAATATTCAAGATCACTTTTCATAGCAAGGTGGTCATATTCTGAAGTAATATTAAGATCAGAGATATCGTCCAACTCTTTAATGATTCCCCTTATTCGCAGATCGCTTCCGTAATAGCAGCACACAATTTTTTTACCAAGCTTTTTCCATTTCAGCGCCTGTGAAGCGTTCCTGTAAAAATCCAGCCCGGAATCAAAATGGATTATATCGAATTTATCGAGTTCATATTTTTCAATGACTTCTTCTATTTTATCTTTGCGGGAGAAATCAATACACCGGAAGTACAAAATTTCTAAAATATTTTTTGGCTGGAAATATTTTGCATTAGTGGTACCGTCTTTTTCAATATCACTCATTTTTTTAGTCCGCCATTTTTTTGCCAGACTAAATTGCGGAATAGGCAGATTGAGACAAATATCTTCGGGAAAATCGAGAGGATTTTTATGCAGAGTAATTATCCTTGAATAATCACCGCATTTATTGTGCATTTGATAAAAATCATACGGAACACCAGCGTAATTTTGCGGTGCGATGTGTAAAATTTTCAACATTAAATATCTTTAAATAAAGTATCTCTGAAAATTCCCCTTGCACCAAAATTTTCTTTGAATCTTGCAAGCCCCCAGTTGGGATCCATATTAACAGTAAATATCCCAAAATCTAAGAAATGAAATCTTTCATCCTGGTATTTTTTCATTATTTCATAAAACAATAGATTCACTGCGCGGTATTCCTGGTAATCTTCATCGTGGCTGATATAAAAAGCCAGCACAACACTATTGTTTGCACTAAAATTGCACACACCTGCAATCAGTTTATCTTCTAAAAATGCACCCCAGAGTCTTATCTCATTCGGAAACATTTTGCTTAACTTTTTTAACTCTTCAATTGTGTGCGTTGGATTAACATTATGTCTTAGTTTCAAATTCTTTTTTAGAATTTCGTAATATTCATCGTAATTATCGCATTCTTTAATCTCCACACCTTTTTTAATTGATTTGTTCACTGCTGTCCTGGCTTCTGCACGATATGTTGAAAGTAATTTTTCTCTTTCAATATCGAGCTGAACAATACTGGAAATTTCTCTCTTCAAATAATCGAATCCATTTTTAAGCAAAGCAAAATCAATATAGTTTGAATACTTTGTCTCGTAAATTATCGGTGGAAGAGTTAATTGAATCCTGTCAATTTTATTTGTTTTTCCAAAATCGATTAACCCTTCAGCAAGAGAAAAAGCATCTCTTAGATTCAAATCAGTTTTATATACAAATCCGCCGTAAGATGCGCCTCCGTGAGAATTTAATACTTTCTTTCCTTCGCTTTCTACTTCTATTGCAGGCAAAACTGAAAATAGTTTCCCATTTTTCATTACGATGAGAGAAGAATCTGTAAATCTATTTTTAGGATGATAGGAAAGGAATTTTTTTTTATGGAACATTGTCCCGTTATCAGATTGGTCAACAAATTTATCCCAATCATTTTTTTGAAGGATAGCTTCATCGTATTTTAAGAATTCAAACATAATTTTTACCGTATTCCCCTGTTAACGATTTGATCTTCTTTTTATTAACAATTTGGTTTACTATCGGCGAAATAAAAATCATCGCTGTTATAATATAAGGATATTTATACCGTGCATCACCAAAAGTCAGTAAATGTATAAATATGCCCATTACCGAAAACAAAATTAAAATTCTTAGAATTGGATTTTCAATTATTTCTTTGAAATAAATAAAGATCACGGTTAAAAGCATAGTTATTAATGAATAATAATACAGATGATGAACGATTAGAATAATGAAATAAGAAAACTTTACAAAAGGCTGTTCACCTGGCATAATTTCAGAAAATTTTCCGGAGAATATGTTTTTTACAATCCGGTAAAGATTCCAGTCATTGCCGACAAGTAATTTTGATACAGAGAAATCATCCCAGGCAAACATATGAACCAGCTTCATCGGGAAAAGAGAAAGCCATTTTAGAGGATGTTCAAAAATCCAGATCTCAGCTTCATGCATCCAGAGATTTTGTTTTTGGTCGTATGTAAATCTTTCCGGATTTTCGATGTAACCAGCATTGCCTTTTTCAAAAACCCTGTCGTTGTAAGCCCCTGTGGCATCATCATTTGCCCCAATTAAAATATTTATTGGAGCGTTTGTAGATGTGTAAATGAAACGTCCCGAATTTGAATAAGTGAACAGCCCAAATCCAAGGATAAAAATTGCTGCCCCGGTAATTAATAAACTATAATTGCCAAAATTCTTGTTAAGATTTTTAAAATCAATGAAATAATTTATAAGATATGCAGCCACCAAAACCCAGCCCAGGGGTCTTACACCAACAGCAGCTCCGGCAAACATTCCTGAACAAACGTACATAAGATTAGATTTCTTCAGGAAGAAATAAATACTCATCAGGACAAAAACCATAAAAAGCATTTCGGTGTAATTCATCAAAATCATTCCGAGTGTAGAGAGATAAAAGCAATAAATTATCACTGCAGTTTTGCCCGAATTTTTTCCGAAAATATTTTCTGTTATTTTATATACAAGGCAAACTTGAGTGAAATTCAGAATAATATTCAAAAATCCAATTACTAATTTTGAGTTAATAATTGACAGCAGAACAATCAATAAATTTATATAAGCTGGTGCGACCAGGTAATCATTATAAAAATTTTGATGAGTTGGATAAAAAGTATGGTTAGAAATGCAGCCCTGCGCAAGCTGATAATAATAGAGAGAATCGCTTGTATAGTTTAAAGATGTGAAAAGTAATATAAATAATTGGACAAGAAAATAAAGAAGCAGTAATGTTTTAAAGTTTGAGTTTAGATAAGCAAATATTTTATTTGGAATCAATTTATTGTTTTTTGAAAATAAATTTTAGGACTCAATTAAAATCGAATTGGATAGAAAATAAACTTGCATTTCCCAGACCAAGTTTAAATGGAACATAAGCATAATCGATGAAAAGATTTCCCCATTTAATTCCTACACCTGCTGTAATGCCTTTTGATTCATAACCGGATTGATAACCGCCGCGCAATGAAAACGAATTATTATATGTAGCTTCAAGTCCAATATTGATATGATTTTCATTTTCTCTTAAATAGCTCAGGTATTCAAGTCCACCGGTTAAATTGATTTTTGAATCAGTAATTGAGTACAAATATGAAGTCCCGATTCTTAATTCAGTTGGTAATTTAGTAGCCGTACTTCTGAGAGAATTCATTGAGCCAATATTTCTTACAGCAACGGAAATATTTAGATCTTTAACTGGTGATTTATAAACGACACCCAGATCAATACCGAAACCGTTTGATTCATCTACAAAAATATTTTCATAAAGATATTTTACTGAAAAGCCAACATCAAAACTGGAATTTAATTTAAAGCCTGTCGCAATACTCCCTGAAAAATAATTTGCATTAAATGTTGCTTCAGGATCACCTACTCTGTTCCTGACTTCAATATCATTTATTGAAGTTACAATAAACCCAACTGCAACAGGTAATCCCCAGAAGGAAGTTTTTGCTCCTATTACTTCACTTCTTATGTCCTGGATCCAGCTATTATGCATTAGCATAAGTTCTGAGTTATTTTTGCCGGCAAGTTTTGCAGGATTATAAAAAAGTGCGGTAACATCATTAGAAAAAGCTGATCCGGCATCACCGAGTGCAATATTCCTGGCACCAAATCCAAATTTCAGGAAGGACAAACCGCTTTTCCCGCCGCTCTGGGAGAAAAGTGAAATGCTTAAGAGAAAAACAAATAAAGATATTTTTGAAAATGATTTAATATTCATTGTCACAAATTTAATCAAAATCTAACATTTACACCGATAATATGCCTGTCTTCCGGAGAATATTTTTCAAATACATATGCATAATCAACACCTATTAACCATCCACCGAAAGCTTTAAAAAATGATAACCCAAGGGAAGGTCTGATGGGAAAATCGGAGTTACTTAAATTTAGCTGATCAATACCACCCCTTAAATAAAGCTGATCAATTACATTTACTTCTGCACCGGCTCTTATAATATTTGTTCCTGCGTTGCTGTTTTCAAACTCAAGCCCACCTATAAGATGTAATTGTTCATTCTTATAGCTTACACCAATTTTTTTTAGTACAGGAAATTTATCTTCGTAACTGCTGCCTTCACTTACTAAAATTTCACTTGAATCCCATTTATATTTACTTTCAATATCCGTAATAACAAATGAAATGTTTATTTGTGAATTTAGTTTATAAATCGCTCCGACATCAAGGCCAATACCTGTTGATTTAAAGCCTTCAAAAAGTTTATAATAATAATATTTGATCGCTACTCCAACAGCTACTCTTTCCGAGAATCTGTTTGCAAAAGCAAAAAAGAATTGGTTTTCAGTAGTTGATAATGCACCTGTCGGATTACCGGATTCATCTCTTCCATCAATATTTGAAACACCTGCATTAATTAGTCCCAAACTTATGCCGGAAGATGACCTTGGGGGAAGGCTTGCTTCTTCTTCACCATCTCCATAAAAATCAAACCGTTTTGTAAAATTTACAAAATTTAATTTTCTATCCAGTGAAAGTATTGAATATGATGTTTGGAAAGAACTTTGTTCCTGAAAAACAGCAAGTGCAGGATTATAATATGAAACTAAATTTCCATCTGTGATTGCAGACATTGCATTTCCCATCCCCATTCCTCTGGCTCCGAATCCTAATCTGCTGAATGCACCCGGCTGGCTGGAAATACCGGTAAATTTAGGTTGTGCATATATAAAAGTTGAAAACAGTAAAATAAAAAATAATTTTTTCAAATTTTTCCTCTACTTAATTACCAGTATTTTCCCAAATATAGGTTCGCTTGAACCGCGATCTATCCTGTAAAAGTAAACTCCATTTGATACGAGATTTCCATTATCATCTTTACCATCCCAATAATCACGTTCGGATAAATTTGAGCTACTTCCCTTAGTAACATTTTGGATAATTGTTCTAACGTAGTTCATCCCGAAATCAAAGATTCTGATAGTAACAGGTACTGAGTTTCCTCCAGTAGAATATACAATTTCTACTTTATTAGTAGTTGTTTTGGGTAAAAAAGGATTTGGGAAAGCATATGTCATATCATTAGATTCAAGATTAGAAGACGCCCTGAAAATTTTCCAGTTGCCTTGCCACATTCCACCGGTTTCATTTAATTTTACTAGTCCTTGTTCGGAGCCTAGCCATATAGTATTCCCGTTAACCCCGGCATCATAAAAAATAGTAGTGGTTAACTTAACCTTCGATTCACTATCGTAAATAGAAGTAGGCAGAATCCAGGTTCTTCCATCATCGCTGGATCTAAAAGCACCGTCATCAGTCGATGCTATTACCTGATTACCTTTAAACCCGAAATTATAAGATCTCACATCAGGCAAATAAACAGACCAATTGGTGCCTCCATCACTAGTAGCACTTATTCCATAAAGTTCATCCGGACCCTCGGCTCTCCAGGTAGAAGCCCAAACCGTATTATTGGATAAATTATAATCCAGAAACGTAACCCAGTTTCCGCTGATAGAATTTTGCTGGCTACCATGAGAAAACTTGGTCCAGCTAATTCCCCCATCAGTTGATTTATTAATTCCACCTGCAGTACCTACATAAAGAGTAGTATCATCTACTGCAAGCACTGAAAAACCTTCAAGATTCAGAAATCCCTGTGAGCAAACACTACCCGCAACAGGCGAATAGCAATAGTTTAATGTGTCAGAAGGGGAAATATGTTCAAGATAATCAGCAGGTAGAACTACTCTTTGCCAGGTTTGGCCATTATCTGTGCTTTTTCTCAAACCTGCAGCAAAAGAGGCTGCCCATACAGTTCCCTGTGTAAATGCAAGATCAAATGTTACATTTTGGTCTGTAACAGTAACAGGCAAAGCTCTTAAATTATTAATTCCATACACGATTATAGTATCACTATCTGAATCTACCGGCTGGAGAATTGTTCTCCAAGTATTTCCCATATCGGTAGATACTCTGTATCCCGTTCCCTTATCAATACTTTGCTGCAAATCGCTATCATAATACCTTTGCCCTGTTGCCGCCCATATTACCCCATCATCATACCCGATAGAATATACTCCATCAGATCCAAAATCAGAGGTTCCATAAAAATTTTGCCAACTTGTTCCACCGTCTGTAGAAATATTTAATCCCCGGCTGCTGGTAAGTATGGTATCACCAATTATTATTATTTCCTGAATACTATTGCCGGCTGGAGTCGGATCAGAACTGATTTTAGAAAGTGACTTGCTTTTTTGTAAATGGTAAGTCACAGGGCCATACTGTGCATTTACATTTGTAATGATAAAAAAACAAAAACAGAATATTAATAATAAATTATTTTTCATTGAACAATCAAGATTTTACTTATTTCATTACTGAATTTATTCCCCCTGTCAACCGCCCGGAACTTAAATGTCCAGCTACCAGCCGTTTGCCCTGAAGGGAAAGTTAATTTCGCTGAAAAGATACCATCATTTGCAATACTATCCCCTGCACCACTAGTGTCCCCATTATCATATAAAGAAAATTTAGATACTCCAGAGCTATTTATTATTTGAGTCCCATCAGGTTTAAAAAATTCATAATAAACATTGTTGATGTCGCCGGCACCGTTTGAATCAAATGCCTGAACGGAAAAAGTTATAGATTGATCAAAATTAGCTGTATCAGGCATGACCAGGTTAGAAATAATAGGCGCTACATTGTTTTGACCATTGCTGTATGTGAAATTCTGCTGAGCCGACTGGTAAATATTTCCAGAATTATCCTTATAGAAATATTTAACAACATATTCACCACTCAGGTAATACATACTCATAGGAAACTTATTAGAATAGATATTATCACCCTCTGTTAAATCTCCATTAGTCGAATTACCGTTATCATATAATTCCAATTGGTCAGAATTCACTTTGATTAATTCCGGATTATAAACATCAAAATAGACCGCAGTCAATCCGGTAACAAATTTGAAATTTATATTAATAGTGATTAAAGAATCTGCTGAATTATAAATGAATGAATTAGCAGTACTAACAGATAAAACCTGAATGTTGCTGATTGGTACATCAATCACATTATTGTAATCTTTATTACATCCAAAAATGATAAGGAGCAGAAGGGATGGAATTATTTTTTTCATATATCCAATGTTAATTTAAATTTTTGAATTCTCCAACCTAAAAATTAAAGACCACTAACAATAAATGGCGATGGAGAAAAAGAAATCAATAAAATAAAGAAACTAAAATATCCTAATATCAATCTTCCCTTTCCAATTGTTTCGTAATCCGGTATTGGTGGATGCTTCAACTTTATAAAAAAGAAAAGTATCAAAGCCCAGAACAACCAGCCCGACCATCCAAAAGTAAAACCGAGATCCATTGTCGCTTCCAATATTCCTAACGTTCCTAAAATAAACAATAACGAGAAAGAAACTACCGCTATTTTGTAATGATTAGTATCTCCAAACATTGTATAAGCAATGTGTCCCCCGTCCAATTGACCAACCGGGATCATATTCATTGAAGTAATAAACAATCCAAACCACCCTACGCAAAGAAATGGATAGTGATAAATTTCACTCATAGGAGGAAAGAATTGAGATTTACTAACAAAAATCAATTTAAAAAAAGAGAAAAGCAGTGTATCACCGAATCTCAGCTCAAGTGCATTCTTACCAAAATCCGGAGTGAAATAATCCGGATGAACAGTCAGTATATATTCTTTCCCCGGAATGTGAGTAAATCCGTAGACCAGCACAATTAAACATGCAATAAATCCGGCAATCGGTCCTGCAATCCCAATATCAAACATTGCTTTTTTAGACATTACTGGTGATTTAGTTTTTATCACAGCCCCGAGTGTACCAAAATTCAAAAAGAATGGTATTGGCGGAAACGGAATAAAGAATGGTAATGTTGCTTTTACTTTATGATAGACTGCCGCAAAGTAATGTCCAAACTCGTGACAGCCAATTATAAAAAGAATTGAAAGTGAATATGGTAATCCTTTCGTCAGTATTGCAATATCATAAGGACCTGTATTTCCAGTAGTCCATTGAACCCCGGCTATAGTTGTAGTTATAAAAGTAGCAACGAACAACCCGATATGAAGCCAGTATTTCTGTTTTTCTTTTTTTTGAATTTCCGGCTCAATATTTACCTGGTATGTATAATTTTTGTCTTCCTGCATTATTAAAGTTCCACACTAAATCCAAGTGTTGTATAACTTTCATTCAGATCAAAATATTCGCCGTGTACACTTGTGCCGGAGATATAAGAAAAAGAGACAGTAAATCCCTTTTTATTCCACTTTCCGAATTTTAATCCCCCAGTAATTGAATTAGTTCCGGAATACTTTCCAACTTTCTGCAATTTAAAATCATAACCGATATAAGGAGTAAATATTTTTGAAGGGAAATTTCTATAATAATAATCAAAACCAACCTGGTAAATTCCTTTACCTATCTCTTTTGGAACTACGTGGAACATATAAGTTATGCCACCATAGGCACGTAAACTTCCAATGCTGTAAAATGGAAAAATTTCAAAAAATTCCCTGCTGTAAACCAATGGATTCCGCCCATTTCTCCAGCTTGTATTTGCCTGGTCATAACTTCCATCAACAAGGTGAGCGCTGATATGAGCAAATCGAAATCTGAAACCATAAGCTGTTTTTCTATTTTTAATTTTATAAGCAGCGTTTATACCAAACAGATAATCAATTGCTTCTACAGGAAACTTAAAACTATTTTCACTTCTCAATCTTGTGTAAGTGAATAGATCAGCCCCAAAAGTTAAAATACTACGTTCATAATTGATTTTATAAATATCTGAAGTAGTCCCGATATCAAGCCTGATATTTTTTTCGCAAAGCAGATAAAAAAAACCAGCTCTCGGTTCAAGAAAATTGGCAGCAAATGGCTGCACATTCAATCCTGAGGGGAACCATTCTTTTTTTGATTGTGAATATGAGTTAGTTAGTAATATTAATATCGAAATCATTAGAAGTGAAATTTTCCGCATTTCAAGTATCTTCCGTCTTTAGTAATTTTTTCTTGTTTAGTTTTTGTTTTACCAGTTTATTAAAACCATACTTAAATTTAGATGAAAGGCTGGCTATCGAATAGAAATTGGTCGGGAAAAAGAATGAAGGTTCAAAATAACAATTGACAGTACAGCCCTGGCAAAAGTCAAAACGACCTTCCATTTTTTTATAATATTTTATTTTTTCAGTGGACCTGATTTCTTTGATCGGTCTGTCTATCGGAATTTTTTCCCTTTCAAAATGATAACAAGGAAGAATAATTTCATTGTAAGGAGAAATTACGACTACTCTTGAAACTGCTTTGCAGGCAGGATCATTAATATCATTTCCGCCATCACGACGAAGCTTCATAAATCCTTTATTCAGGTAAAGCTCCTTTTTGCCGCTGCAGTATTCTTCAATATATTTAATTGCTTCTTCATTTAATCCCGGGTTACCGAAATAGGAAAAAACCGGGTTAACCAGAAGCATAAGCTCGTTTTTTTGAGCAATCTCGTGCATCCTTGGTAGTTTTTTGTAAGTCTCATTAGTAACAGTAAACAACAGATCCGGAAACTCGCCAAGTGACTTTGCAATATTTATACTTTTAAATACGTGATTGAAGCAATCAACCTTACGAATTTTATTGTGCTCTTCTTCATCCGGTGAATCAAGTGAAAAGTGTAGAAGGTCCACATTACCGGCAAGTTTTTCTGCAAATTTAGGATAAAGCAATCCATTGCTTGTGATGCTTGTCTGCATCTTTAAACTTTTCGCATATTCTGCCATCAAATGAATTTCTTTATGCAAAAGTGGCTCGCCTCCGGTAAGGTCAATAAACTTTACGCCGAGATCCGCAAGTTGAGAAACGTTTGATTTAAAGTCCTCCAGTTTAGCATATGGAGTATCTTTAAAATTCTCGTGAACTCCGAAATGACAAAATTCGCAGAATGCATTACACCTGTATGTTAGATAATAATTACAAAGTAAGAGCATCAGTTACCTTTAATATTTTCTTTCCTTCCATATTACTTTTCTACTAAATAATACTGTAAAAGGAAGTACTATTACATAGAAAGTGCTATAAAGTTGATAGTGTAAAAAATATTTGAAGTTTTTAATTAGTCCCAGATTTTTCAGAACGGGATAAAAAACCATAACATCCAAAAATAATTTCAGGACAATCAAATATAAACATAGGGGTGAGTAAAAGAAAGGTGTTAACAGTATACCAAGATATGCAAGAAATCCATTTGCCAGAATTATAAATCCGCTATACGGAACACCAAGTCCTCCGACTGCCCATCTTTTCTTTTGCCTGTAAAGTGATTTAACATCACTACAGGGCAATGATGTAACAACAGTATCTGAATCAACAGGATAAATAATTTTATATTTTTTCAGTTTCGAAATTGCCATTAATAAATTAAAATCTTCTGTAACACTAAACGGGAGATTTTCATATCCGCCTGCATCTTTATATGCTTTTTTCCGAAAAGACATATTATTCCCGATACAGCTTATCGGATTTCCTAAATTTATAGTGCTGGCGGCAACAGTTAATAAATAAATAAAATCCAGGCTCTGCATTCCGGAAAAACCACTAAAAGCTAATTGAGCAGTGATTCCATTTACCATTCCGACATCATCTTTATAATATGAAGCAGTCTTTATTGCCCAGGTTGGTTTTACCATGCAGTCGGCATCGGTAGTAAGGATAACCTCGTTCTTTGCGATTTCGATAGCGTTAGCAAGTGCATTTGTTTTTCCTCTCAACCGCCCAATTTCTTTTTCAGCAATTATTTTTTTGAATTTAGATTTTCCCCTAATAAAGTCATCAACTATCTCCCCGGTTTTGTCAGTCGATTGATCATCTATAATAATTATTTCAATTTTATTTTCAGGAAAGACTAATGCATCAAGTGATTCGATACATTTCAGAATTTTATCATCTTCATTTCTTGCAGCAACAATTACTGAAACTGAAGGCAGGTTTTCTTCATCTATTATTGGAAATTTTTTAGAAGCTCCAATTATAAAAATAGCAGAGTGAATAAAATAGCCGCAAATTACACTCAAAAAAATTATTTCAAACATTCAGCCGGTTCTCCGATTTCGAATCCATTTTTTGCTGCCGTATCCAGCACAATGTTTATTGAATCTTTAATAATGTTCATAGATTTTCTGCTGTCGTGCAAAACGACAACCGAATTATTTTTCAGGTATTTATCAACAGCTAATTTAACTCTTTTAATTTCATTCTTAAAATCATATGGCAACAAAGACCACATTACATTTTTTAACCCACACTTTCTTATTAGCGATGATGTTTTAAACTTAAATTTCCCGTGCGGTGGTCTGAAATAATTGACATCATAATTATATTTTTCTTTTAACAAAACTGTAAATGAATTTATTTCATTAATTGATTCTGTGTAACTAATTGTTGTAAGTTTTTTATGATTAAATGTATGATTACCGATAATATGACCTTCATTTAAAATTGATTTTGTAAGCTCGGGGAACAACCTGATATTATTACCAACACAAAAGAAAACAGCTTTAAGTTTATTTTCATCCAGAGTTTTTAGGATTGTATCCGTTGCTTCAGCAGATGGTCCGTCATCAAAAGTAAGAAGGATTTTCTGGTTTGAAGTCTCCCAGATAAAACTCTTAAATGCTCTTTTTACTAAATATGGAGGATCGTATAAATATTTCAAATTTTATTCTTATGAATTTAGATTTTTGATATTTAGTATAGCATAAACTAAAAATTATTAGCAACTTTTGCTAAACTATTCTTAAATTAGCTGATACACTTTCTTAATAAAATCAAACAAGGATGAAACAATTACAGGAACATCAAAAAGGAATAATTGCAGTTTTAGTTGCTGCCTTGCTGTGGAGTTCCGGTGGTATTCTTGTTAAACTTGTTACATTAAATCCTTTCCAGATTGCCTTCGCAAGATGTGTTTTTGCATCACTTGTTTTTCTCGTTTTATTCCGCAAAAAACTTTTAAAGGTTAACGGGTTTACATTTCTTAACGCATTTTTTTACGCGGCATTGTTAACTCTATATGTAGTTGCAACAAAAACGACAACTGCAGCAAATGCAATCTTTTTGCAATATACTGCCCCGATTTATGTTCTTCTTTTAGAACCAGTTTTAAACAAAACCAAATACGAGAAGATCAATATAATTACAATTTCAGTTTGTATTGTAGGAATGCTTTTGTTTTTTACAGGTAAGCTTTCACCCGGAGATGTTAAAGGAAATATACTTGCTCTCCTTTCCGGGATAACTTTTGCGGCATTCCTGTTAGGAATGAGGAAAAACAAACACGAATATCAATACAGTTCAATATTTTACGGAAATATAATTGTAGTTTTAATCCTGCTGCCGTCTATGTTCGAATTGACAACAATTACCTTACCTGATTTTACAATGCTTGCGTTCCTTGGAATTTTTCAAATTGGAATAGCTTATGCAATTTTCAGTTATGGATTAAAAAGAGTTTACGCAGTTGAAGCATCCCTGATAAGCATGATTGAACCGGTATTGAATCCTGTTTGGGTTTTAATATGGTACGGAGAAATTCCATCATTTTATGCAATTATTGGTGGAATAATAATACTGATTGCAATTGGAGCCAGAACCGTGATAAGCGGAAGTCCTGCTTTGAGAGCAAGGTTTAAAAACTAGGGAGCCAGCCTGGTGATTTTCCAATCTAAATTATTTCTCAGATAAATAATTCTGTCGTGCATGCGGTTTATTCTTCCCTGCCAGAATTCAAATTTGTCCGGAATAATTCTGAATCCCCCCCAAAAATCCGGCAGTGGTACTTCTTCACCGGGAAACTTCTTTTTTATTTCTTCAAATTTCTCTTCAAGTGATTTTCTGTTACCTATTTCGGCACTCTGTTTTGAAGCCCAGGCTCCGAGTTTACTTTCATATGGACGGGATTTGAAATATTCTTCTGATTCTTTTCGGGTAAGCTTTTCAACATTTCCTGTTACGCGTAATTGCCTTTCAAGTTCCTTCCAGAAAAAGACTACTGCTGCTTTAGGATTTTCCATCAAATCGTTGCTTTTTTTGCTTTCGTAATTAGTATAAAATATCAGCCCTTTATCATCTATTCCTTTTAATAAAACTATCCTTGCAGTTGGATTGCCGTATTTATCTGCTGTTGCCAGCGTCATTGCATTCGGGTCAACTATTTGTGCTTCAATTGCTTCTTTCATCCAGATCGAAAACTGTTCAAACGGATTTTTGCAAACATTTTTCTCGTCCAGTTCCTTCAACGACCAGTTTCTTCTTAAATTCGCAATCTCTTCGTTGTTTATCATTATTTACCCTTCATGATTTATTTATACCCTATTCCGCTCAAATTGGCTAAGTTTTTATATAAAAATCTTCTTAATTTAATATACTAAGATAAAATTATTTTATTTCAGCCTAAGTAACTGAAAAATAAATCACATTTCTGAATTACGGATGCCATTTATTTAAGGCAGTAGTAAGATTGTTTTATTTTTAATAATTAAAAACAAAACTATAAGATTAATATTTAAAATGAAATCCAGCGATCTGACTAAAGAACAAAAAGAAGAACTTGAAAAATTTGGCGCAAATACGTGGTTTGTAGAATATCTGCATAAACTTTACGATGAAAATCCATCAGAAATTCCGGAACAATGGAGAACGTTTTTTGGCGGCGAAGCTAATACGAAAAATAATGGTAATTCCGAAGCTGAAAAGAAAGGGTCGTCTTTGTCTTTACCTAAAAAAGTTTCAATGCCGGAACCATCAGAAGAAGATGATGTAAAAATAATCGCAGGCAGCTCGGCAAGAATACTTGATAATATGACAGCCAGCCTGACAATTCCAACTGCGACATCTCAGAGAGTTGTTCCTGTAAAACTTCTGGAAGAAAACAGGACTCTCATCAACAATCATCTAAAAAAAACCGGTCAGGGGAAAATTTCATTTACCCATTTAATTAGCTGGGCAATTCTAAAAGCAGTTAAAAAGATACCTGCAATTAATAATTCATTTACAATAATTGATGAAAAACCTAACCTGATTGAACGTGTAAATGTAAATCTCGGTCTTGCGATTGATATTGAGAAAAAAGATGGCTCACATTCCCTTATTGTTCCCAATATAAAAAATGCAAATAAAATGAACTTCAGGGAATTCTGGGATAAATATGAAGACCTTGTACAGAGATCGAGAAAAGGACAGGTTGATCCTTCAGAATTTATGGGGACTTCGATTACTCTCACCAACCCCGGAACATTAGGAACGGTTTCTTCGGTTGCAAGATTAATGATCGGTCAGGGAGCAATAATTGCAACAGGTGCCATACAATATCCGGCAGAATACCAGGCAATGTCCCCGGAAACAATTTCTGCCCTTGGAATTAGCAAAGTAATGAATATTACAAGCACCTATGATCACAGGATCATTCAGGGTGCTGAGTCTGGTTTATTTCTTAAAGAAGTTCATGGATTTTTACTCGGGAAAGATGAATTCTATGAAGAAATTTTTACTGACCTGAATATGCCTTTAAGACCGGTTGAGTGGATGACCGATTATCAACCCGGTGCTTTTAATGGTGGAAATTCAAATACTGAAGAAATTGAAAAACAAGCAAGAGTTTTACAATTAATAAATTTATACAGGGTTCGTGGTCATCTTATTGCAAACCTCGATCCTCTTGGCACAAAATCTACTTATCATCCGGAACTGGATCCTGCAACTTATAAACTTACACTCTGGGATCTTGACAGGAAATTTATAACCGGTGGTTTTGCCGGAATGCAGAATGCAACTTTACGTGAAATTCTCGCCAATTTACAAATGACTTATTGTGATAAAGTTGGTGCAGAATATATGCATATTCAGAACCCGGTAGAAAAAGCCTGGCTACAAAGCAAAATGGAGCCCGTAAGAAATGTGCCTGACTTTGACATCGAAACAAAAAAGGAAATTCTACATAAATTAATTATTGCGGAAAGTTTTGAGCATTTTATTCACAACAGGTTTATCGGTCATAAAAGATTTTCACTCGAAGGTTCAGAGACTTTGATTCCGGTTCTTGATATGATTTTAAATCTTGCTTCAAATCAGGGAATTCTTGAAATAGTATTGGGTATGGCGCATCGGGGCAGACTGAATGTTCTGGCTAATATAATTGGCAAATCGTATGATTCAATATTTTCAGAATTTGAAGATATTGCTGATCCAAATTCAATCGCAGGATCCGGCGACGTAAAATATCACCTGGGTGCAACAGGTCAGTATAAAACCAGAAATGGTAAAACGATTACTGTTTCAGTAGCTTCCAACCCCAGCCACCTTGAATGGGTAAACCCGGTAGTTGAAGGGATAGTTCGTGCAAAACAAACAAGACTAGGAGATCACAAAGAACATAAAAAAATTATGCCGCTCCTCATTCACGGAGATGCCGCTTTTGCCGGTCAGGGTATTGTAGCTGAGACTTTGAATCTCTCCCAATTAAGCGGGTACAGAACCGGTGGAACTGTACACATTATTGTTAACAATCAAATTGGATTTACAACTACTCCGGAAGATGCGCGTTCTTCAGTTTATGCAACTGATGTTGCTAAAATGATTCAGGCACCAATAATCCACGTAAACGGAGATGATCCTGAAGCTGCAATATGGGTTGCTCAATTAGCCTTTGAATACAGGGAAATGTTCAAGAAAGATGTTGTGATTGATCTGTTTGGTTACAGAAGACACGGGCATAATGAAGGCGATGAACCTGGATTTACACAACCACTGCTTTACGAAAAGATAAAGAATCATTCTTCAGTAAAAGAACTTTATACTAAATCTCTGATGGATAAAAAAGTTCTTTCCCGGGAAGAGATTGAAGAAATGAATGACGAAATTATCTCGGTACTTTCAAAATCATTTGATAAAATAAAAGAAGAAAGTTCAAAATTTAAAACAGATGCTCCCCTGGCTGTTTCAAAAGAAAAAATAGCTTCTCATGAAACAACAGAAGAAACAAAAATTTCTGAGGATACACTCCGGGAAATTATTAATGGAATTACTACTGTACCCGAATATTTCCATGTACATCCTAAACTTCAAAAATTTCTTGAAAGGAGAAAAGGAATTCTTGACGGCTCCGAAAATGCGGACTGGGCACTTGGCGAAGCAATAGCATTCGGAAGTCTGCTTCTTGAAGGCACTCCCGTCAGGCTAAGCGGACAGGATAGCGTTAGAGGAACATTCAGTCAGCGTCACACAGCATTGACTGATATAAGAACAGGTGAAGATTACTTTCCTCTCAATCACATGACACAAAAACAGGCTAAGATTGAAGCACTAGACAGTTTTCTTTCTGAAGCTGCTGTTCTTGGATTTGAATATGGCTACAGTACTGCTGATCCTCTTGCACTGGTTATGTGGGAGGCACAGTTCGGAGATTTTTCAAACGGTGCACAGGTAATAATAGATAATTTTATAGTTGCATCATATGAAAAATGGAAATTGAGAAACAGTGTTGCGTTACTTTTACCACACGGTTATGAAGGACAGGGGCCTGAACATTCAAGCGCAAGACTGGAAAGATTCCTGATACTCTGTGCAGAAAATAATATGCAAGTTTGTAATGTTACAACACCGGCACAATATTTCCATCTTTTAAGAAGACAAATAAAACATGCAACAAGAAAACCGCTTGTTTTAATGACACCAAAAAGTCTCTTAAGATTACCGGAAGCAAGGTCGCCTAAAGAAGATTTTATTAACGGAACATTTAAAGAAATTATTGATGATTCAACAGTTTCAAAGAATCTAAAGATAGACAAGGTAATTTTAACAAGTGGAAAAGTTTATTACGATCTGATTAAATACAGAAATGCAAATAATATTGCAAATATTCCTATTGTAAGAATTGAGCAATATTATCCTTATAATTCAAATGACTTCAAAAAATTATTAAGTGGTTACTCTTCTGCAAATAAGATTGTCTGGGTTCAGGAAGAGCCTAAAAATATGGGAGCCTGGAATTTCCTCTCATTAAGATTAAATGAAGATCTGGCAAAAGGTCAAAAACTTTATTATGCCGGAAGACCGGAAGGAGCAAGTCCGGCTGTGGGTTCGGCTAAAAAGTCAATTCAGCAGCAAAAAGGACTTGTTGAGCAGGCTTTTAAGTTATAAATTGTGTTGATTAGTTATTTGATTTTTGTATGAGTATTATGTGTGCGAGCGTAACTCAGTTGGTAGAGTGTCAGCTTCCCAAGCTGGATGTCGCGGGTTCGATCCCCGTCGCTCGCTCAGAAAATAATTTTTCCAAAAAACTTTGAAGTTTGCGAAAAATATCAAATATTTGAAGTCTATATTTTGAGTAATGATCTAATAAAAACGAAATTTCTGTTAAAATCGGGATTCATCTCAAAATATTTTTAGAATTTGTTGTTTGAATTTAAACCACGGGGTCGTAGTTCAGTTGGTTAGAACGCCTGCCTGTCACGCAGGAGGTCGCGAGTTCGAGTCTCGTCGGCCCCGCAAAAACCACCAAATGGTGGTTTTATATTTGTACTCTCATTAAGTATATCCAAATCACCCGCATCGGTATCCTTAATTTAATCACAAATAAGTTTATATCACATAATTTATTATAAAGGAACTGTCATGAATATTTTCGTTGGTAATTTAGCAAAGGACGTAACCGATGACGATCTGCAAAGTTTGTTTTCTGAATTCGGTCAGATTAAAAGTGTTAAGGTAATTAGAGACCTTTTTTCCGGTGAATCAAAAGGTTTCGGATTCGTAGAAATGCCCGGTTTAAATGAAGCTCAAAAAGCAATTTCAGAATTAAACACAAAAGATGTTAAAGGTAAAAAAATAACAGTTAATGAAGCACGTCCAAAGAATGATAACAGAAGAGGCGGTGGAAATCGTGGTGGCGGATTTGGCGGCGGCGGAAGAAGAGGTGGCACTGGTGGTGGTGGAAATCGTGGTGGCGGGCGCGGAAGAAGCTGGTAAAATTCTCAAAAAAAAGTCCCCCTTTTTATGAGGGGGGCTTTTAGAATTCCGTAGAATAACTTATCAATCAGAATAGTTTTCTACCTCAACTGCCTTAAACGGGAAATCGAAAAAATAAAAATCAGCATCTTCCTTTTTAATCTTGTCTTTTGTTAAAAAATACTTCTCAACAGAATCTGTCCCTTTTTGTTTAGCAAGAAGATACAAACCGTCTTCCATTTTATATTTAGGAAATCTAATTTTTTTGTGGTTGGAAAGATAAGCCATATCAAGCAGTATTTTTCTGACCGAATTGTCATCTTCCTTTCTTAAATATATGGTACGCATAAAATTTTCCCGAAATTGTTTGTCTAATTTAGGTAAATAAAAATTAAATTAGAATTAAATGGAATTCGGTAATGCTCTAATTTCAAAATTGTCATCCCGAACCTGTTTCGGAATCTATTAAATTTATTAGATTCTGAAATAAATTCAGAATGACAGTTAGTATTTTTTTATTTGAGGATTGAAAATAGGACACTACTTGGAATTTCAGGTTAGCCAATAAGTTCAGCTAGAAAAATAAAATCCGGCAATAGCCGGATTAAAAGAAGTCTACTTAGTCAAAATTTATATTACTTATTTAGGGTATTTGCGGCTTCCTCAACGGTTGGATAAACTTTAAATACCTGGTTCAGCTTAGTAATAGACAATAGGCCCCTCATTTTTTCATTAATGTTTGCTAAAACAAAATTACCGCCAGAGTTAGTTGTAGAAGTGAAATTACGAATTAGGATTCCTAATCCTGAACTGTTTACAAATTTTACTTTACCCAGGTCAACAATAATATTGTTTTTTTTGTCACTCAACAAATTGTTTACAGTATCATTTATTTTTGAAGCTTCCGGTCCCCCGATAAGATTATCTGTAATTTCAATAATTACTGTACCAAATTTCTCGTATGAATTAACCTTCATGATACCTCCTCACACAAATATATTATTAATATTACACATTTCTTGACTGCTTTAAATTTTAATATAATTCTTCATAATATAATGAAAAAATATTTAGATGCACTTTAAATTTTAATAAGTTTTAAATTTATTTAAACTAAAAAATCCGGCAAAACCGGATTTTAATTTAATGGTGGGGGCTGAAGGATTCGAACCTACGACCCCCTGCTTGTAAGGCAGGTGCTCTAAACCAACTGAGCTAAGCCCCCGTCAATTCTTATTTTTATAAAGAACTGTTGTTAAAAAGGAATTCAAATATATACCCTTGATAA
>DATFMR010000164.1:0-12616 GCA_035266865.1 Ignavibacteriaceae bacterium | reverse complement strand
CATCAAATCAACCAGGGGCATGCCGTAAATTTGTGAGGTTCTGGCCTGCCCGGTTAAAATTTCATAAAGATTAGGAACAATTTTTAAGCCCACATTTTTCAAGGATGCTTCAGCTAATAAATCAAGAAGAATATCATCGTTTTTTTTATCGAGTGCAATAATGATTTCTTTTATATTATATTCATCTATTAATGACTGAATCTCATTTGGCAATCCGATAACGATCACATTTTTATAGTTGCTTCCCTGGTCACTTTCTTCAGAAACAAACCCGATTATATCCAAACCAAGTGCTTTGTATTCAGCAATCTGGTTAAAAACCTCAAATGCTTTAGCATTATAACCGACTATTAATGCGTTTTTTCTACCAACACCTTTAACAAGAAGATGTCTTTGAAAACTTCTTATTAATATGCGGCCAGTTCCTACAAATATGAATAGCATTCCCCAGTAAACAAAAAGAAGAATTCTTGCACCTGAAGAAATTCCATGAAGTGAGTCATCGATATAGATTGCAAAAAACAATACAAATATTCCAACAAATGTAGCTTTGAACAAAGTGGATATTTCATCAAACCGGGAAGATGCAAACCATACGCGGTACATCCCAACGAAAGTAAAAATTAAAAGCCAGTAAAAATAAATCACCAAAAGAGGAAGAAAAAACTCAGGTTGAATTCTGAAGCTAAATAATCCGGATTCTACCCGCAGCAAAAAGTAAAATATTCCTGCAAGATTTATGAAAATAAAGTCTGCGGAAAGGAGTAATATTTTTTCTGTTGTTTTTTTCAATTTTATATAATTTTAGCAATAAAAATTTATTATTAAATCATAATATTTTCTATAATTTTAGAGACCTTTTCTGCATGCTCCCGTCTGTCATAATTTTCCTTTACAAATTCCCTTCCCATTTTGCCTAATCCCTTTAAGCAATCTGGATTATTTATGATATTGCTCAGAACCATTTTATATTCATCAACGCTTCCGGGTTCAACAAGATAACCAGCCCTGCATTTATTAAAAATTCTGGCAATTTCTGATTCAGAATTTGCTGAAAGAAGCACCGGAATACCTGCCGCCCAGCTTTCGAAACATTTCACAGGGGTATTACCACCCGTGTCGTGTTTAATTCTTTTCCTGGGAATTAAACTTGCATCGGAAGCGGCGACTAATTTTGCCAAGTTGCCTGATTCAAGAGAGTCTATCACTGTATAATTAACTTTATTATTAATTTCATTCAGTAAATAGTTTCTGTTGTCTCCGTTTCCAACCAAAAAAACATGATATTTTTCGCGCAAATTGGATAAACCATTTAAGGACTTTGCAAGAATATCAATGTCATTCATTCCATAATTAAACGAACCAAAATAGATCAGTAATACTTTATCTTTTGGAAGATTATATTGCTCGCGTATGCTCTCCTTTTCTTTTTTTTCAAGCGGCTTAAAAACATCAATATCGGCCCCATTATAAATAACATTTATTTTTTCTGCAGGTGTTTCTTTATTAATTAAATTTTCTTCATCACCTTCGGCAGTAACAATAATTGCTGAAGCTGTTTTGAGGATAAATTTTTCGACTCTTTTCAAAAGTTTCACAATCATTTTATTATTTAGGAGTCCTAATTCTACCCCTATATCCGGCCAAATATCTCTGAGATCTAGCACGAACTTGGCTCCTTTAATCCTTGATAAAACCGCAGCTATAAATGCAGTAGATATTGGCGGTGATGATGTAATGATAACCTCTGGCTTAAATCCACGAAAACTGCTAAATAAAAACAGGACAAAATTATATGATAAGTAAGATAGTGCGCGATTTATTAATGAATGTTTTTTAGGTAAAAATATTGGTAAGTAAAAAACTCCCCTATCTTTATCTTTTAAATAAATCTTATCATATCCCTTATAAAATTTGTTTCCGGGATAATTTGGCATTGGAGTATAAATTTCAATTTCATTCTCTTGGCTTTTTAAGGACTTCACCAAATATTGTATTCTTAATGAAGCAGCTCCAGTCTCCGGATAATAGAAATGTGAACAGACTAATATTTTCATTTAACTACCCGAAATCAATAAGTTTTTATATATCTCTTCGAATTGTTCAGAGATAATTTCCCAGGTAAAATTTTTTCTAATATAATTTCTACCTGCAGCCTTAATTTTTTCAATGTCGTATCTGCCTTCAAAATAATCAGTTATTTTAGAAATAAATTCCTCTTTAGAATCAGCGACTAACAAATGTTTTTTATCCTCCAAATTCAATCCTTCTTTACCAATTGAAGTTGTGACAATTGGCTGTCCTGAAGCCAACATTTCAATAATTTTAATCCTTATTCCTCCACCGATGCGCAAAGGTACAATAGCTAACGCCTTATCCTTAATTTCTGTCCAGAGATCTTCAACAAACCCAACAACTGTAATGTTGTTTTTCAGACTATCCGGGACGGGGAAATCCTTGGTCTTACCTCCTCCATAAATATACAAATTAGTATCTGGATATTTTTTAACAATTTCAGGAAGACAATTGCTTATGAACCATTCCAATCCGTCATAATTTGGAAACCAGTCCGTATGTCCTATATGAATAATTGAGTGTGGCTTTATTTTGTCTCTTTTAATTTCAAGTAATTTTTTATCTACTCCGGCAGAAATAACTGAGGTTTTTATTCCGGGTTTCATATTCACTAAAGTTTGTTCATCCTTATTACTGATCATAATACATCTGTCAAATTTTGACATCAATTCCGGTTCATATTTTATAAATTTTTTATATTGTTTTCTAGCAAATTCACGTACAAATATGTTCTTTTGCTTTTCATAAAACCGCTTCATAATCTGCATTTCAAGGTTATGTCCTCTGATACATACTGGAACCGAAGTAATATTTCTAATTTCGTCAATTACCCAACCAAGATGAAGATGGTCAACGTGTACTATATCAACTTTATTCAATCTAAAAAAATCAGCCAGGAACTCACTCATTTCATTTTTGATATATTTGGAAATGTTGTAAGGAACCGGAGAGAAAGAATTCTTTAATACTCCTAAAATATTGTTATCGGTTTGTACGTTAAGAATATGGGGAGTGCATATTTTTCTTAATTCCTTAAATGAATATTCAAAGCTATCATGTTTCCTATAACAGACAAAATCAATCTGGTGTCCCCTAGCTTGCAACCCTTTTGTAATTCCATAAATGCCTATTTTCCCGCCATCAGTAGGAGGTACAGGAATCTGAGGGGCTATTTGTAATATTCTCATATAAATTATTGCTATTAGCTTGGAAAGACATTTTTCGGATATACGAAAAACTGTCTGCAGAAATAATATGATTTGACAATTAGGCTCTTTTTGACAGAAATAACTCCTCCGATCAGGTAAAAAAATGATCTTAGGAGTAATCCAAGGTAATGGGATAAAACAGCTATTAAAAATTTTATCCCTTTAAAATGTTTTTGATAAAGTTGAATTTTTGCTATACACTGATTTTTATATTTAAACCATAAATCAGCAGAAGTTGTTGCCCCGCCAAGATGTATTATTGAAGTAAAGGGATAAAATAGGATTTCCCCCTTTCCTTTTTTAAAACGATAACAAAAGTCTGTTTCTTCTGAATAGAAATAAAACCTTTCGTCAAATCCATCTAAATCAAAGTAATTTTTTTTTGTACAAAACATAAAAGCCCCCTTTACAACATCCACTTCGCTGGTGTCTTTTATGTCCAGATAATTTAAATAATATTTATTCAGTAATTTAGATTTAGGAAATAATTTATAAATAAAAATATTTTCTGTTAACGTGTTTAAGACAGTGGGGAATGCAGAAATTGAAACCTGATTTGATTTGTCTTTATTTAATAAGCGACAGCCAACAACTACTTCACCAGATTTATTTTCAACAAAATCAAAAACTTTTTTTATAGAATTTTCAATAAATATGATATCATTATTTAGTATAAGTAAATATTTCCCTTCTGCTCTTTCTGCTCCAATATTATTAGCAACAGCATAACCTAAATTTTTAGAATTTTTAATCAGACACGCATTCTGATAATTATTAACAATTTCAGCTATATCGCCATCAGTAGAATTGTTATCAACTACTATTACTTCATAATTTAAGTTTGAAGTAAATTTCTCCAGTGAGCTCAGACATCCACGCAGTAAATCTATACCGTTATAATTTACAATAATTACTGAGACATCCACCATTCTATTTTTATTAACATTTTCCATTTAAATTAATTTAGTTAGAGTATTTTCCGGTAACTCCTTTTCGATAGTCAAAGAAACCTTCTAAACAATATTTTAATTTTAACCTTTTGTTTTTTTCAAATAATAAAACCTTAATCATATTCCTTACAAAAGCTTTTTTTTCGGCTTTAAGATAATTCCCGGCCGATTTTTTATATTCTTTTTTTAGGGAAAAATAATTTCTTGTTTTATAATACATCCTTTCCGGCGAATGATTATAAGGAAATACCTTTCTGTATATAAATTTATTCTCAGAGATATCAGCTTCGTTGTGTACCAGCTTTATATTATTTATTCTCAAAACTTTTAATCCATTTATATTCAGCCTGAAACCGTATTCAATATCCAGATAATCGATAAAATATTCTTCTTTAAATTTCCCAATTTTTTGAAAAAGTTTCAGGTTAAGAAGATTCCCTGAAGTTTTTACACACGACATTTCTTCATATACCTCATTGTTCGTTGTATTGTCGCCAAATACGCTTGTGTGTAGAGGTGATATTATTCCAACCTGATCAGGTTCATATTTCCTTATTGCTGCATTAACTAAACCTGAAACCATTCCCGGCTCCGCAAAACTGTCCTGATCCATCGTCAGAAGGAAATCAAATCCATCTGCAAATGCCCTATCCGCCGCATAATTTAAGGCGTAACCGACACCAAGATTTTCATTTTTTGATTCATAAATAACCGCAGTGTTTTTTAGCAAGTCTTCTAATAATTCACTATAATCATTTTCACTATTATCAAAGACAAACAACTTATCTACCTGGTTGATATAAGAATTAATGTTTTCTAACACACTAATTTCCGGGTTATAGAGAATTACTAAACCAGCTATTTTAATAGGTAGATCCATATAATTGAGATTATTTCATTGATATTTTATTCAGATATTCTTTTAGTTCAGCCGCCGAGGCATCGGGTATTTCTCCAGGGCTATACTTATTTTTTAATTTAAAATACCTGTTGAAGACCCTCACTTTAAGATCAAATATTTTTACGTTCTGCCTGATAGTACTGCTTTCGAGGTTTTCATCCAGTTCATCTATAAATTCAAAACTTTCCTCGATATCTGGGAACCAGAAAAAAGGCGGATGAAATCCTGCAAGCGATATCCTGTAAGTATGATCTACATGTTCTGTTACATTTTTATAAACTTCATTCAGATACCCGACTTTTTCAATTACTTCCCTGTGGAAATATGAGAATGCACCAGTAAGCTTACTATGAAAGACGATATTTGAGCCATTAAATTTTTGTGATTTCCTGATAACAGGCTTACCATTTTCATCCTTATTCCAGGGCCCATGATAGCCATAATTAAGGTGCTTTATATTTGAATTTATTGAAGCCTTTATATAAGAATTAATTACTTCCGGGTTGCTCAATTTTATATCATCCTCACATAAAAAGATATGCTCGCAATCTTTACTCATCAGGTATTTTAAAGCATCATTTTTGGATTTTGCAATTCCCCTGTTCCTTCTATGTTGAATTATTTTATCTACCTTGCCTGGATAAAGGGATTCATCGTATGGTTTACCATCATTTACAACTACTAATTGATCAATATCTGGTATAGACTTTATACACTGACGGAACAAGTCACTTCTGTTATATGTAATTACACCTACACCTATTTTATTTTTCATCTTTTAGTTTATCTATTAAGCTGAGATTTTGTTTGTTGATAAATGGTGTTTTGCTCTTATCTTTGAACTTATTACAGTATTTTATTGCCAGAGTTAAATCCCCTTCTTTCTCGGCTATATTTGAACCCAGCCAACATATATATTCAAGAGATAACGGAGGACTGCCAGGGAGAATCCTCCGGATTATTCCTGAATATATTTCAAACATTCTTTTGGGCAAAAAGGAATAAAATTTTGCATAGATCTTAATTCTATTTACCTGAGAACCCTTAAGACCAGATAAATATCTGGCTAAATATTTTTTCTTAATCTCGTAGGTTTCTTCAAATGTTTTTTGAAAATTTTCATATTCCTTATTCTGTTTATTAGGTGATCTATAATAGATACCCAGGCAATCATTAATATGTTTTATTTCATGTTTTTCAGCTACCCTGCAAACAAAGTCATAATCGCCTGCTATTTCATATTTTTCATCAAAAAATATTCCATCTTCATAATGAACTGTTGAACGCCACATAGTCTGTGAGCCAAGAAAATAATTAGAATATAACCTTAATGTGGAAAATTTCGGGTGAACAAAATACTCCCAGAATTTTAATTCTTCAAAGGTTTCATTAACAATATTACTTATTACCTGATTGCCATATACCATAGCAACTTTGTCATTATCCTGTAATTTTGAAGCAAGCACTTCATATGCATTTTTCCTTAAACGGTCATCAGTATTTGCATTTGTAATAAATTTTCCCTTGGCTATAGCAATACCTCTGTTCCAGGCTTTGTAAATTGTTTCTCTTTCCGAAGTTTTAATATATTTAATATTGGAATATCTTTCGAGATACGGCTTTACTATTTCGTCTTCGTTTTGTAATGAACCGCTGTTTATAATTATAATTTCAAGTTTGTCTGCCCAAGTTTGTGAAAGCAGATCATTAATCTTTCCATCCAAAAATTTTTCAGAATTATAAGTTGAGATAATCGCAGATATTAAGGGGGAGTCATTTTTCATAAAGTAAATTTAATCTATGAGAATTTAATTGGTATCAGGTTTCTCAAAATTCTTGCGTATTGTAATACATCCTTGTAAAACATAATGCATGATAAAAAACTTACTATTCCCAGAATTATATAATAGTCAGAAATGCTAAAATAGATTAATACAGTTGCGGCTAATAATAACAGGTTTATAGTAACCAGCTTACCAAATTTTACTTCTATTAAAAATTCTTTAATATTAATTACAACACATTTTTTTAACCTGGCAAACATTAAAAGATTTACTAAGATAACAGTTAAATAATAACCAAGTAAGCCCCACACATTTTTGAAAAAATAAAAACCCACAACTGTTGTTATAGTTACTCCTACCAGATTGATCAACTGCATTATTATTAAAAATTTTGTATGTCCAATTCCTATAAAAAATACATAAACAGAATAACCAAAATTATTAACTACCTCCGGCAAAGACAGAATGAGAAAGATAATAATAGCTTCCTGGTAACCAAACCAGAAATATATAAATAAAGAGACAAAAACTGTTAATATCCCGAACATTAATCCAGAATAAGTAATACCCAGCCTACTGAGTTTAATTCCATCTGATAATATATAACTCTTATATTCCTCAACTGTTTTTAATATACTTGTTTTCGGCAGATAATTTCTAAAAGTAGCGTGGAATAAACCCGATATTGAAGTCGATAATCGGCGGGCAATTTCATAATACGATACAAACCCTGTATTATAAAAATTACCAATAACATATTTGATAACAGGATCAATTAACCCGCCTAAAATTGTCATTCCCTGAATGGATAAACTAAAGCTATAGACCCTTTTTATTGAAGCAATTTCAAAATTATTGATGTTAAGTGAAATGAGAGGATATCTTAATTTAAGAACCACAAAAAATATAAATAAAGTTATAAATGAAGAAACCGAATATAACAATGCTAAAATGACTAATGAAAACTTAAAGATAAATGTGCTTATAACGAAAACCAGCGTTAATAAATTATTTATAATATTTATTTTACTTGAGACATAAAATTCGTCCAGCCCTTCAAAAGTAGCTGTAAAAAACATTATCAGATACCGAATGTAGAATGATATTCCCATTACAAGGAACAAAGTACTGGCTTCTTGAAGCATTTTTTGCGGGACAATATTCTGGTTTAAAATGTATAAGTAATGCCCAGCCAAATTACCAGCCACAAAAATAATAGCACCTGTTAAGACGGTAAATATTAGGCTGGATGTAAGCAACTGATTAATCTTCTTAAACCCAGTGCTTTTTTCTTCTGCTACAAACTTTACAAGGGCTGTACCAAACCCAAAATCAAGCGCAGAGCCGATTCCCCAAAATGAAAATAATGTAATCCATATTCCAAAAGCAGCCTCACCAAAATTACTCAGATTAAGCTTTAAATTTATAAGAGAGAATATCAGAGTAGATAAATACTGGGCTGAAAGCCAGAATGAGTTTTTTTTGTTTTTATCCATACCCTGATATTTCATTTAAGGTAGTATTAGTTTCTTATTCGCAGCCGCGGATTTATTTAATAACAATTTCCTTTGTGCGAGAGTTAATCCCAGGAGAATACCCCACAGTATTGGGCCCTGTCCCCACAACCAGGCATCAGTCATCCCTAATGAAATAGTTATGTACATTAAAGACCAGGATAACATTGAAGTAAGCAAATTATCATCAGCCGATCCTGCTAAACTGAGGTTCTGGAAAATCAATTTGATTATAGCCAAAATCAAAATCATAAAGCCGATAAAACCGATCACGCCAGTTTCAGTGATAACCGCCAGATAACCCATATGTGGAGTTACTCCTTTTACATATAAATCATAAAGAAATTTTGGAATTTCAGAATACATTTCAGAAGATAATGGAAACGAATAAACACCAATTCCTATTACGGGGTGATGGAAAAAAGCATTTAAGGCAGTATCCCATATAAGTGCTCTTGAAACCAAAGAATTCTCCACCATTCCATATTGATCAAACGTTCCTTCTAATGATTTGGCTTGTACTCTGCTGACAAGATCCGGATTTAAATTTTGAATTGTTATATAAGTAAGTGGAATCGCTATGATAAAAATCATTAGTATGCCAATAAGCAATCTCTTATTGATTTTTAATTCTCCGGATTTTCTTATAGAATAAAAAAGCATAATAATGATAGTGAATATTATAGATATCCACGGATTTCTTGTTTGGGTTAAGAAAGACATTACTACAAATATGAACAATAAACTAAGGTAAAACAGTCTTTTTGCGCCATAATTAAACAAGCTAAAACAGAAAGTAATCACAATAGCCAGCCCAACATAGTCAACATACATAATACCTGTAAACCCGAAGGTCCTGACATCCAGCTTAACGGCTTCGTATATCACAAATAGTCCATTTATAAATACCATTGATAAAAACACTTTGATATATAGTCTAATGTCCCCGTGATCGTCAGTTGCTGCCAGTGTTATGTACATAGTAAATACTATTGCGATAAAATTATACATTAATAGTAAACTTGTACTTACTTTTATTGTATTCATTAGAGAGGGCAACACACTTAATAAATAAATTATTATTGGTAAAGTTAGGGGGCTTTTAAAATCACTAAATTTAAGTTCCCTGAAATTTATCAAAAAAGCTAGATAAAATATCGCTGTAAAAAGTACAGAAGTTGTAAAACGGAAGTATGATATTATAAAGAATAAAGAAATTATTAATAGTGAATAGACCAGCCTGAAATTAAACAGAGAAATTATTACAACAGGAACCGATAGAAAAATTGCTATGGCTAATAATGTATTTAGTTTACTAATTATTATTGTTAATGGTAATAATAATAGAACACCAATAGTAAAGTATAATACATTAGAGGTGAGTTTTTCCTTCTCCCATGATAAAATTTCAGTTCTCAACCCTTATCTTCCGTTTATTTTCTTTTAGAAAATCTAAAAATTTCATTTTTAATGTATTGTAATTTCTCATTCTCAGTATTGTCCAGATATTGTTTCAATGTCATAATTATCAGAACAAATACAAGCACAAAGAACGTAAGAAGGATGGTGAAAATGGTTCTTGGTGGGTAGCTTTTTTTATCCGGAGGGACAGCGTGATCTATTACCTGCAGCACTGGAATATTTTTTACTTCTTCAAATTTTGACTGTTCATAGAGAGGAATAATGTATTCAAGCATTGTTTCATTTATCTTAACATCTCTGTACAACCTTGCATATTTTAGTACTTCAGACGGAAGATGATTTATAGAGACTAATAAATTATTACCGTTTTGACTCGATTTAATACTATTTAATTTTTTATGGAATTCTTCAACGCCAATAGCTGCATTTTTTGCCTGTGTGGAATTACTTCCGTATATTTTTTCAATTACAGATAACTCAATTTGCTTTTTAGCAAGTTCTGCTTCCAGAGTGGAATACTCTTCAATTGAAGCTTTCACCTGGTTTTCAGGTTCAAGAATGCCGCTCTTTTGCTGAAATAATTTTAAAGAATCTTCAGAGTTAGTCAGATTTTTCTTAATTTCATGATATCTTTCTTTCAAAAACTGATTGTTTTCTTTTGATTTTTTCACATTTAAATCAATGACTGCTTTATTTATTTTATCCACTAAATAATTACACATATCTGCAGCCAATTGGGGAGTCCCTGCTCCTACCGTTATTGCATACGCGCTCTGTTCTGTAATATTAACGCTTATACTTTTCCCCAAAATTTTCCTGGCTAATTCTAATCTGTCAACATTATAGGCTTTCATTAAACCGAACTTATTAATCATATCATCCATGTTAGTTCTGCTATAAATGAAAGTAGTAAAAAGATCATAGCTCTCAAGTTTAGACGAGCTCTGAAATCCTAACGCTGCTAGTGGGAGTTTTGTAATGCTTCTGCTAATCTGGCTGGCGGGGCTTAACGGATTGCTTTCTGTGCCTACAATTAATGCTGAGGAGTCGAATCGTGGTGGAATCAAAAAATATATTAATAAATACGATACTATTAAGCATACAAAACCAAAGACTATAAAAAATCTCTTGTTTTTTGTAAACACAACGAAAAAATCCAGTAGGTCAATACCTCTATATTTAGCCATATCTAGTGTTTCCCGGATATTTAGTTTTAAATATTTGGATAAAAATTAGTCAGTAATTACTTTCAAAGTTAACAAGTTTCAGATACGTCACATCATTAATTTAATGATGATTACTAAAGAAAAAAACTAATTCAATCGCTAAATTAACCTTTATTTTCCACATATTAAATCAGAAGGAACAAGTTTATAAAATATTAGCATTTAGGACAAAATCACCTTTTTCATGTCCTTCCACCTGTTAGACCACTTATGATTAATTAGATTGGAATAATTTTTCTCAACTAATGGGATAAAGTTTTCATAATTATCTAAAATGTCTGCTATCTGTCCTGAAGGGTTTGATGTATCAACTTTAATTACAGGATTGTATCCAAATAATTCAATCATTTCTCTTGGAGCTTTTCCAACTATCAAACATTTTGAGGCCATTGATTGTAAATATCTGATAGTCATAGTTTCTATACCTTTTGTTCTATCCGGATGTGTAATGCTGGATGGAAAACAAATTGAGATTTTAGAAGCTGCCAGTCCTTTTATAAAACTCTCTCTTGTCGGGAAAATAAGTTCCCCTTTTTTCTTCTCGAATAAATAAGTCTTGTTTAATTTTAGTAAGTTATCAACAATTTCATTGTGGTATTTATCATGCTTACGACCAATTTGCAAAACATCAATATTTTTATCCTTATAATCTGAATACTCATAATCATCCGGACTTATGCCTTCGGGTATCCAATGGAATTTAGTATCAGTTTCATATTTTTTTAATTGTTCCACTACATCTGAAGAACTCACAAAAACATTATCAACTTTAAAATCATTCACAAAATCTATTATTGTCTTATGAGTTTCCAGCCAGGCATCAAATAAATAAATATTTTTTGAAGCATTAGAATAGAAATTTGGCAGACAAACTCTTAAATCTGCCCCCATTAAAATTGCAATATATATTTTGTCTTTTTTACTTTGATGATTCTTTTGAGGAACAATAAAATTTGCAATTTTTAATGTCCGGGACATATTGTGCAACCTATTTGCAATTTTAATAATTAAGTCTGAATTATTACATACAATAACATTATCCATTTCAGATGATATAATTACTTTTATAAATTCATTTACTGTATCCATTGAAACATGGCTGCTGCTTCCTCGGTTTGAAATAATTTTTATCATACTTAATTAGCCTGAATTTCCTGCCATAATAATTTTCATAATTTTCTGTAAATATAACAAAGATTAGCCATTTCTTATTATTAAGAATTTATCAGAATGAATAATTATTAAATACATCTATGTTGACTTTACCCGGAAATTTGGTATTTTTAATAAGTAATAAACCACTTAGCCTATTTCGTTCTTTCAAAAAATGTAAATTTTTGTCAAATTGCTTTAATTAATTCCCTTTTTTTGAATCCCGGGAATTAAATGTGCAACTAATTTGTTAATTATTTTGGAACTTTTTGAGGAGAAAGATAGTCTATAGATATAATTTGATACTTATTAATATGTTTTTCGACACACATTAAAAGGATGGTAAGATGAAAACACTCAAAGCAAAAATCGACAATCCTCTA
>DATFMR010000163.1:0-11465 GCA_035266865.1 Ignavibacteriaceae bacterium | reverse complement strand
AAGAGGCACAATTATTTCCATCCTTGCCTCAACGAGTCGTGCTAGTTCTTTTGTATTGACCCTGAACAAAGTAGGAAGGGCAAGGCAAAAGAACAGTAAAAATAAAAGATTAATTATAAAATTAAGACCCTGTAAAATATTAATGAACAGGTTTTTCTAATAAACTAAGAACAAATGACAGGTTATATTACCTGAATACTGAAGAATTTCACGTCAGGCAGTCTTGTTTCAGCATCTTCGTTCTTATAACTACATCAAAATAAGCGTATAAAAATTATACTCTTTATCATTGACTTCAGGCAAGGGTATAATTTTTAAATTATTTTGTTTTTTTTCTCTACTAATTCATTTATATTCAACATATTAAGTTATTTCAATTTATTAGATCTTTAAGTAAATAAGATAAAGCAGAAGCCGGGAACTAAGCTGAATAAATAAAAACGGAATTTTCCGGGATAATTTTTCCGATAATTTCGTTTTAGGTATAGACATTTGCTTTTAACTAAAAAAAATTGTGAGTCAGATATGACAAAATTATTACAGCGCGGTTTTTACAATAAAAACCATATTTATTTTTTATTGATTATTTCCTTCCTGTTCCTTTCAGGGTCTTCTTCAGCACAGGATGGGAAAAAGATTTTTCACCCTTTAAGTGGTTCTGTTTTACTCTCTCTGGAATATTCAACTACGGTCAGTCAAACAGATTATAATAGCTCAACATTTAGTTTTGCGTGGAGAGGTTCCGGCGAATATTTTTTGCCGATTAATTCAAATCTTTTTTCGGGCATCAGGGCTTACGGTGGTTCAGGATATTTAGCAGGAAAACGTCTTGAATTATCAAATGAAAACTTGCCGCCGGAATTTAAAACTTCCATTTTATATGGAGGGATCGGGGTAGAATTAGGTTACAGAATAAATGAAAAATTATACCCGTATATTATGCCGGGTATAAATTATATTTATATTGATCATATAGATGTTCCCAGTGGAAATAGGATCACGCCTAATTCAAAAACGCACTCTGCGGTTCCATCGATTGAATTAGGAGCACGCTATTTTGTGAATGATAATATCGCCTTAAACGCAAGCATTTCGGAGAATTTTTATTCAAATGATGATCTTGACAATTTAACTAAGGGAATGTCGAAAGATGCATATTTGTTATTTAATGTCGGGGTTTCATACGCTTTTTTGATTAAGAAAGATTCGGATAATGATGGTATTGAGGATAAAGTCGATCAATGCAGGGAAACACCGCCGGGTGTTCTTGTAGATGATTTCGGCTGTCCTCTCGATTCCGATAATGACGGAGTTCCTGATTATCTCGATAAATGTCCTATCACGTATAAAGGTGTGCAGGTGGATCCTGAAGGCTGTCCTGTTGATACGGATAAAGACAATGTTCCTGATTATCTCGATAAATGTCCAAACACTCCGGCCGGAATAAGAGTAAACAGTATGGGCTGTCCCCTGGATTCGGATGAAGACGGCGTACCGGATTATCTCGATAAATGCCCCGGAACTCCCGCAGGAACGCAGGTCGATAGTAAAGGTTGTGCCGTACAGGTTGAACCTGTAAAACCGGTTGATACTAAACCAAAATTTGATTCCTATAACCAGACGATGATACAGAAAGATATCTGGACGGACGGTAAATTGTACGTGATACAGGTTTCGGCCTGGAAAGAAGAAAATAAAGCCGAAGCTGTTGTGGAAAGTCTGAAGAACAGGGGATATGATGCATTCGTTGAAACAATGTATATCCCGAAACTTAAAGGGACTTTTTACAGGGCAAGGATAGGGTATTTTAATACTCTGCAGGAAGCGCTGGCTGTTTATAACCGGCTTAATATAAAATAACAGGAAAGTAAATTTTATTTAAAAAACCCGGCACATAATGCCGGTTTTTTTTATGCTTATTTAATCTGCCACTTCGGTTCATTTTAGAATTCTGAATATTCATTGATATCTTAAAAGAAATTGGCCTTAAATAAATTTGTGGATAGAAAATTGTTGCGCGAAGTGTCTGCCTGTCAGTAGGAAGGTTTAAAGAAAAATTTGTCCGAGACCCAATTATTCAATATCGCAAATTACTACTACCAATTGGGTCGAGTTATTTTTCTTTAACGGAGCAAAACAATTTTTAGCAAATTTATTTATAGCCTTGAACTTTTGTTTCTTTTCTTTCAAGAGAAAAGAAAGGCAAAGTAAATATTAGGAATTTCTTACAGTCCTACCCCGATTCGTCAGTGTGCTTCTTTGCGGTTTATCCCACTCTGCAGGATATCTAAATGACCTGTAGGGATCTATTATATATTACCCAACCTTATAAGAACCCATTGACGGCCTAAATAAATTCCACCTCCCCTTTTCAACAACTGTCCGCTGCATTCAGCGACGATCTGCGCAATCTGCGTAATCTGCGTAATCTGAGCAATCAGCGTAATCTGCGTAATCTGAGCAATCTGAGTAATCTGCGTAATCTGCGTAATCTGCGAGAAACCAACCATGCAGACTAACGCAAAATTATCCGCCGGCATAAAAAAACCCATTTTAATTTACCGGCTAATCCTCCTCTTTTTTATCATCATATCCGGGGCCAATACGCCTTCTGACGATTTCAATCCGCATTGGGCCTATTTCTTTCAAAAACTCTTTATCCGTTTTCAGTTTGTCAGTCTCTTCTGATAATTGCTTGTTGATTTGTGTTATCATTTGCAGCAATTCTTTTTTGCTCAGGTCTTTGAAATTCTTCCGGTCAAATTCATTCCAGGCTTTATCCAGTGCATTCGACAACCGGCTTATACGCTGTTCTCTTGTTACTTTGTATTTTTCAAGCGTCTCTATGAATCGCTCATTTTTTAATTTTTTTATTTGGTCATTGAAATCATCATTCCATTTTACAAGTATAGGTTTTGATGTTCGGATCTTTTTTGAGATTTTATTGTAGGATAATCCTTCAGCCCTTAGCTCAATAAATTTATCCTTTGTCTTCTGATCTTTCATAATAACATTTGTGCCTTTGTTCGTTCTATAATGTTGATTTCAATTAATATAATAATTCTGGTAAACTTTTGGTAAATTTTTGGTAAAAAAAATAAAGCGTTTTTCTCTGGTAATTAATAATTTATGATGTGATCATTTTAATTAATTCAATTTCGGAAACATTCGGAAAGCATACTACTGAAAAAACAGCGATCATCGGGTTTTTCTACCTATGATGGAAAAGTATCGGGATGACTGATTATAACATTCTCAGAATTTCTATTCCCCCGCCCGGGGGGAGAAATCATATGTATATGAGAATCTATTATTATGCATCTAAAAACTATCGCGTGAAAAATAACGGCCTGAATTGATTTCTCTAAGAAATTGTGCGGAGAAATAAAATAAATCTTTTTACGACTCTAATTCCTATTTAATTTGATAACCTCAAACAAAAAAATCTGTTTGACCGCGCATTCTTATTTTGAATATAATTAAAAGTGGGGGGAGTTTTTTTCTGCAGGTAATGGCGGCATAATTTTAGGAATTCATTTAAAGTTTACGCTGCCCAGGGGAGTCTGTCCAGCTGCAACCTGCATATCGAGACGGCCGGGCGTAGGAACTTTACTCTATTAAACAATATCCGCTAAACAACTACACGCTTCACCACTATTCGCTAAACGCTGTATATTGAACCCTGAACATTGAACACTACAACTACTTCTCCAGCAAATAATCCGCAATCATTCCCAGCTTTTCCACATTAACAGTATCGTAGGCCGGCATAATATACCCTTCATATTTTTCCTGGTATTTAACCAGCCTGGGCTCATCAATAAATGAAATTGGCTGCATCAGGTATTTAACCAGGTCATCCTTTGTCCAGTATTCTTTTAAATTGTGGAGAGCCGGTCCTTTATCGGTTCCTGCCAGGTCGGTGCCATGGCATGTTGTACACTTAAGAGATGACATCATCTCTTCTGGAGTATCTCCATTGTCAGGAGGTATATCAATTACACGGGTGAGAATTAAAATGACAAGTATAACAACTATTAATAAAGCACCCCAAATCTTATAATTTTTCATTATTTCCCCGGGATATTTTACATATTATAAATATAAAATATTTATGCATTAAAAGGTATAATAATGTGGTAGTGTCCTGGATTCACTTTAATAAACGGGAATAAATTGTCATTCTGAACCTGCCTACCGGCAAATTTATCCGCCTATGGTGGAGGCAGGTTCATTTCAGAATCTTTAAAAATTTTTTAGATCCCGAAACTGGGCCGGGATGACACATTGTGAAATTTAGATACTACCGATTTTTTAGTTGCCTATAAAGTATTTTCTTCATAGCTTAATAATAAATTATCTCCGTCTCTGTTTTTGCATACAAAAGCAGGTACATTTACTGTTGATTTCAATAACTGGTAGCCTGAATCCACTTATTTTGTTAATTTAAAATCCATCCTTCAAAAGCGGTAAAATATAAATAACAGGAAAATAAATACAGAATTCAAAGGAAAAAGAACAATCTTTTTTATACCCGGCAAATTACGCCTATGATAAAAATCCGAAGCGATTTAATTAATAAATACAGTGATATTTATACGCCCGGGGCTATCAGTGCACTTAATCATCTTGCTGCATTTGATGCGGATCGTAAAAAGGTAATGTCGGAAAGAATTCAGAGAAGATTAAACAGGTTTAAGAACAGGGAAAGGATTTCATTTTTGGATCCGGGGGGTTTTATTCGCCGGACAAGTATTAAAGTACAGGATGCAAGGGAAGGAAATTTTATTGGTCCTGAAATACCTGGAGATCTTCAATGCCAGTGGATACAGGGGACAGGTCCCGCCGCAAAACCTGGCTCTCCAATTGAAAAAAGTATTCGCAATGTTGCATACGCATTATTGTCCGGGGCGGATGGATGGATGTTCGACGGGGAGGATGCTCTCGGGCAGGTGTCGGCAATGTCTCTCGATAATCAAAGAAATTTAAAACTCGCAATTAATAATGACCCTCTGTTTTTAAACGTCGCGGAAAAAGTAGCCGGAGAAATGAACAAATGGGGAAGGGATTTCTTCGGCAGGGAAATTATTTCTGACTGGAAAGAACAACTGAAATTTACAACTAAAATTTTCCGCGCCCGTGGTTTGCACCTGGATGACAGGCATGTATGTAATAAAAATGGCAAAGGATTTTCAGCATCAATTGTGGACCTGACTCTTTATGTAGTTAATAATTATAAACAGTTGCTCGGTACCGGTTCTTCAATAGTTCTGTATCTTCCTAAAATTCAGACAGCTGAAGAAGCCGCTCTATGGAATGATATTATCACTTCGCTTGAGGATCATTTAAATATCAAAACAGGCACTATTAAGACATACGTTCTTGTAGAGCAGGTGGAAGCGACTTTTCAGCTTATGGAAATAAGAGCGGTTTTGGGTAAACATTTCGTCGGCTTTAATACAGGGAGATGGGATTATATAAACAGCGTTTCCGATGCTATGGCATGGGACAGCGAATTTGTCAATCCAAATATTGAATCAATTACTATGACGTACTGTTACATGAGCAACTATGAAGACCGTGTGAGAAGGGCTGTAAATACAGCCGATAAAAACGGAAATTTCTCTCTCTGGCAGGGAGGAATGGAGGCTAATATTCCTGTCGGCTCAAAAACAGGCGTAGAAAAAAGTATGGAAAAGGCACTGGCTGGTGCTGCCCTTGAACAAAAAAGAGGGGCAAGCGGTAAGTGGGTAGCTCACTGGAAAATGGTTCACATTATCAGGCCGGTTTGGGAAAATGCCGGAGAGAATAATCAATTGGGCAGGCAGTTTCCTCCACTTACATATTTAAATGAAGATGCCGATAAATTATTTATGCTTGAAGAAGCCCCCAGGACGATTCGCGGTGCCCGAAATCTTTTGAGTGTTGCATTGCAGTATGGAAACGCCTTTCTGCAGGGTTTTCAATCTGCAGCATTAAAACCCGCTGACTTTTTTTCAAATCCGGATATTTTATACCTGATGGAGGATATGGCAACAGGAGAGATTCGGCTGAGTATTCTATGGGAATGGATACATAAAAGAGCCGCATTAACAGAGGATGATCCCGAAACCGGTTTTAAATCCGGTGATACATTTACTGAAGAAATCTTTAAACAACTTTTTGAAGAAGAATATAAAAAACTTCTCGATGCCGATAACAGGGATGTTTTTGATAGTTCTAAAAATACTACTCTACCGATTGCAGCTATGATAGTCGAAAAATATGTTTTGAGTAAGATAAAATTTCCCTGGTATATAGATCTTCTAAATATCAATCTCGAAAATAAAGATCCTGATGAGGCAGACAAAAGGATTAATCTTTTTACGTCAGAGTACGAAAAAGACGGATCACGGGTAACGGAAAACCTTGATTTCGAAATTTCAAAATAATTTTATTATCAACGGAGGAGCTAATGAACTTGTTTGAAAAGGAAATACTCGAAACCAAAGAATGGTTCTTAAGTCCGCGTTTTAAAGGAGTGACCCGCCTTTACTCACCCGCGCAGGTTGTTGCACAGAGAGGGACAATAAATTACGATTTTACTGTTGCAAGGGATGCTGCTGAAAAATTCTATTTAAAATTGAGAGAATTATTTAATAAAAAAGAACAGACTACTACATTTGGTCCGTACACACCCGGTCAGGCAGTAACAATGAAGCGGCTTGGAATTGATTTGATTTACCTCGGTGGCTGGGCAACTTCAGCAAAAGGATCACTTAGTGAAGACCCCGGTCCCGATCTTGCAAGTTATCCACTGAGCCAGGTACCGGAGGAAGCTGCTGTTTTGGTCAGGGCATTATTGACGGCTGATAAGAATCAGCAGTTTGCAAGATTGAAAATGTCTGATGAAGAATTGCAGGCAAATCCGGAAGTTGATTACAGGCCTTACATAATTGCCGATGCGGATACCGGGCATGGAGGAGAATCTCACGTGAGAAACCTGGTAAAAAGATTTGTTGAGGCCGGTGTTCCCGGTTACCATATTGAAGACCAGAGGCCCGGAACAAAAAAGTGCGGTCACCAGGGAGGAAAAGTTCTGGTTCCCCAGGATGAACAGATTAAAAGATTGAATGCAGCGAGATTTCAGCTTGATGTAATGAAAGTCCCCGGAATTATTGTGGCCAGGACGGACGCTGAAGCCGCCAATTTACTTGAAGGAATGGGTGACGAACGCGATCAGCCGTTTATTCTGGGTGCTACAAACACAAATTTACCTCCGTATAAATTAACCTTGCTTGCTGTAATTAAAAGATTTTATGACAGCGGAATTGAAGAGATCAACGGGCATTTATTATTCAGAATTTCTGATTCATCGTATATTAAAGCCTATAACTGGCTCGAAAGGGTAAATGTTCTTCAACAAATTGATAAAATTATTAGTGAATATAAGGATAGTAAAAATTCTAAAATTGATCCTGTATTTAATAATGCCACTAAAATTTTTCATGAATTATGGGAGCATGAAGCAAATCTTCAGACTTTTGCGCAGGCTGCGGCCGCCAAAATGAAATTTCATATGGAAGAGGGATTGAATTTTGATCTTTCAATTGAAGAATGGCTCACCTTTGCTAATAATGTTTCACTTGAAGAAGCTTCCGAAAAAGCTAGGGCTATGGGATTAGTTGTTCCATGGGATTGTGAATTGCCGCGAACACCCGAAGGCTACTACCAGGTAAAGGGAGGAATAGAATATTCTATTTCAAAATCTCTGTCAGTAGCACCATTTGCTGACCTATTGTGGATGGAAACAAAAACAGCGAACCTCGCTGATGCAAAGAGGTTTGCCGATGCAATTCATTCCGTTTTCCCAGACCAGATGCTCGCTTACAATCTTTCTCCTTCATTCAATTGGGATACTACCGGAATGACAGATGAAGAAATGAAAGACTTTCCAAAAGAAATTGGGAAATTGGGATTTGTATTTAATTTTATTACTTACGGCGGACATCAGATTGACGGGCTTGCTGCAGAAGATTTTTCAACTTCTCTTATGAATGACGGAATGCTTGCTCTTGCTCGCCTGCAAAGGAAATTGCGTTTACTTAATTCTCCCTACAGAACACCGCAGACCCTGGTTGGAGGTCCGCGTTCGGATGATGCCCTTACTGCTACATCAGGAAGAACTGCTACAACGAAGGCAATGGGTAAAGGCTCTACACAAAAACAACACCTTGTGGAAATTGAGATTCCTACAAAATTATTGGAAGGATGGCTGGAAGAATGGGTAAAACATTACAAAGTAAAAAGTAAATTAAAGGTGGTTCTGCGTCCGCATACAGCCGGTTCGGATCTGCTTGAACTAAATGTAATGGATGAAAACAAAGAAAAGGTAGCGGGAATAATTTTTGCCTCAATCCACGATAGGAGGCAGAAGAGTATTATCTCAATTAGGGATCAGATAAATAATAGAATGGAATTCCGTAAAAAAAGATTGATGACTCTTATACATTTATTCCTGATACACAGGTATAAAGCAGTTTCGATTCATTATGTTACACCTACTGAAGATAACAGCATCCAGGCTGCAAGAATGAAAGAGTCCGGTATTTATGATGAAGTTAATACTGAAATTGGAGATATAATTGTTGCGACAGTTAATACAAAAATAATTCCCGGCCTGATTGATCCTGGTAAAGATGAATTAAATAAACTCATTTCAAAAAATTAAGAGTACCAGGTATAAATAAAAAGTCCGCCGAATATTTTCAGCGGACTTTAATATTTTAAAAATTAAAATATTATTTTAACTAATCTTCTTTTCTAAGACTCCTGGTATTTCTGGCTATTTCAACCAGCACAAGAACGTTTTCAGCAAGGAAGTATGTAAATAAGAGTATTGATAATCCCATTACGATCGTCATTAACAAAAACAAAATCCCGCCCAGGAAAGAACTATCAGCACTTATAAACGGGACAAAAGATAGAAAACTCATCAGGCTGTAAGAATAGCTTGAAAACCATAAATTAATTGTACCGCCAATCCCGATTGTAATTAAAAATGCGGCATACGTTTCACCGATTCCCCTGAATACGTTTGCGAAAATAGGAATAACATTAAAATCGGAATCTTTAAGTTTTGATATTGCATCAGCCCTGTAAAACCAGATTTGAAAAGCGACAAATGTAAAAGCCAGGAATAAGATGAGAAGCAGAACAAACCAGAAGTCCGGCGCATTGCTGATTGTTTTAAAGAAAAAATAAAGTCCCCCAACAAGGCTTAAAATTCCGATAAGCCTGAAAAGATTTGTCATAAGTTTTCTGATAAATGAACCCTGGTTCAATGAATCAATAAAGGGATAAAATATGTTCAGGATGTTTTTAGAATCCATAGATCGCTCCTATTTGATTGTTAATAGAACAGACACTAAGACTTTTATTTTTTTTGTTTTCAGATCTATTAAAAAGAATCAGGATAACTAATAAAAATTATTCGAAGCAACATACATACAGGAGGAGGTAGATTATAACTTTAAGAACTGAATTTGTTATTCAGATTTTAACTGCCATACCGATAAATTTATACTTAAAGTTTTCGAACAATATATTGGCATTTAAATCTGTAAAAAGCAATTTAAATATTTGTTAACTCTCTTTTGGCAGCTTCTGAAATGGTTTTGTGCTTTTTATGTTTTTAGATAAATTTATTTACATGTGAATATTCACCCAAGCTATGTATAACTTATGTCTAAATTTTGGAATTAAATTTACTTGCTGTTTTCAACAATTATATCGATGTATTGAATTATTTAAATATCCGGGACTGTCTATGATTGACAATTATTAGACAGAGTATTATGTTAGCATCAATGAATGAAGATTATATATATCCTATTAATGTAGTAGTTAATAAGACAGGGCTGACGGCACATGTTATAAGGGCCTGGGAAAAGAGGTATAAAGCAATTGAGCCCGGCAGAACTGATACTAATAGAAGACTATATAGGGAAAAGGATATTTACAGACTTAAACTTTTCAGTAAACTCACAAAATCCGGGCATAGTATTAGTACTGTTGCAAATCTAACGACTGAAGATCTGGAAAAACTTGTTAGTGAAAATGAAGAAAAATTAGATACTAATTCTACAAGAGAAATCTGGAATAAAAATTCATTTTTGTCTGTTGGAATGCAATCAATAGAAGATTTGGACGAAAAGAGGCTTGAAGAAATTCTATCGCGTGCATCGGTGGAACTCAGCCAGCCTGAATTAATTCAGGAAGTTCTTATCCCAATGATCAGAAAAATTGGTGATAACTGGAAGACAGGTAGCTTAAGAATTTATCACGAGCATCTGGCTTCCGAAGTTATAAGAACTTTCCTCGCTAACTTAAGAAGTGGTTTCAAATTTGAAGCAAATGCCCCTCAAATAATTATTGCGACGCTTAGTGGACAAATGCATGAGCTGGGTGCTCTTGTTGCAGCGTCTGCAGCTACATCTGAAGGCTGGCGTGTTACTTATCTTGGCTCTAATCTTCCGGCAGAGGAAATTGCAGCAGCAGTTCAGTATAGTAAACCTAAAGCACTTGCCTTAAGCCTGGTTTATCCACCGGACGACCCCAAAATAAATAATGAACTTCTAAAGCTTTCAAAACATTTAGAAAATGGTACAACTCTTTTTGTAGGAGGGCATTCAGCTGAAAGTTATGCTGAAACACTGGCCGGTATAAATGCACATTTATTATTAGATATAAATGATTTTAGAAATGAGCTTGTAAAAATTCGCAAAAAATAGATTATATGAGTTTTATTCTAAATCCATCTAATAAGTTTGAATGAAAAAATTACAAAGATTAAATAAAATTTAAAATTCCGCACTAATACCAATTGATGGCAAGATCCCGATTGATGATGATTCATCTACACTCATATTTCTTGAATCCCACCTTACCGAAGTAATATTTTTCCTGTTGTAAACATTTTGTATGTCCAGATAAGTTATCATAACCCATGAACTGAAATTCCACCTTTTATCCACTCTTAAATTCAAACTGTGTGCTGGTATTAAGCGTTTGGAATTATAATCTTGGATAGATTGTTTTCCATTTACATCAAATGGTGTATATGGACTTCCCGATGCAAACCTGAATTTGAAGCTACCTTCCCATTCATTATTAAATTGATAGCCGCCGCTGATATTTAAGAGTACGTTTTGATCATAAAGTCCCGGGCGCTCAACACCATCAAGCGCTGTAAAATCAGATCTTGAAATTGTTAAGCTTACTATTCCATAGTATGGAATGTCAGAAAGTTTTTTCTGCAGGGAAAATTCAATTCCTTTCGTCAATCCTTTACCGGAACTTTGCAGAGGGTCGAGGCCAAGTGATGTATAATTATCATCTGAGAATCCTGCTCCTGTATTAGCAAGAATTAAATAGGGCCTTAAAGTGCTTACCGGATAATTCGAATAATCCTTGATAAATCCTTC
>DATFMR010000162.1:0-3056 GCA_035266865.1 Ignavibacteriaceae bacterium | reverse complement strand
GAAAGCTTCGCCTTCTACATTTTGTCTGGGAACGAATCCCCAAAACCTGCTGTCCAGACTATCATCCCTGTTATCTCCCATCATAAAATAATAACTTCTCTTAAAAGTATAGGATGTAACCGGCTTACCTTTGATAGTAATTGTGTTATTCTCAACTTTTACAACTCTTTCATCATATTCACGATCAATTATAGTTCTCCATTGTTCTATGTTGCCAAGTGTCAATGGAATTGTCCATCCTTTTTTCGGAATAATAATTGGCCCGTAATTATCCTCATTCCAGGGTGCTCCCTTAGGAAATATTCTTGGTTCAGGCATTCCTGCAGGTTTGGGATAAGGGGTCATATATCTGATATGTGGAGGTATCCAGAATTCCTTTCCATTTACAAATACTACTTTATCAATTACTTGAATTGTGTCTCCAGGAAGTCCGATACACCTTTTTACATAATCCACACCCCTGTCATCAGCATACATCTGATCTTTCATACCCGGGAATTCGAATACAACAATGTCCTTTCTTTTTGGTTGTCGAAGTGCTGGCAATCTAAAATAGGGTAGAGGTATGCTGGTTAATGGAATATACCTGGGAGAAGTTGAACCATAAATAAATTTATTAACTAATACAAAGTCACCAACCAGAATTGTGTTTTCCATAGAACCCGTAGGTATACGAGTGTTTTGCACAATAAAAGTAATAATAAAAAAAGCTGCTATTAGTGCAAAGATAAGTGATTCTATAAATTCCTTTGCTTTCTCTTTTGGTGTCTTTGGTTTTTGCGTGTCTTCTTTTGGTTTAATCCCAATGAATTTCTTAAATGTTGATTTGAATGACAATTTTTACTCCGGGCAATAATTTAGAATTTCTACTTGTTTTTTATTTTATCCAGTTTTTTCCTGAGAATTTCGTTCACTATCCTAGGATTAGCTTTCCCATTAGTTTCTTTCATTATCTGTCCAATAAAGAATCCAAATACTTTTTCTTTCCCCTCAAGGTATGTCTTAAGTTCCGTTTTATGATTGCTAATGATTTTTTCAATTATTTTTTCTATTTCCAAGGTATCTGATATCTGGACAAGATTTTTCTCCTTTACAATCTCTTCCGGGCTTTTATGCTCTTTTAACATAATGGGAAAAATATCTTTTGCCATTTTTCCACTAATTGTTCCTTCATTAATTAAATTTAATAATTTCCCAAGATTTTCTGCAGGGACATTAAAATTTTTGATGTTTACTTTATCTTCATTTAGAATTTTTAATATTTCACTCATTACCCAGTTGCTGGCTGATTTGTAATCTTTTGTTTCTTTAACTACTGCCTCATAATAATCAGCAATACCTCTGTCCTGAGTAAGTATTTCAGCATCATAAACCGGGAGATTGTATTCTCCAACAAATCTATCTTTTCTTACTTCTGGAAGTTCCGGAAGTTTCAGCAATAACTCTTTCTTCCACGCATCATTAATAACGACCGGCAGTAAATCGGGTTCTGGAAAATACCTGTAATCATGAGCTTCTTCCTTACTTCTCATAGAAACAGCTTCATTTGTACCAACGTTCCATAAAAGAGTTTCCTGAACTATTTTTCCATCTTCTTCAAGTATTTCAATTTGTCTTTCTATTTCAAAATTTATTGCATTCTCCAGGCTGCGGAAAGAATTCATATTTTTGATCTCTGTTTTTGTCCCGAATTCTTTTTGTCCTTTAGGCCTTACAGAAATATTAGCATCGCAACGGAGTGACCCTTCTTCCATATTACCATCACATATTTCAAGATACTGAACAAGTTGTCTGATTTTTGTTAAATAAAATACGGCTTCTCCTGCATTTCTAATGTCCGGTTCACTTACAATTTCAATTAAAGGAACGCCACAGCGATTTAAATCCACTAAAGTCTCATAAGCCTGGTCGTGAATGGATTTTCCTGCATCTTCCTCCATATGGATCCTTGTAATCCCTATCTTTTTTATTCTATCATCATTTAAGTGAATATTTAAATATCCATTTTCACAAATTGGTTTGTCGTATTGAGATATCTGGTATCCCTTTGGTAGATCAGGATAAAAGTAATTTTTTCTTGCAAAAACAGACTTTTCATTTATTTCGCAATTTGTTGCAAGACCCATAAGAGAAATAAATTCAACAACTTTTTTATTTAAACCAGGTAGAACTCCCGGGTGTCCGAGGCAAACCGGGCATACATTGGTGTTCGGGGGATTGCCAAACAGGGTTGAACAGCCGCAAAATGCCTTGCTATCTGTTAGTAACTGGGCATGAACCTCAAGTCCTATTACTGCTTCATATTTATCGTTCATTATCTACGATCTGGGAATTTTAAATATTAAATATATAAAAGAAATGGATTATATCGAAGAGAAAGTAATTATGCATAGCGCCCTAATAATTTATGAGATCAGAATTAACTATTGGAATGAATCCAAAATTAGAAATTTATAGTAGGATATTCAGAAATGCCTAAATTTAAAATATCCCTAACTGAATAAATTTTATGGCTTCTGATTTAGACTAGCGTTAGCTACTTTAACTTCTTTTTTATTTTCGCCCAGAGTATCCAATTCGGCTAGGACTTTATCTTTAACGGAATCAAATTCAGTCATATATTTGGGGTCAACCGGGTGAGCAGATGGAATTTTTTGTTTAAAAGGATCAACCTGCTGTCCGTTTTTCCAGAATCTATAGCAAACATGCGGACCGGTGGCTTCGCCCGTCATACCAACATATCCGATTATCTGGCCCTGTTTTACATGAACTCCGGGATGCATACCCTTTGCAATTCTTGACATGTGTAAATATTGAGTGGTATATACGCTGTTGTGCCTTATTTTTACATAATTGCCATTAAATCTTTTGTAGCGTGCTTCAACAACAACCCCGTCGCCGGTTGAATGAATAGGTGTTCCGATTGGAGCAACATAATCAGTCCCAAGGTGTGCCTTAACTCTATGTTCAATAGGGTGATATCTGCGGAGAGAATATCTTGAAGATATCCTGGAAAATTTAACTGGGGCTTTTAAAAATGCTTTTCTTAAACTTTT
>DATFMR010000161.1:0-2072 GCA_035266865.1 Ignavibacteriaceae bacterium | reverse complement strand
CGTGATCTGGGCAGTTCGTTAAACTTAATCTTAGGCCTATTTCAGAACATTAACTTTATAACATCAAAATTAATAAAGAAAATACTTGATGAAAAGTAAATGAATTTATATATTATTGTAAATACAGGGCGTGATCTCCTCTAAATCAGTGGTAGCCATTCCTACTGATTATAAAACAAAAATAATTAAACTGCTTTTTTAGATAAGCAGTTCTTGTAATTAATATAATTACCTCCAGACAATTAGAAAATTGTTAGTGGCGGAAATTGTTTAAATAATAATTATTTTCTATTAATTAAATAATAGGGGCAAAAAATGAAAAAGCTTTTACTCTTTGTAATTGTGTTAAGTTATTCTGTTTTGGCGCAGATTACTATAACAACCAGTGATAGAGCCAATATGTTTACAGTAGGGAACACTACAACCATTTACTCAGATACGGCTCAATCAAACGTTGACATAGGTTCCACTGGCGGCGGAAATAACTGGGATTTTACCGGTTTGACAAATAACATCTCAGGAACTTTCGAAAGTGTTGATCCCTCAACTTCATCTTATATTAGCGATTTTTCAGGAGCTGACGCATGTACTCATAGCCTAATTTCTTCTAGTGGATCTCAAACTGATATTTGGTCATATTTCAAATTGAATGGCACCTATGATTTAATGGGAACGGCAACAACAAACAGCTCACAATCAGGTATAATCAATGAGATAAAAAATAATCCTTTCAGACAACAATATGTAAGTCCAATGACTTATAATTCAAATTGGAATCAGACATTTACTCAAGCACAGTTTATAAACGGTACCCAGGCCGGCAGTTCAAGTGTAACTGTAAGTGCGCTGGTTGATGCCTATGGCACAATGACTCTACCGGGGGGTATGAGTTATGATGCTTTAAGAATTAAAGAAACAACCACTGTTGGTGGTTTTTCAAGCGTAAGTTTTGCATTCGTAGCAAAAAACGGCGCACAGGTTGAAGTTTCTGCAACTGATTCTAACCCTTCAGACAATGGTGTAATAAGTGCCGATAACACAAGCTATAATGGAGCGTTGATCACAACCGGTATTGAACAGACAAGTAATTTACCGGAGAATTTTAATTTAAAACAGAACTACCCCAATCCTTTTAATCCATCGACCAAAATTGTATATACTATTTCAAAAGAATCAAAAGTAAGCCTAAAAATTTATGATATACTTGGTAATGAAGTGGAAGCTCTTGTAGATAAGGAACAACCAGCTGGTGTTTACAGAGTAAATTTTATTGCAAATAACCTGGCAAGTGGTCTTTATATAGCCCAACTGAAAACTGGCAGCTTTATAAAAACAATTAAAATGACATTGCTAAAATAGTAAGTTATTCTACCCGGCTATAAAACATGAAATACTTAAAACCCCCGAACTCACAAAGTTTGGGGGTTTGGGAATATAACATCATTTTATTTTTTCATAATCAAATAATAAACCACAAACGAAACTGCGAATCCTACAAACCACGCGTAATCATAAAGGAAATGAAGTGAAGGTATTATTAATCCAATTAATGCGACAAAAATACCTGCGGCAAGTGAGATAATTCCCTTAGGGTTAAATCCTTTATTGTATTCATAAATTCCATTTCTTAAATAAAGATCTTTTACTTCAAGGTGTTGATCACGTACAAGGAAATAATCACAGATCAAAATTGCAGCAATCGGACCAAGAAAACTCGAGTAACCAATCAACCAGCCAAAAATATACGAACTGAAATCAGAAAGCAGTTTCCACGGCATCATTACAATTCCAATTACTGCCGTAATTAATCCGCCTTTTACAAAATTAATTTTCTTCGGAAACAAATTTGCGAAATCATTCGCAGGTGAAACTACATTCGCAGCAATGTTTGTTGTAAGAGTCGCAATAAGTAATGACAAAAGAGAAAGAAATACAACTGCAGGATTATGAAACTTTGAAAGAAGTACAACAGGATCCCAGATTGCTTCACCAAAAATTACAACAGTTGCTGAAGTAACTGCAATTCCAATAAAAGAAAACAATGCCATCGTTGGCGGAAGCCCGATTGCCTG
>DATFMR010000160.1:0-7322 GCA_035266865.1 Ignavibacteriaceae bacterium | reverse complement strand
TTTTAAATTATACTTAACTATTATTTTTATTTTATTAAGTTTTTCTGCTCTTGCTCAAAAAACTTACAATTCTGAAATAACATCTAAAGAGATACAGGAAAGTATTAATTTTCTTGCTTCAGATAAACTTGAAGGACGATTCACAGGCTCAGATGGTGCAGCACTTGCAGTTGACTTTATTAAAAAAGATTTCCAGCAATTAAATTTAAAACCGCTTTTTAACGGAAGTTACACACAGTCATTCCCGTTTATTTCATCAATTAGATTAACAGGAAATAATTCCCTGGAATTTCATCTTAGTAATTTTGAAATAAAACCAAAAATTGAATCAGAATTTATAACCGCACCTTTCTCAGGAAAAGCTAATGTGTCAGGAGATTTGGTTTTTGCGGGTTATGGAATTTCTGCACCAGATTTGAACTATGACGATTACGCTGAATTAGATGTTACCGGGAAAACAGTCGTAATATTAAGATATAATCCTGAAGGTGCTAACCAGCGTTCGGAATTCGAAAAATTTTCTCCATACAGGTATAAAGCGAAAGTGGCTCGTGAAAAAGGTGCTGTCGCTGTAATTTTTGTGACAGGATTTTTTCCGAAGGATGATGTTGACAAGTTGATGGAAGTTAAATATGACGGCGCACAGGGCGAAACTTCACTTGGAATAGTGCAGGTAAAAAGAAGTGTGATGAACGAATTATTTAAAAACGAAGGACTTGATCTCCTGGAATATCAGAAGAAAATCGATGAATCAAAAAATCCGGCATCTTTTGTATTTAAGAACGTAAAGGTAAATCTTTCAACTGAAGTTGAAGAAGTAAGAGGATCAGGAATAAACATTGGAGGAATCCTTGAGGGAAATGATCCTCTGTTAAAAGATCAGTACATTGTAATCGGCGCACATTACGATCACCTCGGATGGGGTACAACAGGCTCACTTTACAGAGGCACCGAACCTAAAATTCATAATGGTGCAGATGATAATGCTTCAGGCACTGCTGCCGTTTTAGAACTGGCAGAAAAATTTGCTTCAATTAAAGATAAAATTAAAAGAAGCATTATCTTCATCTCTTTTGCTGGCGAGGAATTAGGTTTATTAGGTTCAGCTTATTATGCTGATCATTCTGTTATTCCAATTAAAAATATTATTTCAATGCTGAATCTTGATATGGTTGGAAGGCTCAAAGAGGATAATAACTTAATAGTTTACGGCACGGGAACATCGTCCGGTTTTAAAGAAATTCTAAATAACTTCAACAAAGATTATAATTTTAATTTAACATTTAATGATGAAGGCTTCGGACCTAGCGATCAATCATCTTTTTATGCTAAAGAAATTCCCGTTCTCTTTTTCTTCACTGATATTCATTCAGATTATCATAGGCCGACAGATACAGCTGAAAAGATTAATTCTGCAGGAGAGGAATCAATTGTAAAATATGTTTACGATATTGCAGTTGCACTTGATAATTCACCTGAAAAACCGGATTATATAAATGTTCCGAGGAAAAATGCTGGAAGATCAACTACATTCCGCGTTTACGTTGGAACTATTCCCGATTTCTCTTCCCAGGTTGAAGGTTTCAAATTATCCGGTGTGAGCCCCGGCGGTCCTGCGCAAAAAGCGGGTTTGCAGGGTGGAGATATAATGATTGAATTTGGTGGAAAGAAAATTTCAAATATTTACGACTTTACTTATGCTCTCGGAGATTTTAATCCCGGAGATATAGTTGAAGTGGTTGTGATGAGAAATAATGAAAAAAAGACCTTTAAAGTTGAACTGGGTGCCCGTTAATTAAAATAATTAAGGCAATAATATTTTTAGAGATAATAATATTACAGTAAAACATTTTCTATATTTTTCTTTTGTTTTGGTGTTGTCCGTTTTTCTGGCGTTTTTATATTATAAAAATTATTATTCTATTAAAGTTGCAGCACCAGATTTGGCACACGCTTATTCAAAAAATATCCAGGCGGCCGATAAAGAATATCTTGATAAAGAGGTTGAGGTTAAAGGACAAGTTAAGAAGTATCATAATCCGTTAAACTCCCGCGCAGCTATGGAATTAAGAACATATAGAGGAGATATTCCACTATTTTGTCTGTTCTTGAATAAAGAAGATAACTATACAGCCAGCAAATTAAAGGAAAATCAAAGTATTACAATAAAGGGGAAATGTGTGGGTATTAGCAAATATAATTCTATAATATGTATACAAATAGAAGTTAATGAAATTACGACAATGTAGATTGAAAAATCGTTATGGCCTCAAAGCAAAAAGAAATTTCGCTCTCTCCCAAATCAAGAGGATTTCATTTAATCACGGATGAGATAATTAATAATCTGCCTGAGATTAGTGACATTAATACAGGTATTGCACATATATTCATAAAGCATACTTCAGCTTCACTTACCTTAAATGAAAATTTTGACCCTGATGTTAGAACAGATATGGAATCTCATTTTAATCGGATTGTTCCGGAAAATGCTTCCAACTATTTACATTCTGCGGAAGGATCAGATGATATGCCCGCTCATATTAAAGCGACAATTATAGGAAGTAGTTTAACGATACCTATCACAAAAGGTAAACTCAACCTGGGAACATGGCAAGGAATATATTTATGTGAACACAGGAATAGAAGTGGAAAAAGAAAAATTATTATAACTATTTTCGGAGAATAAGGAATTAGATCCAAAGCTACGGTTTATAATTCCATTTTTCTTTGTTAGCCTGTACCTCTTCAGGTGAAGGAATCGGATCATCAGGATTTCTTTCCGGTACTATTCTTTCCTTTCCTACTATTCTTGTGTTCAATTCAATATCATCTTTAAATATATCAGGGACCATATCCTCTTCAAAGATAGCTTCCCACGGACATTCAGGGACACAAGCGTTACAATCAATGCATTCATCCGGATCAATTAAAAGCATTTCTTTAGGAATTGATTCATCATTCCCAGTATATTCATAAATGCAATCAACAGGACAAACCTGAGTACAAGCTATGTCCTTGCAATCGAGGCATAGTTTTGTTATAACATAAGCCATAAAATTCCCTTATTATTTTGTGAATATATATTTTTTCTTTTCAACTTAGACTTTTGGAATTTATATTATTTAAGGCAACAAATCAATATCAATTTAAAATAGTTAATACTATACAATCCACTTATTTCAGAATTACTAATATTGTTTAAAATTTATTTTGACTAGGAGAACACCACAAATTAATTATTCTGCTGAACAATATTACTTATATAAAAGGGTTGAAACAGTTTTTAATATTATTAAATATTCGTAGCAAGAAAATTTATTATACCATTGAATGTTATAGCAAAATTTTTGTATTATGAAAATATCTAATAACCATTAAAATCAATGAAATATTAATGCAAAATAAAAAAGTACTTTTCGTCTGTCTCGGAAATATCTGTCGTTCACCAGCTGCCGAAGCCATTTTGAAAAAATATGCTGCTGATGCTGGGCTGGAAGATAAAATATATGTCGAATCTGCCGGAACCGCTGGATATCATATTGGCGAACCCGCTGATCCACGAATGGTTAAACATGCAGCAATCAGGGGATATAATATTGATCACGAAGGGCGTAAATTCAGACCCTCAAAAGATTTTATTAAATTCGATTATATAATTACTATGGATAACGACAATTATGAGGATATTTCCGCTCTTGATAATGTGAAGAAATTTGGAAATAATATTTTCAAAATGACTGATTTCTGTAAAATCAACAAAATTGAAGAAATTCCTGATCCTTATTATGAGGGACCACAAGGCTTTGATAATGTTATCACCCTGTTGGAGGACGGATGTGCAGGAGTTCTGGAAAGAATAAGAAAAGATGCTAACTGATAAACTAAAGACAAAAGTTGAAAACATACTTAATGATAAGATACAGTCTACCGGACCTGTTTCCGGCGGATGTATTAGTGATGCGTATAAAATATCCTGCCAATCCGGCAAAAATTATTTTCTTAAATTAAGCTCAAATTTACCTGAGGATATGTTTCCAAAGGAAGCAAACGGGCTTAGTGAATTAAAAAAATCAGATGCAATTCGTGTCCCTGGTGTAATTTATAAAGATGCTTCAATAATTATTCTTGAGTTTATACAATCACTGGGAAGAAGTAAAAAATTTTTTGAAGATTTCGGCAGAAAATTTGCAGAACTTCACAAATTTACTTCACAAAGATTTGGTTTCTTTGAAGATAATTACATAGGCGCTACACCGCAATTAAATATTGCAAATGATAGTGAGAAAGACAATTGGATAAATTTTTATTTTAATAAAAGAATCCTGTACCAATTTCACCTGGCGGAGAAAAACCGGTATTCAACTGAAGAATTATCAGATGGAATTAAAAAACTTGAGAATAAAATTCAGGAGATCCTTTCCGGAATCGAGGAAGCCCCTTCCCTGTTACATGGTGACTTGTGGAGCGGAAATTTTATAAGTGACGAAAAAGGGAATGTCTGCCTGATTGATCCAGCTGTGTATTACGGACACAGAGAAGCTGACCTGGCGATGACAAAATTATTCGGCGGCTTTGATAAAAAATTTTATGACGCGTACAAGGAAACTTATCCACTAAAAGACGGATATAAATACAGAGAGAATATTTATAAATTATATCACGTTCTGAATCATTTAAATCTTTTCGGATCGGGCTATTATTCTCAGGCAATATCACTAATAAGATATTATTTATAAACCTGTCAAATTTATATTCTAAATTTAATTAACATCAAACGGGGGAAGCATCCCCCGTTAATTAAAAAATTATCGCTACTGTTTCTTTACATCCAGAATTTCAATATCAAATATCAAAGTTGAATTTGGCTTAATTTTTCCAAGACTTTTGTCACCGTAACCAAGATTTGGCGGAACTATTAATTCTGCTTTTGTTCTTTTTTTCATTAAACCAAGACCTTCCTGAAAACCTTTAATAAATGATTGAATTTTATATCGGAATTTTAGTGGTTCATCCCTTTCTACAGAACTGTCGAATTTTGTACCATCTAATAAATAGCCTGTGTAATGGATTGTCACAACATCACCTGAATCTAATTTTTCACCAGTTCCTTCTTCAAGGATTTGATATTTTAAACCGTCCTTAGTTGTTTTGAATTTGGTCGAATCAACATCCCAGCGCTTTGCAACAATACCCTCTTTTGTACTCAGTAAAGTAATCTGAATTTTTAAGCTTGTATTAGGAGGAATCGGTCCGGCTCCTTTATCCTTATATGCCAGGCTGGCAGGGATAATAATTGTCCTGGTTCCACCTGTTTTCATACCTTCAATTCCTTCATCAATTCCTGGTACAAATTTTCCCGATCCCAATAAATATTTCATCGGCCTGCCCATCATTCTGGTTCCGCCAAGACTACTCGATTTTCTCGTAGAATCTTTACTCCAATCAGTAAAAATATCTGTAGAATCAAGAATTTTCCAAGCTTCAAAATGAAAAGAAACAAGATCACCTATTTTTGCTGTATCACCTGTACCAAGTGTATCATCTACATATATTAACCCCGAATCTTTTTGAATAGTATCCGGACTTTTTGTACATCCTGCAATTATTAGCAGAGCAAATAATATTATTGATATATACTTCATCGTAATTCCTGTATTTTTAAGAGAGTATAAATATATTGAATTCAGAAACAAAATAATAAGTAAATTTAGCAGGTGACAATGCTTCGTTTTTTTAATGAGATATATGCTTACTTAGTTTTTTCGTATTCCTACTGCAGTTTTTTCTCTACTCATATTTCCTTTGCATAGCCTATATACTTTTATTTTGTTGACTATTCTATAGATATAGTTTCTTGACGAAATTGCAGTTATCCAGATATGTTGAATAATTGCCCAAATATTGTTTCAACACCATTTTCTAAAAATACATATTTTGTGGCCAAATTTGCTTTTTTAAAAAAATGATCTAACTAAGCAAAAATTTATTTCAGATTTTGAATTAATTATTAGGCTGATCTAATAAATTTTCATAAGTTACAAATCCCTGTAATTTGATGGGTGATTTAATCAGCAATTCTTTTGCTTGCAGATGATTAAATTATTCAAAATTGTTTTGCTTAATTGTGTTTGCGCCGAAAATAATGAAAGAAAGAATTAAAAAATTCAGAGCTAAAGATGCACTTGAAGAACTGAGAAAGAAATCTCTGCGTGAGAATATTGGAAGCATTCTGAATTTAAAAGGTGACCCCACACATATTGCTATGAGTTTTGTTATTGGATTTTTTTTTGGACTTATTATTCCGATGGGTTTACAGACTGTCGTTGCAATTCCAGTTGCTCTGGCACTTGAATGTAATTTATTTGTATCGTGGTTAGCAACTCTGATTACAAATCCAATAACAGTTGTGCCTATTTATCTTTTTGCAATCAGAATAGGTTCGCTGTTTACTAGTAATACAGGAGGGATAGAAAAAATAACTTCACTTTTGCAAAATCCCTCACTTGGTGATATTTCAGTATTTAGTAAATATGCACTTACCGATTTGATCATCGGGATATTTATCCTGGCAATTGTTGCTTCACTTCTTTCTTTTTTGTTTGTCAGATATTCAATCATTTATTACAGAAAAATAAAACGCCTGGAAAACAATGCATAGTTAAATCCGGGATATTATTTAATTGAAATGAAAATTCTGCGAACATATCTTTATCCTCAATTTGCTTACCTCCATCACGCAAAGCTCGAAAATGAAGGAATTGGTTCTATTATAAGGGATGAAAATATTGTATCAATAAACCCGGTTTATGCCCGAGCAGTTGGCGGAATTAAATTGATTGTAAGGAATGAAGATTTTGAAAATGCAAGAAAAATAATTGATGCAAATTATTATGAAAATCTGAAAAATGAATTCCCCGAAAATGAACTTGAAAATCAAAGAGTTTGTGTAAGATGCGGCAGTACAAATATATTTCAAAAGAGTTCCTGGTTAATTGGATTATTTTGGCTGTTGTTTATGATTCCTGCTACCAAAAAGAAATCTGAATTTATTTGTCTTGATTGCTCCCATGAATGGAAAGAATAAATTTACACATAAATTTAAATATTAAGCTTGCCGGTTAAACCCAACCACATCGTGCGGGATATAATTTTCTTCCAGTGTTTTTATTTCTTCATCCGTTAATTTTATTGAAACCGCTGCTACCGCGTCGTCTAAATGGCTGAGTTTTGTAGCACCAACAATCGGAGAAGTAACAACCGGTTTTGAAAGCAGCCATGCGAGAGAAATCTGTGCATGTGGAACTCCTCTCTCTCCTGCTATT
>DATFMR010000159.1:0-2238 GCA_035266865.1 Ignavibacteriaceae bacterium | reverse complement strand
AAGTGATTGGATATGGATTGATATTTTTCGGTGGTGCTTCTGTTTATATTTCTCTTGGAAGAAATCAAAAGATCACACTTTTCTTAGGTACTACCATATTTCTGGTTGGAATTTTGTTATACGTGATAAATAACTTCCTTATTTTCTGGGACTCATATCTTCTAATTCCATCACTTCTGATTATTCCGAGCCTTGGATTTTTTGTTCTGTTTGTTGAGGATTATAGAAACAAAAGACTGCTTTTGATTAGTTTGCTTTTATTTTTATTTGGCCTTTCCATTGTGGTTTTGTACGGACAGTTCAATCTCAATTTATTTTTATCATCTATTATATCTGTTGGGTCTAATTATTGGAGAGTGATATTTATACTTGCGGTAATTTTTATTATAGTTTTGTGGGAAGAAAGAAAAACCTGACCTATAGAATCTCCCCAGATAAATAAATATTACTGCCTGGCTCTTTTGAAGCATCTGATGTTTCTAATGTCAGGATAAACCGTGCTTTTATATCTTTGTCCATTGGCGGTATATTAACCGGGTAATAAGCAATATTACCCTGCGGTTTAAACTTACCAAGGGATTGATAGCTGTCTCCAATTTCAATCCATAATTCGTAAAATTCATTACCTTTTAATTCCGGCAAATTTGAAAACTGTACATATCCTCTGTCAACATCGGAACTGATAAATAACTTTCCAAATGAAGATTGCGCCGGCCCGTTTCCTTCTAAATTAATTGTAACAAGATTTTTAGAACTTAGAATGACCTGAAGGTCTTTATTTTGATTGAAATGATCAGTTAATAAATCTATCTGTTCATTAAGAGAATTAATTTTTGTCTCATATTCATTTACATCGGATGAAACTTTGAAGTAAATCAAGACAAATGCAACTATTGCAATTATAATTAACAGGATTATCCAAAATGAATTTCTGCTTTTTCCTCTTGCTTCAGTTTTCTCGTAGTATTGTGTCCTTTCTGATATTTTTCCTTTTTTATCTTTTTCAAGATCTTTTACAGTCTTGAACTTGCCCGTATCTTTTGCATTATCATCAGTTATAGTATCAATCTCATTTTGTTCTGCTTTCTCATCCAATTTATTTTCTGTACTGTTATCAACAGGTTTTTCCTCTTCGATTTCTTCATGCTCTTCTTCGGCAGAACTAAAAAGATCCGGAGCATTTCTTTTAGGTTCTACGAGTTCAAAGTCCTCGTAATTTATTCTCTCTTTTTTGTCAAAATTTTCCGGGGGTTTGTCCTCTTTCTCTACAGAAGTTTCAACAGTCGTACTTTCTGCGATATTTTCTTCAGCGGTGGTTTCTTGTTCAGTTAAAGTCTCTTCTTTTTTTAGCCTGTCTCTTTTAGCTTTTATTTCATTTCTTATCCTGTAAAGTTTTCGTGCAACTTTATCTTTAACCTCAGGTGCAGGAGTTTCTAATTTTAGTATTGAAGGCAGTAATGAGGAAAGATTTTGAAACTCACCAAGCTCCTGAAGCGGGAATTCTTCATTCGCTTCCCTAAGTGATCTTAAATTGATTAATTCATCCTGATCTAGACAGCCAAGTGTATATGCGTATAGAAGTTCATATTCAATTTTGTCTGCCATTATGCGTCTCCCTTCAACAAATAGTCTCTTAAACTTGTCGAGGCAATTTTAATTTTAGATTTAACGGTTGCAAAAGGGATGTTAAGTTTTTCGGCTATTTCTTTTTGAGTATAACCTTCATAGTATGCCAGATAGAGAACATATTTTTGAGCGTCTGTTAATTTATTTATTGCAGTCTCAACACTATCTTTTATACTGTTTGTAGTTTTCAAATCAAGCGGGTCTATAATACGTGATAATTTAGGAATAATAAAATTATCTTCGTAATCCTTGGAATATTCCGGCACTTCGCGGTTCTGGGATCTTCGCAATGTATCAACAGCTTTATTCCTGGAAAGAGTAACCAGCCAAGAATAAACATTGCCTGAATGAATATCAAATAAGTGTATTTTTCTCCAGATAATTTCAAAAATATCTGTCAAAACATCTTCGGCAAGTGATGCATCATTAACAATTTTTTTGACAAGAGTGTAAAGCAGGGGTGAATATCGATTATAAAGGATTTCCAGTGCTTTTGAATCGTACACAGAAACCTTCTGCATTATCTCAATGTCAGATGAATTGTTATTTACAGTCAATGTAAATAGAATGTTTGTTTGTTAATGTTTTACTGGTAAATTTAACAAATAAAAA
>DATFMR010000158.1:0-15394 GCA_035266865.1 Ignavibacteriaceae bacterium | reverse complement strand
AACGGGCATAACAGATAGACGGTTTCCTCTCTGTACCAGTCTCATATTTTGCAATTTAGGGTTTTCCTTTATTGCTGCTAGTGTAACAGGATTTTTAAATTTCTTTTCAAGTTTTATATCAACCATATACCAGGTTGGATTCACAGGATCAGCAGATGGGAAGAAATGTTTATCATCAGGATCAAACTGAGTGTGATCGGGATAACCTTCTTTCACAACTTTGCAATAACCAACTACGGCATTCGGTTCTGTGTTGCTGTGGTAAAATAAAACTCCGTCTCCTTTTTTCATTTCATCGCGCATAAAGTTTCTTGCCTGGTAATTTCTTACCCCATCCCAGTAGGTTGTTTTGTTTTTGCTTTTTACAAGATCATCAATTGAAAAAGCGCCGGGTTCAGATTTGACGAGCCAGTATTTCATTTTTCTCCAAATATTATATTTAGATCAAGGAATTCTTTAACATCAATTTCTAATTTAAAATTTAAGTTACACCCTTCCAAATTAAATTGATATTCAGTCACTGCAATCCTATATTAATTCGAAAATTTGAATCAAATATGAATAAAATCACATTTCTTGTAATCTTTACTTTATTACTCTTTTCTGATGCTTTTGCCCAGAATGACGGGGAATTCCAGATTGCCAGGTTAAAATATAACGGCGGCGGCGACTGGTATAATGATCCGAATGAAGAGGTAAATCTGTTGAATTTTGTGAAACAAAACACAAACATTAAAGTTAAACCAGAGTACACTTTTGTAGATATTGGTACTGACGACATTTTCTCCTATGCGTTCCTTTATTTAACAGGTCACGGCAATATTGTTTTTTCAAATGATGAAGCTGAAAAATTAAGAAAATACTTGGAAGCGGGAGGTTTTCTTTATGCAGACGATGATTACGGAATGGATAAAGCTTTCAGAAGAGAAATGAAAAAAGTTTTCCCGGAAAAAGATTTAGTTGAGCTTCCTTACAATTACGGACTTTATCACGATTTTTATGAATTCCCGAGCGGCGTTCCTAAAACTCACGAGCACGATGGAAAACCCGCACAGGGATTTGGAATTTTTATCGGAAAGAGGTTAGCTGTTTACTATACATTTGAATCAAATCCGAGTGACGGCTGGAACGATCAGGAAGTACACAATGATCCACAGGATAAAAGAATTGAGGCATTGAAATTTGGAGTGAATATTGTTGTTTGGGCGTTGAGTCAATGATAATTTAAAATTCAAAAAGGCTAATCTCAGAATAGTCATCCCGAACCTTTCTGCCGATAGGCAGGCTTGTTTCGGGATCTCATTTGATAAAGCAGATTCTGAAATGAATTTAAAATTGTCATTTCGAATCCATCGATAGATGGATGAGAAATCTTATAACCGATTTTATAGATTTCTCGTCGTCCGTTTGAAACGAACTCCTCGAAATGACAACAAAAAAATGTATGACCAAAAGATTATGGGATCAGAACTTAAATATTACCAGGAAATTATTGCAAAGCTTGAACGACTTGTAAAAAGGGAGTACTTCCAGCTTTCTACGATTGGAATACAGGCAACTATAATAGTTGGTATCCTCGTTTTTGCGACATTCACTATTCTTGAATCGATGTTTCATTTTTCCTCTGTAGTCAGGACTATCCTTTTCTTTTTATTTCTACTTTTTTCAATAGGAACTTTTGCAGCGCTCTTTGTAAATCCTCTTTTAAAATATTTTAACATTTTTAGAAAAACTGATTATCATCTTATTGCTAAAAAAGCTGGTAAAAATTTCCCCTTTATAAAAGATGAACTCTTAAATGCAATGCAGCTTGTTTCTAGTAATGAAAATAAAAACAATTATTCTCCTTCATTGATAAATGCTGCTTTCTTTAATGTTTACAACAAAACAAAATCAATCGAATTTGAATCGATTGTAAAATTTCAGAAAGTAAAAGAATTATTTAAATATCTTGCAGGAATTACAGCGGTTGTTTCAGTACTTTTTATTTTTATCCCTTCTCTGCGTGCGGCAGGCAGCAGACTGACAAGTTTTAATAAAGAATTTATCCCACCTGCAAAATTTACATTTGAAGTTAACCCGGGCAACGCAACTTTAACAAAAGGAGAAAACGTTCAGATAAAAGTAAAAGTAAATGGAGATGTTCCTAAATTAGTCCAGCTTGCCACAAAAGAAACTGAGCAGACAAAATTTGAATACCAAAATTTGAAACCCGATTCGACGGGCTTATATAACTATAATATTAATTCTGTCAGAAGTTCATTCAAATATTTTGTAAACGCAGACGGAATTGAAAGTGAAGGATTTAATATTGAAGTTATTGACCGCCCGGTAATTAAAACTTTGTATTTAACCTTAACTGCGCCCCGATATTCTAAAATTCCGCAAATGCAGCAGAAGGATAATGGAAGCGTAACAGGTCTGCCGGGTAGCAAAGTTGAATTAAAAATCAGCTCAACAAAAGAATTAAAGAAAGCGGAAATTATTTTTGCAGATTCCTCTATTAGTCCTTTAAAGATTTCCGGAAATGATGCAGGCGGAAATTTCAGGATTAAAGGTGATGATAGTTATAAAATTATGATTACCGATAAAATGGACAATCAGAATCTTTCCCCGATTACCTATTCAATAAAATCATTAGCGGATCAATTTCCTTCAATTGATATTTTAAAACCTGGTGAAAATATAAACCTCCCTAATGATAACCGGGTGGAAATTCTTTCTAAAGTAAGTGACGATTATGGTTTCGACAAACTACTTTTGCATTACAGGATATCCGCTTCAAAATATAAAAATGTTGAGCCCAATTTCAGATCGATTGAACTCAGGTTAGATAAAAGCAAAACCGAACAGGAAATCAATTATTTCTGGAATTTAACAGACTTGCAGTTAACTGAAAATGATGTGATTACCTATTATCTTGAAATTTTTGATAATGACAATATTAACGGTCCGAAATCTGCAAAATCAAATTCATTCACTCTTCGTGTTCCTACTTTAAACGAACTTTTGACTGAGACAAATAAAACACAGGATAAAGCAATTGATGATCTGAAAGAGACGCTGGAAAAAGCGGAAGACCTGAAAAAGGGTATTCAGAAAATAACACAGGACTTGAAACAGGATAAAAAAGATATCACATGGCAGGAAAAAGAAAAAATTGAAAAAACAGTTGAAGAGTTTAAAAAACTCCAGGAAAAATCAGATCAGATTGGCAAAAAGATAGACGAGTTAAAACAAAATCTTCAGCAGAATAATATGCTTTCTCCGGAAACAATGGAGAAATATAGCGAACTACAAAAACTGTTTGACTCAATTTCAAGCGAAGAAATGAAAAAGATGATGGAGCAGATGCAGAATGCTTTATTAAATATGGACAGGCAGCAGGTTCAGCAGTCAATGGAAAATATGAAGTTTGATGAAGAGCAGTACAAAGCCAGCATCGAAAGGACTATGAACCTTTTAAAGCGAATTAAAATTGAACAGAAAGTAAATGAATTATTAAAAAGGACAGGGGAACTCGCGAAGAAACAGGAAGATTTAAAAAATGAAACTAAGAATAACGATCTGAAAAATCAGGATGCAAAAAATGAACTGAGCAAAAAGCAGGATGAAATATCAAAAGATCTGAAAGATACAAAAGACCAGATGGATGAGCTTTCAAAAGATTTAAGCGAAATGAAGGATCTGCCGAAGGATGAGCTTGATAAAATAAACCAACAGATGCAGGATCAGAAAAACCAGCAGCTTTCGAAAGATGCTCAGCAGCAGATTCAACAAAACCAGAAACAAATGGCAATGCAGAACCAGGATCAGATTTCCCAGAACATGCAGAAGCTGAAAGATGCATTAAAGCAGTTCCAGCAATCAATTACACAGAAAAGCCAGATGCAGGTTTTTATGGATATGATGAGGCTGACAGATAATCTAATTTCACTTTCAAAAGATCAGGAAGAATTAAAAAAAGAATCACAAAATACTGATCCGAATTCTTCTTCGTTTGATAAAAATGCTGAGAAACAAAATAATATTCAGAGAGCATTGAATAAAATTCTTCAGCAAATGTCTGATCTTTCACAAAAAACTTTTGCAATTACCCCGGAAATGGGAAAAGCTCTCGGCGATGCATTAAGAGCTATGATGCGATCATTATCAGCAATGCAAAACCGGAATGGAACCATTGCTTCGCAAAACCAGGGAGAGGCAATGAAGGATCTGAATGAAGCTGCTTCGCTGATGAAAAATTCTATGTCACAAATGATGAACGGACAGAGTGGAAGCGGGATGATGTCTATGATGCAGCAGTTCGGACAAATGTTTAAGCAGCAGATGAACCTGAACAACCTTACAAAAATGCTTCAGCAGCAAATGGGTGGACAAATGACTATGGAGCAGCAGACGCAGTTGCAGAGGCTGGCTGAACAGCAGGAGTCAATAAAAAAATCACTTGAGCAATTAAATAAGGAAGCGAAGGAATCAGGAAAATCAAAATCAATCGCAGCAAATCTTGAAAAAATGCTGCAGGATATGCAGGAAATTATTAAAGGTATGCAGACACAAAAACTGGATGACGATATTGTTCAAAAACAGGAACACATTCTTTCCAAAATGCTGGATGCGCAGAAATCGATAAATGAAAGAGATTTTGAAAAGAACCGGGAATCTTTTACTGGGAAAAATATTGTTAAAGATTCACCGGCAGAACTGAATTTAAATTCGCAAAAAGGAAAAGATAAAATTAAAGATGAACTGAACCGCGCTGTTCAGGAAGGATACACTAAAGACTACGAGGAATTGATCCGGAAGTATTACGAAGCGCTTCAGAAATTAAAAAGTCAAAATTAAAAATTCAAAAGTAATTTTATACCGGATCAATATGCACAAATGCTTTTTGAATTTCATTAATTGATTCGATTGCTTTTTGTACATCTTTTCCGACATCGTGCGAATTTTCAGTCGACATATCTTTATCGACTTCGATGTGAATTTCGACATGAAATTTATTTCCAACATAATGAGATCTTAAATCATTAATTCCACTCACTCCTTCAACTTGCATCGCACAGGTTGCAATTTCTACAATAAGATCTTCGTCTGCGGCTTTACCCATTAAATAGTTAATATTTTCTTTGGCTATTTCATACCCTGACTTTAAAATAAAGAAGGAAATAAGAATTCCGGCAACTCCATCAATGTAACTGAGCCCAAACTGTACGCCTATCAATCCGACAATTGAAAGGGAAGATGCAAGGACATCGTTTAAGCTGTCGATTGCGCTTGCTTTCAATCCCGGACTTCTGAAGGTTTTACTTACTCTTGACTGGTAGCGGGAAAGCCAAAACTTTATAATAATCGTAATTCCTAGAATAGAGTAAACCAGAAAATTAATATTATGCTTTAATTCCGGGTGAATAATTCTGTCAACTGAAGCTTCAATTAGGTTAATACCAACTACTGCAGTAAAAAGAGCAATTATAAAAACTGCTATCGGCTGTGCGGCATTGTGGCCAAATTGATGATCATCATCCGGTTTTTTTAATGATACCCTTACACTGTATAAAATAGCAAGTGAAGATACGATATCGGTTAGTGAATTTATAGCATCTGAAATTACTGCTATTGAATTGGAAATTATTCCGGCAAACAATTTTATTCCAAAAAGGAAAATATTTGCAATTAAAGAAAGATTGGTTGCCCTTTTTAGAATTTTTGCCATACTTAAATATATTTTATGCAGTGTAAATTCAAAATAATAAATTAAAATTATTTAGCTGGAAATTAATTGAAGATATAATCATTCGTAATTTTGTTTTGAGACATCCTGAAAAATGTCCATTTTTTTGACTTTCTCAAATCAATTCACTCCGAATGCCCTATTATCCATCTATTTGATAATAACTTAAGGGGAAATAAAATTTAATTGTTAATTCGGCTAAAAGTTGTATATTTTCCTAGTGTCTTTTTTTGGAACATTCATTATATTTAATATATTCCAATAATAATTATATGTAAGAATTGATTAGAACCAGATCAAAACCCAAATCTTCTGTGCCTAATAAAACCTCTTTAAAAGAAATTGAAAATCTATCACTTTCAGGTGATAAGAAATTTAATTTAGTCCTGGAAGCTTCTGATGATTTTATCTTTATTTTGGATAATAAAGGATGCTTTAAAATAGTAAATGAAAATGGGGCAGCAGCACTTGATTATGCTACAAAAGATTTGATTGGAAGACATTTCTGGGAGTATGTTGATCCGAAAAGTGATAAGGATATAGCAGCTTCGTTTAACGAGATCTTAAATTCAAAAGATTTAACATCCTTTGAAGCTACATTGACGTCAAGGTTTGGGAGAGAAGTTATCTTTCAGATTACGGCCAACACAATGTGCATCGATAACAAAGTTGTTGGTTTACTGGGTGTTGGGAAAAATATTACAAAAATACGAGCCAATGAAGAAAAAGTTAAAGAGCTGACTATTAAATTGCTTGAGGCAAAAAGATTAATCTCTATTGAAAGAAAAAGAGCAGACCAGAGCAGATCAATTCTTGAAGAACTTAACAGACTAAAAAATGAATTTGTTTCAAATGTCTCACACGAAATGAGGACACCACTTGCTTCGATAGTTGGTTTTTCTGAGACTATCGTCTCAGATCCGAATATTCAAAAAGAGACATTAAGAGAATTTAATGAAGTTATACTAAAAGAAGGCAAACGTCTGGCAAATTTAATTAATAATGTGCTTGACCTGAGCAAAATAGAAGGGAAGGGAATTGTTCTAAGCAGGAGTAATTTTGATATAATTAGATTATTAAATTCCGTTATAGAAGAATCGAAAAAAGCAATTAAAGATAAAGGTCTTACGCTTACTACAGATATTCCTGATGGGGAAGTTATTGTAAACGGAGATGAGGAGAGACTAGGACTTGTTTTTTCAGGATTGATTAACAATGCAATTAAATTTACAGAGAGAGAAGGAAGAATAACTATCAGTGCACAAAGTCTATATAAAGAATTTGAAATTATTATAAGTGATACCGGTATTGGCATACCTGAAAAGGATCTTCCAAATATTTTTCAGAAATTTTACAGAGTAAGCCGGCCTGGAACTGAAATACCCGGAACTGGACTGGGCTTGGTTTTTGTGAAACAAATTGTAGATTTGCATAAAGGAATTATAATTGTTGACAGTGAAGTTAATAAAGGGACTTCATTTGTTATTAAATTACCCAAAGGCTTAAAACTAAAAAAACAATAATTGAAGGTAGTGATGAGCAAATTAGTTTTTATTGTAGACGACGAGCAGGCAATTTCCAAACTATTATCCTATTGGGTTAAGGATAAATGGAAGTATGATGTTGAGGTATTCTCCAACGGCGAAGACGCTTTAAAGAGATTAAATGCAAAACCAGATATAGTTTTACTGGATATTATGCTCCCGGGGCTTGACGGAATTGAAACATTAAAAAGAATAAAACAGCAGGATGAAAATCTTCCTGTTATTATACTTTCGGCACAAGGTAGTATAGAAGTTGCGGTAGAAGCTCTTCGTTACGGAGCATTCGACTATTTCCCGAAACCAATTGACATGCAAAGACTTGAACCTGCACTTAAAAATGCAATTAAGGGTTATGATCTTGTTAAAGAGCTTGAAAGCCTGAAAGAAAATGTTAAAAAAGAATACAGCTTTGATAATATTATTTCTTCTGATGGTAAAATGCAGGATGTATTTAAGCTGGTTTCAAAAGTTTTGAACAATGACATTACTGTGCTTATTCATGGTGAAAGCGGAACTGGTAAGGAACTTATAGCAAGGGCGATTCACTATAATGGGAAGAGAAAAGACAAGCCTTTTATTGTTGTTAATTGTGCTTCAATACCTCGTGAACTGCTTGAAAGTGAACTGTTTGGACACGAGAAAGGGTCATTTACCGGGGCTCATCAAAGGAAACTCGGTAAATTTGAAGTTGCAAATGAAGGTACAATTTTTCTTGATGAGGTCGGTGAACTTGAAATGCTCCTTCAGGCAAAATTGCTGAGAGTTATTCAACAAAGGGAATTTGAAAGAGTAGGTGGTACTGAATTAATTAAAACAGATGTCAGAATAATTTCCGCTACAAATCGCGAATTAAAAGAAGAAGTTGAAAACAAACAGTTCAGGGAAGACCTTTATTACAGGTTAAACTCATTCCCAATAAATATTCCCCCTTTGCGTCAGAGAAGAGGTGACATTCTTGTACTTGCGGAACATTTTCTCTCTCATTTTAACGAAAAATTGGGAAAATCAATAAAGGGGTTTACCAAAAGAGCTTTGAAATTAATTTATGAATACAACTGGCCTGGCAATATCAGGGAAATGGAAAATACAGTTGAAAGATGCCTTATTATTGCAGAAAAAGATACTGTTGATGTTGATGATTTGCCTTCACATATTAGAAGTTCAGATGTATCGGTTTCAGCTGATTATAACGGATCATTATTTAGTGATGAGACGATTATCCCATTTGAAAAGCTGAAAGAAGAATCGATAAAACATGCATTGAAAGTTACTAATGGGAATATTGTAGAAGCTGCTAAAAAATTGCAATTGGGCAGGGCAACAATTTACCGCCTGATGGAAAAATATAATATTGAAAATCGTTCACCTGAATAAAATTAATTTTTTAAATGGGAAGATAAATGGATTTTACAAAAGAAAAATACGGTGATATACTTGTGGAAGTGGTAAACTTAACCAGAGCTACACTTAAAGAAGCCGAGGAATTTAAACTTACTTTAACTCAGGATATAGAATCAGGGTGCCGGAAAATTATAGTTGATATTTCCGAATCAGAATTTATAGACTCAACTTTTCTTGGTGCACTTGTTGTCTCATTAAAAAAAATAACTTCATTAGGTGGTGATTTAAGACTTGTTGGCTTTCAGCCCGCCGTCCATTCTATGTTTGAACTGACGAGAATGTACCGTGTTTTTGAATCTTATAAAACCAAGGAAGAAGCTATAAAGAGTTTTGGCTAATTTAAATCAATATTAACTTTTGCATTTCCCAGATCATCTTAGTATTCAATTTGTTCAGTTATTTGCAGATTATATTCAGTAGATATAAAACACTCATCCTAAAAAAAATATATAATGCAGGAATCCGTTAAATCTATTTTAATAATTGATGATGATAAAACCATAAGAAAACTTATTGAGCATCATTTAAAGAAAAATAATTTTAATACCTTAGTTGCAGGGGGATCTGAAGATGGCCTGGTTATTCTTCAAAACAACAAGGTGGACCTGGTATTATGTGATGTAACAATGCAGGGAATGGATGGATTTGAATTTTGTAAAAAAGTCAGGCAGGATGCAAAATTTAAAATACTCCCGTTTGTTTTTGTTACAGCAAAAAACACGATTGAAGATAAATCTAATGCATTGGAAGCAGGCGGCGATGATATAATTACAAAACCTTTTGACGTTAAAGAATTGATTCTAAAAGTACGTGCATTGTTAAGAAAGGCAGATATTTATAAAGCATACGGCAAAACTACTCAGGAAAAAAATGTTGAAGATTCATTTGCCGATGATAAAGCAAAAATACTGCTTGTTGATGATGACAACACAATGACAAAGCTATTCCAGTTCAGTCTGAATAAAGAAGGTTTTGATTGTGCCACAGCATCAAGTGCTGAAGAAGGATTAAAAAAAGCAAAAGAATATCATCCTGATATTATTGTCTCTGATATAATGATGCCGAAGGTTGATGGTTATCAATTCAGAAAAATGCTTCTGGAAGATACGAATTTAAAATCTGTTCCTTTTGTATTTTTGACTGCGAAAGGGGAAGAAACAGATATACTAGAAGGCTACGACCTGGGGATTACGGATTACGTTATTAAAACTGCAGGACCAAGAGTAGTTGTTGCAAAAGTAAGCGCTATAATAAAAAGTCTTGGTTCTGAAAGAAAAAAGGCTGTCAGTGAACTTCATGAAGCTGCAGATTCTATGCGGGTAAAAGTAGTACCGGATCAAAGTCCAAAATTTGATGGATTTGAAATTAACCAGTGGCACCAGCCATTTAAAGGAATTCCCGGGGGAGACTTTATAGATTATTTTAATCTTGATGAAGATCATCTTGCGATAGTCCTTGGTGATGTAATGGGTAAAAAATGGGGGGCCTGGTATTTTGCTTTTGCTTATGCCGGGTATGTAAGAAGCGCAATAAGAGTTGTGCTTGAAACGGGAAGCGTACACAGTCCCAGTACTATTCTTCAACAAGTAAATAAATCAATTTATCAGGATGCAAAAATTTCAGAAGTCTTTGCCACACTTTCAATTCTATTGTTAAATAAAAAAAATAAGACTGTAAAATACACTGGAGCTGGTGATTTGCCGATTATCTATAAAAATTCTAAAACTGGTGAGATCAAAAAAATTCAATCAAACGGACTCTTGCTCGGCTTTTCATCAGACGGTACTTATGAAGATGTATCTGTTCAAATGAATAAAAATGATTGTCTCTTTCTTATTACTGATGGTATTATTGAAACGAGAAATTCGGCAGGTGAACAATTTGGGGCAGAAAAATTAAACGAAGTACTTGAAAGTATTTCTCCTGAGGATAACCCGTTTTTAAAACTAAAAGAAGAATTTATTTCTTTTACTGAAAGTAAGTTTGAGGATGATATAAGCCTGATAACTTTGAAATCAGTTTAAGTTAAGCTTCCCCATTTGCCTGGAGTTTTTCAGTTCTGTCGGCAAGTTTCAACTGTTCAATCAATTCTTCCAGCTCACCTTCAATAATATTCGAAAGGTTATAAAGTGTTAATCCAATTCTGTGATCGGTAACACGGTTTTGTGGAAAATTATATGTCCTGATTTTATCGCTTCTGTCTCCGCTTCCAACCATCGATTTCCTTTGAGCTGATAACTCTGCATTATGTTCTTTTAATTTCATATCGTACAATCTTGCCCGCAACACTTTCATTGCTTTTTGCCTGTTCTTCAACTGTGATCTTTCGTCCTGGCACTGGACAACAATTCCGGTAGGGATGTGAGTTATTCTAACAGCGGTTTCTACTTTGTTTACGTTCTGTCCGCCGGCCCCACCTGATCTGAAAATATCTATTCGTAAATCATTTTGATTTATTTCAATTTGCACATCTTCTGCTTCAGGCAAAACAGCAACAGAAGCGGCCGATGTATGAACTCTTCCACTGCCTTCCGTTTCAGGCACTCGTTGAACTCTGTGTACGCCGCTTTCAAATTTTAGATTGCCGTAAATATTTTCTCCACTGACAGAAAATACTGCTTCTTTAATTCCGCCAAGCCCGGTGTCACTTATATCCATTAGCTCAACTTTCCAACTCTTTATCTCAGCAAAGCGTGTGTACATTCTGTAAAGGTCTCCCGCAAACAGGGCAGCTTCTTCACCACCGGTTCCGGCGCGAATTTCCATAATAATATCTTTGTTATCATTTGGATCTTTAGGGAGAAGGAGGATTTTAATCCTTTCTTCCAGGTTTTCCTTTTTCTCTTCGAGTTCTTCTAGTTCAGTTTCCGCCATTGAAACCAGTTCTTTATCGCTGCCTGAATGTATTATTTCTCTGTTACCTTTGATATCATTCAATATCTTTGAATATTCATCATAAGTTTGAACAATTTCAACCAGCTCACTTCTTTCTCTGCTAAGGCTGACGATCTTGCCCCTGTCATTCATAAATGAAGGATCTGAAAGCTGCTGATTTATTGCCTCAAATCGATCTTTAACTTTTTTTAGTCTTTCGGATAAATCCATTGTCTTTTCTTTTTTTAGAATTTCAAATATAGCAAAGGTAAGGCTCAAAATCTAAGAAATTGCAGAGCTGAAATTCTAAATTGTTGAATAAACTGTCTTAAGTGCGTAGTTCTCTGTAGGACCTTTAACTGTCCAGATCAAAACAAGCTGCTTATTTTTTAAGTACAATTCGGCAGAATATAAATCCATACCACATTTATGAGGTTCTATACTTTTCCATTTTTTCTCACCAGATTTTGCAAGCTCAACTAAAAATACCGGGTGATCTGTTCCGAATCTTAAATGCTCGAGTTTGATATTCCCGAATTCTAAAAAAGTCCACCTGTAAATGTTTTTAGAATTGATTAAAAGATTGTCTCCATTTTCCCATTTAATTGATTCATTAAATATAAGCGAGTCTTTTGGGTGTGCTTCGACTTCAACTTTTCCATTAAATTTATGAATTACTCTACCTTCAGAATTAAAGCACAAACTGGACAGAGATTTTACCAAAGGTAATTTTATTTGCAATTCTTTTTCTAAAATCATAGTTAGAGTTAAATGGTTAGTAAATTTTAGTCAATAAAAAAGGCTGAAGAGATTAATCTTCAGCCTTAAATTAGCAGGATTTTATTTTATAAATTCTTCTGCCAGGCTTTTCTTAATTTTAATTGTTCCGGACCTGGATTCGGATCAACTGTAAAAACGTGTTTGTTTATACGCGGTTGCAATGTTTCAGTAAATTCCATTTCTTCATCGCCGCGTTTAATGGTAAAAGTAATTTTATCACCGACTTTTGATTTCTGCATTTTTCCAAACATTTCTCTTGCATTTTGTAAAGTCAGTGGATTTCCCTGAACTTTTACAATTATATCGCCCACTTTCATTTGTGTATTGCTTCCATCGTCAACTTTTACAACGCCTATAGCTCCATTAACAACACCAAGTCCGATTCCTAAAGAAGTTTTACTGCTGTCATAACCTCCGATTTCTTTATAATCAATACCAAGCCAATTATAATATTCTTTTACAGGAAGTTTTTCAGTTCCTTTAATGTATTTATTGATAAAATCACCAATTGCAGGATAAGTCATGCTGGCAAGTTCATCAAAGAAATTATCTTCACTGAAAGAATGTTTTGGTCCGTATTTTTTTGACAGTTCAATTAATAATTCACGCAAACCCTTTTTCCCGTTTGAAAGTTTTAACAATCGGATATCAAGCAAGCCGCCAACTACAGCGCCTTTCATATAGATATTTGGATATTGATCAGGCATTTCAGTTGCATGTACACCAAGGTCAGTAAGACTTACGCTTTGATCAAAATTGTCATTAAAAGCTAATTTATTATGAAGTTCATTCAAATATGCATCCAGGGTTATTAGATTATCACGCAATTGAAGAATATGCGCAGCCCATTCAGTAACACCTTCGTATAACCAGAGATGCTGTGACATTACCGGTTTTACAAAATTAAATTTTTCAACAAGTTCGCTATGAATGTTGAGCGGAGTGTTTACGTGAAAAAATTCGTGGGCAACAACTGATTTTATTTCTGCTTTGAATCTGTCTGTCAGAGAATCCTCTCTTGAAACATACTCGGAACTATATGAATGTTCCCAGGCACCTGCATCAAATTTTCCAAAGTAAAAAAGGAATGTGTAATCTTTTACCGGCAATCCTTCAGTAAAATCTGATTCAGCATTAAGTATATCTTTTAACATATCGAGAATATCATCTGAAGTTATTGAGCCATTTATTGAATGTGTATATACATCAATATTTGCTCCGCCAACTTCGGTGGTTGTCTTTGTTAAATTTCCCAGGTAAAAAGGAGAGTCTACAACTTTATCAAAAGTATCGGCATCATAATATCCGTTTGCATCTTTTTTTAATGGAGTTCCAATTGACCAGTCAGACGGATAATCAATTTTTATTTTTATTGGTTCAGATTGCATCCCTTTAAAATATCCGAAAACTGCCTGCCCATTAATCATAACAAAATCATCAGAAATAGTTGAACTGCACATCGGGTAAAGTCTGTGTTCTTTTACCGGTGTATCCCAGATATCAGCAACATTATATGTTATTTTATAAACTGCGGACGGGTTTGAAATTGTCCATTGATTTGTTGAACTATTTTCTGTGCTGATTACATTTCCACTTTTATCATAAGCTTTAAAATCGGATACGAAACGCCCTATATCCATTGTCTGGTAGGTTCCCGGCGCCGTTGCAGCAAACTGGAAAATATTATTATCAGCTGAAAGTTTTTCAGGATAAACAGTTAAATGGAACTTATCATCAGCCCGGTTATTTAAATCAACTTCAAATACCTGCTGCGCAAAAGAAGTAGAAAAAATTAAAAGAAAATTGATGATAATTACCGCATAAAATCTTGAGATCTTCTGCATAAAAGCTCCTGCTAATTTTTAAATTATGTGAATTTCCACTTAAGCTGGGGCAAAATAAGTCAAAAAGTATGATGATTATACATTTATTTGATAAGTTGATATTATTCGTGATAAACGGTAATAGTCAGGGTGATAATAAATCACTATCATTTTTTGACCTGCAATTGCATCATTTATACGCGATTTTTTTCATATTTTTATAAAACATAAATTATTTTAATTGAATGAAAAACTTTGATATTCCACAATACTACAAAAGTTCCATAATTTCCAAGATTAAGAACTCCAGGAAAGACAACGATCCGAGAAAAAAGGATTTTTCTCCGACCTTGCTGGATTTTGGGCCTGTGCGTTTTTATGTTGGCCGCCATTTCGGGTTTTGTTACGGTGTTGAAAATGCGATTGAGATTTCATACAAAATAGTTGAAGAAAATCCCGGCAAAAGAATATTCCTGCTAAGTGAAATGATTCACAACCCGCGAGTTAATGATGATCTGCTCAGCAGGGGCGTAAAATTTATAATGGATACTCACGGCAACCAGTTGATTAATTGGAATGAGCTAAACCAGGATGATATAATTATTGTTCCTGCTTTCGGCACGACTTTAGAAATTGAGAAAAAACTTTCCGAATTAAAACTGGATACACATAAATTTGATACAACCTGTCCGTTTGTTGAAAAAGTCTGGAACCGCTCTGCACAACTGGGGAAACAGGACTGCACAATTGTAATTCACGGTAAGCATTACCACGAAGAGACGAGAGCCACTTTCTCGCATAGCGTGGTAAATTCAGCATCTTTAATTGTTAGAGATTTAAATGAAACTAAATTTCTATCAGATGTGATCCTTGGTAAAAAATCAGCTAAAGAATTTTATGAATTCTTTAAAGGTAAATTATCTGATGGATTTAATGTAGAAACTGACCTGCAGAAAATCGGGGTTGTAAACCAGACAACAATGCTGGCAACTGAAACCCAGGAAATAGCGGATTATTTAAAAGAAACTATGATAAAAAAATATGGCATTGAAAATTTAAAGAATCATTTTGCGGATACTCGCGACACTCTTTGTTACGCCACAAACGATAACCAGGAAGCCACATATGGATTACTAAAAAAAGATGCTGACTTTGCAATTGTTGTCGGCGGTTACAATAGTTCTAACACCAGCCATATAGTTGAATTGTGCGAAGAGAAAATAATGACTTATTTTATT
>DATFMR010000157.1:0-7462 GCA_035266865.1 Ignavibacteriaceae bacterium | reverse complement strand
TGTTTCGGTATTGTTTACAATTATGGTGTTCCCTTCGTAAGTGTTGGAACTATTTCTCTGGGAATAAATTCCATCTGTTTGTGCTGAAACATAAGAAGGGCAGGTCATATAACTATTTTTAACAGTGATGTTACTGCTATTTTCAATAAGCATTCCCCTACCATAATCAAAATAAAGATTAACATTATCGACCACAGTTCCGGTTGATGAAGAAATGTCAATACTATTCGTCCAACCCCTTACATAAAATCCACTTATAGAAATATAATTACGAGATGAAATACTTATGCCATTACTACTACCCGAACCTTGAATAGTTACTTTCCCATTATGCCCTGAGTCCACACCTTTTGTAATAGCAATTAGATTACCGGATGAGCCACTTGCACCAACTGATAATTGTTCATTATAAGTTGTTGAGGTAGAACCACCGGAGATGTAAATAGTATCTCCTGCACTAACAGAACTCCAATTTATTGCTGAGAAACTTTCCCAGGCATCGCTCCAATTGTTTCCGTTATTACTGCCTGTTGCATTTTTATCAACGTACCAGTTAGTTTGTGCGGAGATTTGAGGGATCGAAAAAATGAAAAGACCGAATAGAAAAAAAAGGTAAAATTTTTGTTTATGCATAATAAGTCTGGTCCTTATAATAAAATCTAATAAATATAATGCTTTGGTACTAGTTCAAGAGAACTAATAATTTTAATTCTACGACCTGAGAGCTGAGCAACGTGCTTTTCACTTATAGATCAAGGGATTTATAGATTTCAATTTTTATGCCATTATTATTAATAAATTTTATGATTTAATCGTCTAAGAATTATGTACTTAATTAAACGGCTGGAATTATTCAGGTAGAAATTACATGTCAATTCTACCTAAAGTGAAGCTATAAGTGAAGCTATAAGTGAAGCTATATAGTGGGCGTTAATAATTATCGGTCTAAAATTTACTTGCTGAAAAATGGTTTAATAAAATATCTACAAACGAAACAGCTGAAAAAAATAAAAATTTGTTTGAAAGATAATTGATGATTATGTGAAAATTATTCTAGTTTGTGTGAAAATTGTTCGCAGTAATTTTGATTCATATGCCTGATTTTTATTTGAGTAGTCCAAATACTAAGTTTCTGTTCTTTTTATCCAAACATCTATTTTCAAAAAATTAGATTCTTATTTCATATTATTGTCTGTCCATTCATAACTACCAATATCGTAAGCAGTTCCAACTGGTCTTGTAACTCCAAGTATATCTATATTGTAGGGACTTCCCAAAGTAGCACCTGCATCAATAGCAGGGCTTTCCGCTTGCAGTGAAAAATCACCTTCCTCTATATTTTTGAATTTAGGGTCTGCATTCTTTCCCTGTGCATCAAATCCTAATGCTCTCCACTGACTCCAGTTCTTTGAGCTTTCGTTAAAATTCCAAACATAATTTGAGTTTGGTGCATATACTAAATTATTATTTATATTATCTGGGTTTCCATTCCAGTTCAATAACTTTGCTGTATAGAATGTTCCCTCTGAGTATATTATATTATTTTTTATTATTGGATTACTTGTCTCGGTTACATACATCAACGAATATGATCTTATACCATACAGTGTATTACCTATTATCTCTACTGCTCCAGTCCCCGTCAGCGTTCTAAAACTCATTCCATTACTTTTTGCATTTCCCATATTTACTATGTTATTATAAAACCTAAATACTCCTCCGGTTGGCATTGTTGTATATATTCCTTGAGCATTTGAGGTTTTGCTGTTATTCTGTTCGCAATAGTTTGAGCGTATTGTCAGATTGTTATCTTTGAAGGATTGTATACAATCATCGTGACCCGATGGCTCACTGTTATTTATAACTATATGATTATGATCATATACATTATTTACTGTGTATTGTGAATAAATCCCATCAGTCTGGCAGTCCACGTAACTTCCTGCCTCTATTATGCATCTTCTTATTTCTGATTCCTTGCTGTACTCTATATATACTCCCGCTCTCCCGTTTACATCCATTTCACAGGCTTCTATCATAATATTATCTGCATGGCTCAATTCTATTAATCCTAAATTACTATTTCTTAATGCTATCCCCTTTATTGTTATATTTGAATTCTTACTAATAATTATTCCATTTTCTCTTTTTCCTTCTCCATCTATTATTACCTTGCCGTTATGTCCAATCTCTGTATCTTTCGTTATAACGATTCTGTTATCCAATACACCACTTTTCCTTACATTTAAAGTTTCATTATATATTGTAGAATCTTCCCCACCCGATATAAATATGGTGTCTCCAGGACAAATGTTTCTCCAGTTTATATTTCTAAAGCTAACCCAGGCATTGGCCCAACTGTTCCCGTTGTTAGAACCTATGGCATTTTTATCCACATAATATGATTTAGATTGGGAATAAGAAGGAATCTCCAAGGTAATTATCATAATTACTGTTAATATGTAATACTTCAGTTTTATGATCGTTAAATTTTTTAATGAAATTTAAAAGAGTACATTGTTATTTAAATTCTGTTTAAAATAGATAACTTAAGCTAAAAGATATCTTAAACAGAAAGGTTCTTGCTCCTACATTAACAATTATTTTTTTGTATTTGCTCAAAATCAAAATCAAAAAACACATCCTAATTATTTTATCTTTAAGATTTACTTCTCAAATTGATTTTCTTTACATATAAAAATATATGTTTTGTAACAGATCTTAATTCTTCACTTATTATCCATCCTAATATCAAAGCTGTAATAAACAATAAGCCATTTATTATCAATGAAAATTTTCCGTTGTATAATAATGAAATCGGTATGATCGATAATAAAATAATTGGTTTTAAAAATGATTTTAGCCTTGGATTGATACCATATTTTAATAAATAATTGTAATATAAAAATGCTAAAACTGTATTCATTATTAGCAGCGCATATACTGCTCCCATATACCCATAGATTGGTACAAGCAGAAAACTCAATCCAATACTAATAACGCTTCCTACTGCATTTATCCACGTTGGTACAGAAGGATAACCAGCAGGTATGAAAGAATAGCCCATCAAACTTCCCAGTCCACTTATAGAAAAATTTAATGTAAGTAATGCAAATGCTAAAGAAACTTCTGCGTATCTTGGGGAAAATAAAAACAGAGTCAGTTCATTTCTAAACAGAAATGAAAAGAGAAATAATAAAGCGGTTGAGACTGAAAAAGCACCAATGGATTTGTCTATAATGGTTACTGCTGTTCTTTTATCTCCAGCCGAAAAAAGTTTTGCTAGGTTAGGAAAATAAACAACAATGAAAGATTTGAAAATTTTATTTAACGCCATAGGTACTTTCCTAGCAATGTCATAATTTGCAACGCTGGCGGGAGTTAAATATGCTCCTATAATGAATATATTCAATTGGCCATTGATAAATGTAATTAAATTATTTAAGTAAAGAGGGATGCTAAAATTGATTACTTTCTTAAAAGTTTTCAGCCTCGGTTTTACGATAAGATGTTTTTTAAATGGGATAACAAATAACTGATGAATTAATGGCTGCAGGGTGGCAAGAATTTCTATTATTAAAAGATTTCTAATGTCCAGTTTGCTTATTAATAAAAAAAGGAAAATTACTATTACTCTGAATGCTGAAGAAGCGACATTTACAATTGAATATTGTTTGAAATAACTTAGCGCCTGCAGTAATTGATAGAAAAGATCTCTATAATTAGCTAAAATAAAAATTGCCAGTATGTACCAGACATATTGATAGATAGTGTCATCAAAAAAATGCACGATATATCTGCCCGTTAGTACAAAAACTATACTAAATAGCAAACAGCCAAATGTCCTTATAAGTAACACCGGCAATAAAATATTTTGCTTTTCTTTCTTGTTTTTGCTTGCTATGAAATTTACCATAGTAAGCCCAACTCCTAGCCCCGCTATCAGATTTAACATATTTACAATAACAACAACTAAGACATATATTCCTAAGTCATTTTTTGTAACGTAACGGGCCAATATCATTACTGTGAGGAACTGGAATACCATTCCGGAAATTGTTCCAATTGAAGTAGCTGCTGAACCTTTTAAAATATTAGTTTTTAGTTTTTTATCCATATTTTACTAAAACCAGTTCATTTCTTGTAGTTTTCTGTTGATTCCCAAACGGGTGTTTCGCTTATTCAGCTCATTTAATATATTTTATTTTCTGTTAGTCTTTACTTTTTATATTAAATTGATTTTGAAAAAAATCATCACTTTTCGTTGCCTTGTTAGACTGAATTTAAATCCCGGCCAAAAATTAATACATAAGCATTAGCGGTGAGTATTTGAGAAGTACCCACATCAAAACTTAGGAATTCTGTTTGCATCTTTTAAGCCTTAACTGATATGAAACAAAAACATCTAAATTGTATATATCAATTAGACTTATTTGCACTATGATTTAGAATGATGGTGTTAAATATGAGCAAAGATTTTCAGGTTGTAAAGAAGTTTTATAAATTTTTGGCCCTCTCATTTTTCATCCTTTTGTACGATGGAAGAAACTAAATTCCTGTAATAACTTAATAATAGTTAATTCTAATATATAACGGCATAATTTTGTTAAAAAAATCAAATTAGTTTTTATCAAAAAAGGGGTGATATGAGAAATAGATTAAAACTGATCAAATTGGTTATATTTTATCTTCTTATCTTCTTATCTTCTTATCTCTTCAATTAAAATTACTTTAGGACAAAATTTAACCTTTGGAATAATAGGTGATTTTGGTATGGGCAACCATTTTGAAACTAACATTGCAAAAACAGTGAAATCCTGGAGTCCCGATTTTATTATAATCGTTAGTGACAATAACTATCCGGATGGTGAAGAATCTACAATATGAAATATCTAAAGGTGATAAGGTAACTTTAAAAATCTATGATATCTTAGGCAAAGAAGTAACAACCTTGGTTAATAAGTTTCAACCTGCAGGTAGTTTTAAAGTACAATTTGATGCGCCAGGTTTAAAAAACTGATCTATCTTTACAGACTGACAGCTGGTATTTACTCTAAGGTAAATAAATTGATTTTAATTAAATAATATGATGCCATACTTTTTTAAACCAAGAATAGTAGGCTTACTGTGTTTTTATTTATTATAACCAAAACATTTATTTTCTGATTAACTTAGAATTTTACCTTAATGTTATTTTAATTAATAGCAATTAACTGTGCGTACGAAAGTAATCGAATACTTATGTATTTGGTAAAACTTCATATTTTATCAATTAATTTTCTATCTTTGTGTTAATGTATCGGCACAGATATTGTACTCTTATGTCATATTAAAGTGCACTTTTTATTATTGAGGCCTTTTAATGACTGAAATAGACAGTATTAAAGATAGTTCAAGGTCAAATTCTTCTGTCGATGAATATGCAGCGTTTCAATTTGAGACACAAACTTATCCCAAATCTCAAAATTTTCCATTTACTATTAAGGAATTTAATTCATCAGAAATATTGAAGAAATGGGAAAATTATGTTTTTCAGCATCCAGATTCTAATATCTTTAGCCATCCTATATGGGTGAAAGCTCTCGAAAGTGAATATACCAGAAAGGCAGTTATATTTGCTTGTCAAGATTCACAAGGCAATTTAAAAGGAATTTTACCATTAATGCCAACTCTTGGTTTACCTCTTAAAAAGAAAGAACTCATTACCGGTCGAAGATTCTCGTCTTTGCCACGGACTCCACTCGGTGGATTCCTATTTGATAACAAAAAAATTCAACATCTTTTGATTAATGCTGCCATAAAAAAGACCTCAGGATTTAATGATTTATTTTTACAGCTAAAATCGTATTCTTCAGAGCTGGATTGTGATTTACCAGAGCTAAATAAGATAAACTGGCGTGAGTCTTTTTATTTAAACTTACCTGATAATCCAAATAAAATTAGATTTGGGAATAAGAAACATCACCATAAAACAAGGTGGGGGATTAATAAAGCTATTAGTCTGGGTGTTACTGTCAGAGAAGCTGAAACTGAAGAGGATTTAAAGGAATGGTATAGGCTGTATCTTGAAACACTAAGATGGCATATGGTCGTTGCCCGCCCTTACAGGTTCTTTAAATTTTTATTTGAAAATTTAGTCCCAAAGGGATTGATGAAAATTTTGTTAGCTGAAAGAAATGTGTTCAAAGAAAGGGAAATAATTGCTGGGTCTGTTTTTTTTAGTTTAAGCGATACAGTATTTTATTCTTTTAATGGAAGAAACAAAGCCGGGCTGACTTATCATGCAAACGATTTAATACAATGGGAAGCAATTCGTAATGCTTGTGAAGGTGGATTCAAATACTATGATATGGGAGAAGTAAGTGAATGTAATGCAAGTTTAGCCCAATTTAAGTCAAAGTGGGGATGTGATTCGAAACAGATATATCATTATTACTATTCAAATAATGATTACTATAACCTAGGTAAATCAGATATCTATGAAGAGAACAAGGTTTTAAAGTCTGTTTGGAGAAAATTGCCCTTAAAAGTAACTCAAGAATGGGGAGTTTTGACCAATAGGTTTCTCTGAGTTATTGTTTATCCCCAAAGCGGAGAGCGCAATATAAACAGCCGACCCGTCTGCAAATAAAATATTTTAAAACCGTTAATTGGCTTTTAAAAAAGCCTATTTTATCAATTAGTCAGTTTTTTACATTAATGCTAAATTGCCACGTGAGATAAGCTAAGAATATTTGTATTTTGGTTCATTTTTTTCAGCATATCAGCACTCGCAGGCCCCATAAGTTTCATTGTGCAACAGGCAGCTATTCCACCTTCAAAAATAATATTCTCAATTTCTTCAATGTTAATATTGCTTTCTCGAATAACATCGAGTATCCCGGCAAGTACTCCCGGTTTATCAAAATGTTTGACAACCAGCTGATATTTTGCATCAGTTGCTTTTGCTCTGTTAACCCAGTGAGCAATTATGCCGCTGCTCATATATTCTTTTATAACTCTTACAGTTTCAGCAGCAACCGCGTTTTGTGCCTGTTCAGTTGAAGCGCCGATGTGGTGAGTTACATATATATTGGGATTATCCTGCAGGTTGGATTTTACCTCACCTGTTTTTACTTCAGGTTCGCCTTTAAAAACATCTAATGCTACACGAATATTTTTCTCTTTTATTGCCTCAAATAATGCATCTTCATCAATTACATCAGGTCTGGAAGTATTAATAAGCAGTGCATTATTCTTAACGTATCCGAACATCTCTTTATTAAAAAGGCCTTTGGTTTCCGAGGTTGCAGGTAGATGAATCGTTAGGATATCACACATCGGCACTAACTGATCCATTTCTGAAAAATCTTTAACCATTTCTCCTTCTATTCTTGAAATATCTTTTGCATAGACTTTCATATCAAACGCAATAGCTCTTTTAGCAACTTCTCTTCCAATTGCACCATAACCAATAATTCCC
>DATFMR010000156.1:0-4640 GCA_035266865.1 Ignavibacteriaceae bacterium | reverse complement strand
TCCCTGACTCTCCGCAACAAAAAATTCCCCGTTTTTAAACGGGGTTTTTTATTTCAGTAAATTAAAAACTTGTATTCTTAAGTAAAAGAAATTATAAAACCTGAGTGAAGCTAACCGGCATTTTATATTGACAATATCCCCTTTCGGGATAACCGAAGGTAATTCCCGTATCTCCATAACGATATAAAAAAATCAAAATGAATCATTTTTGTTTTTTTAATTCAATATCCTTTGTGTTTCAATTTTAACTTTCCGCACATGGTATTCTGTCTATATTTAAAATGTCGCTCATTTGGAGACTGTAGAAATTTTATCAAATAAGCAGATTCCAATATGACACAGGATAATTTACCTCTCCGGGAAACTGAAGTTTTTAAATTAAAAAAATAAAAAATGTTGTAAATTTAATTATATAATTTTAATGCAGATTTCTTCTAATTGTTTGAACAAAGTGAAAAATAAATAGTGAAAAAAACACATTTTATTTTAGCAACTTTATTATTATCAGTCAATTTATATCCACAAACCAATTTTTCTGATTTTATAAATCGTGTTAATTTAATAAATAAGCCGATTGAGAAATCAGCAATTGTAGATAGTTTTCTTACAATCGCAAGAAAACAAGGCATCCCTTTTATTGAAGGTGAAACAGCTAATTTTATTTACCGAGGCAATGTTACTACTGTAGATGTTGCCGGAGATTTTAATGATTGGACACCCGATGGTAGATTTACAAATTTAGCTGCAACTAATTTTTTCTATTATTCAAAGACATTTGAACAAAATGCCAGGGTAGATTATAAATTAGTTTTAAATGGAAACAATTGGATTCTTGATCCGGAAAATGCACACCAGATCAGTGGAGGTTACGGTCCCAATTCTGAACTTGCCATGCCGGGTTATACACAACCGTGGGAAATTAAATTTAACAGTAGCACCTCTCACGGGAGAGTAGAAAACAAATTAATTCTTAGTACAAACACAAATTCAGGTTTTGAGATTAAGGTTTATCTCCCCCCAGGATATAATTCATCAGATTCGGACACATATCCTTCTGTTTATTTTCAAGACGGGTTTGAATATATCTCTTTGGGGAGTGCGGTAGATGTAATTGACAATATTTTGGACTCCAACAAAATAAGACCTTTAATAGCCATTTTTGTCAAACCCAATAATAGAAATGAAGAATATGCAGGTAAAAAACGATTTCAGTACGAGTCATTTTTTGTACAGGAACTCGTTCCTTTAATAGATTCGGTTTATAAGACAAAAAGGAATCCATCTCAACGATTAATTATGGGTGATTCATTCGGTGGAAATATATCTGCATTAATAAGTTATAATCATCCGAATATTTTTGGAAATTGCGGATTACATTCGGGTGCCTTCTGGCCAAATGGGAATGAAGTATATAATTTAATTACAAGCGGAATTAAAAAGGAAATAAAATATTCCGCCGTTTGGGGAACTTATGAATCACTCTTTAAGAATATGAGAAATTTCAGAGATAATTTGCTCCAAAAGGGATATCAATGTAGCTGGAGTGAGTTTCCAGAAGGACATAGTTGGGGTTTATGGCGGGCAAATATTGACAAAATATTGATTGACATTTTCCCATCAACCACAACAGATATGAAACAATGAAATCAAAATAATCTGAAGGATTTTTTTTAAAAAATTATCCAGACCATTTCAACCAAAAAAACAATAATTTCTTCACCCTTAACTATCTCAACAATCGAAATTAGTCTGAAATCTGGCTCAAAATCCCCTGTTTTTCAAATAAACACCCTAAATGGATAGTTATTTTTAGGATAGTTTTCACTTATATTTTATAATAAATCTTTATAAATATAAGGTTTCTGCATGACCTATCAATTCCTATAACCCATTGTATATAAATGAACTATAGAAAACCTAATACTATTTACGTTGCTATTATTTTATCCCTCAACAACAACAGATATTTTAAATTTTCTGTTAATTAAGGAGTTTCAAAATGAAGATTAGGAATTTCACAAGAATCGTCTTTCCTTTGCTCTTGGCAAGCCTTTTAGTTTTACCTAAAGTTAAAGCACAAAATATTTCAGATTTAATTAAAACCATAAATCTTACCTCAGGAAAAACCGATTCTGTTTTAATATCAGATTTATTTTATGCAGATAAATATGAAGACTTAAAATTTTCAAGCAGTAATTCAATCAAAGTAAAATTCAATTATGACAATACAAAATTATTGCTAATGACAGATAAAGACTTTGAAGGGATGACTCTGATTGGGTTCAGCTTCAATAATAAACATTATCAAATTCCAGTTAGGATAAACAAGGACCAAATATTAAAGTTTATATTCAAACCCGGGGAAAAATATGAGAAAGTATTTCTCTTTGGAAGTTTCAATAGCTGGAACCGTTCAGAACTGGAAATGAAAAATGAAAATGGTGTATATAGTATATCCATTCCCCTCGAGCCGGGCAGGTATCAATACAAATATTTTGCCGACGGAAAAGAATTAATTGATCCGGCAAATCCCGATAAAATTCCAAACGGGATGGGTGATTATAATTCTGTTCTTACTGTAGAAACAAAACATAAAGCAGTTCCTTTCCTTTTTATAAATGGGAGCGACCTGTCAAAAGACAAAAGTACCTTTTCATTTATCTATGAAAATAAAGAAACAGAAGAAAAACTTTCTATTACCAACATAATTCCTCTGCTAAACAATAATCTAATCCCTTCTGAAAATATCACTTTAGCAAACAATAAAATTGATATTTCATTACCTTTATCGGAGCTTAAAGGAAAAAACATCCTCAGATTAGCAGTTACTCAGAACGGGCAATCGACAAATGTACAGACTATTATTCTTTTTGACGGCAAACCAGCAGGTAGTGAAAAAAAGCATTTTACATGGCACGATGCAATTATCTATTCAACGTTAATTGACAGATTTAATGATGGCGATAAAACTTTAAATAAACCGATTAAACAGGATTCATTATTTGACAAAGCAAATTATATGGGCGGTGACTTTCAGGGTTTGATAAATAAATTTAATGACGGGTATTTTGATTCTATTGGTATAAATACTTTATGGATTTCTCCGGTTTATGATAACACAAATCATGCTTTCAGAGAATTTCCAAAACCGCACAGATGGTTTTCAGGTTACCACGGGTACTGGCCGGTTAAGCCCCGTTCAGTTGAAGAAGAATTCGGAACAATGCAGAAATTAAAAGAATTGATCGAAACTGCTCATAAGCATAATGTAAAAGTACTGCTTGATATTGTAGCTCATCACGTCCACCAGGAACATCCTTACTTTAAGGAACATCGCGATTGGTTCGGTCATCTGGAATTGCCCGACGGAAGATTAAACCTCAGGATCTGGGATGAATACAGATTGACTACCTGGTTCGAACCATTTATGCCTACATTTGATTTTATTGATTCACAGGCCGCAGTCGATGCAGTAACAGATGATTCAATATGGTGGCTTATGCAAACCGGCGCTGATGGTTTCAGACAGGATGCCGTAAAGCATATCCCAAATAATTTCTGGCGTGCGCTAAACAGGAAACTAAAGAAGGAAGTTGAGATTCCTCAAAACAAAGAAGTGTTTCAAATGGGAGAAACATTCGGAAGCTATGAATTGGTAAAATCATATGTAAACAATGGGCAGCTTCCAGCTCAGTTTAACTTTAATCTCTACGATGTTGCTATCCCTACATTTCTTAATCCCAGCTCATCATTTAAAAATCTCGACAAAGAAATAAAAAAAGGTCTTAATATTTTCGGCGAGAATAACCTGATGGGAAACATTATGGACAGCCAGGACAAAGATCGTTTTATGGCGTATGCTGATGGCGACTTAAAAATTAATGATGGAAATTCAATTGAAATAGGCTGGAATAATCCACCTTCTGTAGATAATCCTGACAGCTATAAAAAAGAGAGACTATATCTTTCCTATCTTTTAACGATTCCGGGGATTCCCACAATTTATTACGGAGATGAAATAGGAATGACCGGAGCGGCTGATCCAGATAATAGAAGAATGATGAGATTCGAAAACCAATTAAACGAAAATGAGAATGAAAATTTTGTGGCTGTGAGTGAATTGATCCATCTTAGAAAAGATCATTCTGCCCTGAGGTATGGTGATTATTTCTCTCTGATCGCTGATACCAATGTATTTGCCTATTTAAGATCAGATATGAATGAGAGAATTTTGGTTTTATTAAATAAAAATCAGGATGAACAGGAAGCAAATTTAGATTTTCCAATTTACTTCGGGGTTACAAATTTAACCGATTTACTATCCGGTGAAAATTTTAGAATAAAAGATAATAAAATAACGATACCTGTAAATGGAATAGGATATCGTTTCTTTAAACTTGAACACAAATAAATATATAATATTATGAAAAAAATTATATCTGTAATTTTGGTTTTAATTTTATCATTCGGGCTTACAGGATATTTAAAAGATAAAAAAATCCCGAGAGTCCCTGAATGGACAAAAACTGCCGTCTGGTACCAAATTTTTCCGGAACGATTTGCTAACGGGGATAAGGAAAATGATCCAACTCCACACGACATGGAAGGCGCATGGCCATATTATGTTCCGGATGGATGGC
>DATFMR010000155.1:0-6868 GCA_035266865.1 Ignavibacteriaceae bacterium | reverse complement strand
GTTTTCTTTCCCGAATATAACAGCTGCAGTGCTTTTTGACAGTACTATTGAATATGGGTCGGTTAAAACAGTTGACGGATTTCCTGAAATCAGATTAAATGAAAGCATTCTAAAAAAAGTGGAGTCGGCAAATACATTCCCTGTTACCTTGAAATATTTATTATTACTCTCATAATAGATGGTGCGTGGGGTTGAAAAACGGGTGTATTGTTTTACTTCCGGAAATTCCTGTTTCAATTCCGGGCCTATGGGAGGAACAAATACAGGAGATTCTCTCTCTACCTTCCCTTCTCTGCTGCTAATAATTGAAACACGATAAATATTATCTGAATCTTTGTGAAAATTATCAAAACTGAACTCGAACCGGAGATAAAATATGATAAATAATGTACTGATAATTCCAACTGCCAGCCCGATAACATTAACCGAAGTATAAACTTTATGCTTTAATAAATTACGTCGCGCAATAGTAAAATAATTTTTTAACATTGTTCTACCCCATTTTTAATCATTTAGATTATTCATATTTCAAAGCATTAGCAGGATTTGAAAGTGAAGCCTTCAATGTCTGCGTGCTTACAGTAACAAGAGCAACTAAAAAAGCGACCAAACCGGCGGCCGGGAAAATCCAAATAGAAATATTAATTTTATAAGCGAATGCCTGCAGCCAGTTATTCATAAAATAATAAGCCAACGGCCAAGCGATAATATTTGCTATCAGCACCCACTTAATAAATTCCTTAGAGAGCAGAAATATAATTCTGCCCGTTGTCGCTCCCATAACTTTCCTTATACCTATTTCTTTCGTCCTTCTTTCAGCCGTAAATGATGCGAGACCCAGCAAACCGAGGCACGCAATCAGTATTGATATCAGGGCGAATGTTGTAAATATCTGGCCGGTTTTTATTTCAGCCCTGTAAAGCCTTTCAAAATTTTCATTGAGGAAATAATATTCGAGCGGTTTACTCGGAACAAATTTTTTCCATAATTTTTTAACAAGTTCTATATCAGCGCTGAAATCATTTGATGAAATTCTTACAGGCAAAAACGCGGTCTGGTTTTTATTTAGGAATATAAGAAGCGGTCTTATTTTCTGGTGAAGCGATTCGTAATGGAAATCCCTGAGCACGCCAATTATTTTAGATTTATTTCTACTGTCATCAGTGTTGCCTATTTGCTGCACCAACCGCCCGAGCGGGTCTTTGTATCCAAGGAGTCTTGCCGCGGTTTCATTTATTACTACATTCATTGTATCGGCCGGAAAATCTCGCGAGAAATAACGTCCCTCGGTTAGCTCAAGCCCCATTGTTTTGGCGAAGTCGTAATCGGTGGACATTGCCGCGAAAATATTTTGCTTTGAATCATCGCCCGGTGTGCGAAATACCGTTTGCCCGAAAACGCCGCCGGGCAGGTTATCGCTGTTCGACACGCTTACTATTCCACTGTTTTTTAGCAGTTCTTCCTTAAAGGCATTTGTATTGTTTTCCAGCCCCCACGCTCTCTGAATAACAAGCACATGATCTTTATCAAAACCGAGCTTTTTATTCTGCATATAACGCATCTGGCTGTAGACAATAAAGGTACCGATCAGCAAAATAATTGAAATGGTGAACTGGAAAACTACCAGCATGCTCCTGACCCAGCTTCGCTTGAAAATATTTAATTTACTGGAAAGAACAACGGCAGGACTGAAGGATGAAAGGAAAAACGCCGGGTACCCACCGGCCAAAAGTCCAAGGAATAATACTGTAAATATGATCGCGGGAATCGCCTCATAATTGCTAAAGTAACCTGAATGGAGCGATTTTCCCGAAATGGAATTAAATAACGGTAGCAGCATTTCCGAAAAAACGATAGCTATGAGAATGGCTATTGCTGTTATAAGCATTGATTCGAATAAGAACTGTGTTATTAATTGTTTTTTATTAGATCCAAGCACCTTCCTTACTCCTACTTCCTTAATCCTTAATGAAGCCCGGGCAGTTGAAAGGTTCATAAAATTGATACAGGCAAGCACCAGAATGAAAATCGCTATAAGCGAGAATATATACACGTATTTAATGTCGCTATTCGGTTCAATTTCATAATCCAGATGCGAATTTAAATGAATATCAGTAAGCGGCTGAAAAGCAAACTCGTACCTCATTCCCGCCGCTTTCATTTTCTTGTATGTTGTGCCAAATATCTCAACCATATTTTTAGAAACATGTTTCTCAGTAAATGATTCTATTTTATCTTCAATATTCTTTATTGAAAAATTATCTTTCAGCAGCACGTAGGTGTAAACATTGTTATTCAGCCACATGTCATTATTTGCCATGCCAAGGCTGCTGAAGGAAGCGAACATATCATAATGCCAGTGAGCATTTGGCGGACAATCGGCAACTACACCACGCACCGTATATGGAGTACCGTCCTCGAAGTTCATAATTTTATCCATCGGGTCTTCATCGCCAAAGTACTTCTTGGAGAGTTTTTCGGTCAGCACAACCGTGTGCGGCTCTGCAAGCGCTTTATCAGCGTTTCCACGAAGAAATGGAACGGTAAATACCTTAAAGGTTCCGGAATCGGCCCAGAAAAAATTTTGCTCAATGAAAACGTTATTCTTATACCTGATCAGCATATTGCGGTTCGGCATCATCCTGGTGAAAGCAACCACCTCCGGAAATTCTTTTACCAGCGCCTGCCCAAGAGGAGGCGGAGATATTGCCATATTTATTTCACGCCCGGATAGTAAACCGTATGTATGCACCCTGTATATTTTATCACTATTAATATTTTGCTTATCGAAACTGAGTTCATCATTTACAAAAAGCAGGATAAGAATGCAGGCGGTTATGCCTATTGAAAGGCCAATGATATTAATGAAGGAATATGCCTTATACTTAAAGATATTCCTAAAGGCAATTTTCAGGTAATTCTTAAACATTTTTTATCCCCAAAAAGATTTTATAACAAATAGGAATTTTTTAACCAATACCCTATATTCTTGAAACAACCTCACATAAACCATAACTGCAATGGTTATTCATATTTTAAAGCGTTTACCGGGTTAGAAACCGAAGCCTTTAATGTCTGTGAACTGACAGTTACCAGCGCAATTATAAAAGCAATTATCCCGGAGGCCGGAAATATCCACCAGGGTATACTTATCCTGTAGGCAAAATCTTTCAGCCAGTTGTTCATAAAATAATAGGCAACCGGCCAGGCGATAATATTTGCAATCAAGACCCATTTAATGAAGTCTTTTGACAGGAGAACAATAATTTCAGATATAGAAGCACCAAGCACCTTCCTGATCCCTATTTCTTTTGTTCGTTGTTCTGCTACGAATGCTGCAAGACCTAACAAACCAAGACAGGCGATGAAAATAGCAAGTATTGAAAATGTAGTTGCCAATTGCCCTGTTTTCTGTTCAGAGAAATAAAGAGCAGACCACTGACTGTCAAAAAAATTATACGACAATGCTTCACCACCGGCAAACTTTTTCCAGGTTTTTTGAATAAGAGAAATTGTTCCGGTATAATCTGCTGAAGTCATTCTGACAGAAATAAATCTGCCGTAATAATCGCTTGAGAACATAACCATCACAAGCGGGCGAATGGACTGATGCAATGATTGAAAATTAAAATTCTTAACAACTCCAATAATTTTATATAAAAGGTAATCATCTTGAGATGCACCGAATTTTATAATTTCCTTTCCTATAGGATTTTTTAGATTAAAGGCCTTGACAGCTGCTTCATTTAAAACAACCGCAAGTGTATCAGAAGGATGATCCTTTGAAAAATATCTTCCCTTCAGCAATTTAAGCTGATAAGTTTTTGCAAAATTATAATCAGTATATAATTGCCATAAAAGTTGTAAATCATTGCTGGAAGCACCCTTCAATTTATAGGAGCTATTACTTAATTCTTTACCGGGAATAGTATTTGAAGCGCTTGTAAGCTTTATGTCAGGATTATTTTTTAATTCCTGTTGAAACACAAGTGATTTACTTCCAAGATCATCAGTCCTTTTTATAACTAGTATATGGTCTTTGTTAAACCCGAGATTTTTATCTCTGATAAAATTCAACTGGTTATAAATTATAAATGTTGAGATTATTAGAATTATAGATATTGCAAATTGAAATATCACGAGCCCACTTCTTAAGCCGGAGCCTTTCCCGCTTCTTTTCGTTTTGCTCTTCAATACATCAACCGGATTGAATGCTGAGAGTATAAATGCCGGGTAAATTCCCGCTATTAGACCAACAACAATTGCAAAACAAATCAAAAGAGGTATTGTGTGAAAGTTTTCTAAAAATGCCGGACTGATATTTTTCCCTGATACATTATTAAATACCGGTAATAATATTTCTAAAAGTCCAATTGCCAATACGACTGAAATGCAACTCATTAGAATAGATTCCACAATAAACTGCTTTATTAATTGCCCCTTATTTGAGCCCAGAGTTTTTCTGATACCAACTTCTTTGGCTCTCTTTTCCGACTTGGCAGTAGATAGGTTCATAAAATTTATACAGGCAATCAGCAGTATTGCAAGGCCGATAGCAGAAAAGATATAGATATAGTTTATATCGGAATTCGGCTCGACCTCCCCTTCCAGGTGAGAATGAAGATGGATTGATTTTAGGGGCTGAAGTTCGAAATCATACTTGTTGCCCGCAGCGAGAAATTGGGAAAGTGAGATTCCTGCAACTGTTTGAACCTGTGGTGCTACAAATTTCCTGACAACTGAGTTAATCTTTTCCTGCAGAACTTTGACATCTGTTCCTTTACTTAAAAGCAAATAGGTATAATAATTATTGCTTAGCCAGAAAGGGTTTCTGCTGTCTTCATAAGTAGATAAAGATCCGAGAAAATCGAAATGGAAATGAGAATTGGCAGGAAATTTCTCAACAACCCCGGTAACAATATAATCTCTTTTTTTGTCGGCATTTAATATTTTACCTATCGGGTCTTCGCTGCCGAAATATTTTTCAGCCATTTCTTTTGTGATAACCACAGTATTAGGCTTTGTTAGGGCGGTGGAAGGATCACCTTCCAGAAACTTTACAGTAAAAACATCAAAGAAAGTGGAATCTGCTAAATAAAATTTATCCTCGCTGAATATTTTATCTTTATACCTGATTACCGGTATACCAAATGATCTTACACGCACATAGTTAAGGACTTCAGGTAGTTCTTTCGTCATTTCTTCACCCAAAGGCGCTGTTGAGCTGGCTGATAGAATCACCCGCCCGTTTATTTTACCATTTAAATATACTCTGTAAATCTGGTCAGCTTTCTTATTAAAAGTGTCATAGCTCAATTCATTTTTTACATAAAGAAAGATCGCAATACAGCAGGTTATTCCAATGGCAAGTCCGACTATATTTATTAAAGAAATCCCTTTTGAGTTTTTAATATTTCTGATAGCTACATGTAAATAATTCTTTAGCATTTCATTCCTAAGTTTGAGTGCATAATGAGTTAGTATATTTTTTATTCAATAATCTTATTAGAGAACCTATTCATATCTTAATGATTTAATCCGTCTCGTCCTTCGACTCGCCGGGATTTTCGCATAACGATACTATTCGTATCGTAAACTCTTAACCGGATCAGAATTTGCTGCTCTGATAGCTTGAGAACTGACAGTTATAATTGCAATTAAAATTGCTATTATAGCAGATCCAGTAAAAACCCAGTAGGGCATACTGATTCGATAAGCAAAATCCTCTAGCCAATTATTCATAAAATAATAAGCCACCGGCCAGGCAATAATATTAGCAAGCAATACCCAAAAAATAAATTGTTTTGATAATGAATAAGTAATGCCAGTAGTAGTGGCGCCCAATATTTTTCTTATTCCAATTTCTTTCGTCTTTAATTCAGCAACGTAGGCCGCGAGACCTAACAGTCCCAGGCAGGAAATTATTATAGCCAGTATTGAAAAGGAATTAAATATTTGTCCAAGTCTTTGCTGGGATGTATACATTTGTTCATAGGTTTTATCAAGGAATTCATAGTCAAATACAAATTTAGGATCAAATTTTTTGCAGGTAGCCTGAATGAAATTGAGAGTCTTGCTCAAACCAGCATTCTTTAATTTTATTGACAAGATTCTGGGAGTTGGATCCGGCCAGATTATTAGCGGACCAATTTTCCTTTGCAACTGAAGAAAATTAAAATCCTTTACCACGCCAATTATATTCCAGTGCCTGCCTCCTCCACGTGACAGTGTTTTCCCGATAGGATTTTTCATCCCCATCAAATCCGAAAAAGATTCATTTATTACCAATGATAAAGAATCATCTGCGGGATATTCTTTAGAATAATAACGGCCTTCTTTCAATTTAATATTGTAAGTGTTAAGAAAATCATTATCTGCTGCCATTGAACTAATAAGTTCATCCTGGTTGGGGTCTTTTCCTTCCCATTTCCAGCCGCCACCATTGCTGTATACTGCAATTGGAAGGTGTGTACTTACTGAAGCATCATTAATATTTGTATTTCTTAAAAGTTCGGTCTTTAAAGCTTTTGGATTTTTCTGTAATTGATCAGAAAGATTGATATAGATAATATTATTTTTATCAAGGCCCAGGTTTTTATTCAGCATAAAATGCATTTGCAGGTAAACAATTGTAGTACCAATTATTAATATTATGGATATAGCAAACTGAACCACTACAAGGATTTGCCTTAGTGAAAATTTTGATGACTTTGAAGATGGTTTATTCTTTAGGACTTCAACCGGTTTGAAACCGGAAAGGAAAAGTGCAGGGTAAATACCCGCAAGTATTCCTGTTAAAAGTGTTACGAGCAGGATAAGAAGAATGGTGTTCCCATTTACCTGGCTTAATGCTAATTCTTTCCCGGAT
>DATFMR010000154.1:0-10582 GCA_035266865.1 Ignavibacteriaceae bacterium | reverse complement strand
TAAATACAGAGTTGGCAAAATCAAGTTTTTGTTTTGCAAGGTTTGCTGCAAGTTTTTTTAATTCATTGTCTGGAACTGAAAGGAAAAATACTTTGCAATCAAACGGGATTGCCGAAAGTTTATCAGAATAATTTTTAATTTTAAATTTATCGGCGAGTTTTTTTGCGGATGATTTTTTCTTGCTTATAACAACAGTAATTTCAAATCCGGATCTTTTGAGAGCATTAACAAGTGAATAAGAAATTTTTCCGGAACCGATAACTGCTATTTTAGATTTTAATGAAAACAATTATTCTCCATATATAACAGCCGAAAGATAACCCACAACTTCATTAAAATCACCTGAAACATCCCCGGAATCACTCCTGTTCAGTATTTTGGATTTGCCTTTATTTTTGATGGATGCCGCTTTCATCATTGCGACAATCGGTCCGCCTCCGCAGGCTTCACATACATTTGAATCCAGATAGTTTTGGAGTTTATCGAATTCATAATTCTCAACAGCTTTTTCGACAATTGAATCAAGTTCATTCGCTTTTGCTTTTGAATGATAGTGGGAAAGATCGGAGCTTGCTATGATAATTGTTTTTTCGTCCAGTACTTTTGCGACCTGATTGGCAAGTTCATCAACATAAATTTTAGATTGATCACCCATCACAATCGGAATTATTTCAAAGTCAGTTAAAATAATTTGCAGAAACGGAACCTGGACTTCAATTGCGTGTTCATCCCTGTGCCCGCTTAATCCTTTAAAAATTGATTTACTTCCATCAATAATTTTCCCAGCCATATCTTTATTGATCATAACCTTTCCAAGCGGAGTTACATAACCGTCCCCTGAATAAATACAAGTGCCGGGGAAATATTCTCTATGGCTGGGAGAAATGATAATCACATTTTGTATATCTTTTCCGACAAGATGATTAAAACCATAAGCAGCTGTTTTACCGGAATAAACATAACCGGCATGTGGAGAAATGATTCCTGCAATATTCGATATTTTTTCTTCCGGACTTGTTACAGAGATGAGTAAAGATAATTCATCTTTTAATTTTTGAGAATTTGATGAATAGAAAAGCCCTGCAACCGCCGGCTTTCTAAAGTCGCTCATAGGTTATTTTTCTTTTTCCAACTTCAGAAAATACAACTGCTGTAAATGTTTTAATATTCAAAAAAGTTTTATCCCAGGCATATTTATCCAAGCCGGCTTTTTCACACAATGCAGAAAGAAACTGCTCAATTGTAAAATTATGTTCAATCGCGACCTGAGGCAATAATACTGAATGATAAGGGTATTCGTCAAGAACAAGTCCGTGTTCTCCGAGGTTAATTTCTCCATAACTCTTTATCGCCAAAGCCGGGGTCAGGACAGATATTTCAAGATCAACATTATATAGTTCATCAATTGTTAAAGGTGAAAATCTTGGATCATTCAGTGCAGCCTGTTGAGCTGCATCCTGAACAGTTTCAAGCAAAGTATTTGTGGAAGAAAGATAACCGATACATCCACGTAATTTTCCTTGATTAAGCAAAGTTACAAATGCCCCTGCACCCCGCTCACTTAAACCCGGGTAAACATTATTATCAATCTCAGATAGGACGACATCATTATCAAGCAATGAATGTATGGATTCCCTGGCTGAAAGTAGAAGAATTGCCTTTTCATTTTCATTAATAGACATATTCTTTGACCTTTTAAGCTTTGTTAATTTAATGGCACTTCTTATAAATTTAATCTTTTAGTGAACAAACAACAAGGGCGGATTTCTCCCTTAAAAGAAAGAGCAGGTTTTCTCGCATAAAGAAAGAATCTGGAATTAAAACATTCGATTCTTTATTAAGAGTTTCCTCAAATAATATTTTACCAGAATCAACTTCAATTGCTTTGAAATTGTTTCTTAGTTTTCCATTCAGGTAGAATTCGTGATAGTTGAATAACAAAATGTTCCTGTAAAGCGCATAATCAATTTTGCCTGCTATCAGGACCTCTTTTTGAAGGCGGGACAAATAATTGTTGATATTTTCATTATCTATAATGCCTGGATTAAACGATTCCGGGAATATATAATCATCAAAATTTTGAGAAGACCTTGTTTGTTCCATAAGAGAATTAATTACTGCTGAATTATTTCCCAGTTCATCCTGTAATTCACCTGTATTATATCTCAGACTAAAATAATTCTTTCCTTCAAACAAGGATTTGAAACAATATACAAGATCATCTTTAATAAACAGGAATGAATAATCGGTGGTCTCCCAGATAAATTCTCCAGCACTAATATCAAAAGCAATAATATCTTTATGCCCGGGCATATCGGGCTTTACAAACCTGTGGAAGTATATTATATCTTTATGAATAGCTTCAATCCCGACCCAGAATTTTTCATCAAGCTGTAAATCTGAAAATATTTTAACACCAGAATTAATATCAAGGCAGTTGAAAAATACTTCCTTTGTTTCCGGGTTTCTTTCTTCTATTACCAGCTTATCCGTATCAGTCGGGAGTAATCTCCAGATTTGCCTGTCGTTTGAAAATGTATATTCCTCTATTATTTCCATTTTACCCGGCAGGTTCAAATTGTGCTGTAAAATGTCTCAACATAGGAGCTTGATAAGTAATATTATAACCCTTTAGTTTTTCACGGTTTTTGAAAACTTCAAGAATTACTTCAATTACATAATCAATATGACTTTGAGTATAAACCCTGCGCGGAATCGCCAGTCTTACGAGCTCCATCGGTGGGGGAATTAATTTTCCGGATTTATCATATTTGCCGAACATAACGCTGCCTATCTCAACAGCTCTTATTCCACCTTCAATATAGAGTTCACACGTAACAGACTGACCAGGATAATATTCAGGCGGAACTTCCGGTAAAAATCTTTTGGCATCAATATAAATTGCATGACCGCCGGGCGGCTCAATTATCGGCACTCCTGCGGCAACCAGTTTCTCACCTAAATATTCAACGCTTCTTATCCTGTATTTAAGGTAATGTTCATCAAGAATTTCTTCCAGCCCCTGTGCAACAGCCTCCAGGTCTCTTCCTGCCAGTCCGCCGTAAGTCGGGAAACCTTCGGTTACAATCAGAAGATTTCTGCATTTCATTGCAAGTTCTGAATCATTGAGAGCAAGGAAACCTCCAATATTTACAAGCGCATCTTTCTTTGCACTCATTGTTGCACCATCAGCATAGGAAAACATTTCCTGCGCAATTTCTAAAACTGATTTATTTTCAAATCCCTTTTCTCTCTTTTTAATGAAGTATGCATTTTCTGCAAAACGGCATGCATCAAGGAACAGTGGGAGTTTATGTTTCTTACAAATTTCTTTAACTTCTCTTATATTTTTCATTGAAACCGGTTGACCGCCACCGGAATTATTTGTTACGGTAAGCATTACGAGAGGAATATTTTCTGTCCCTTTTTCCTTAATGAATTCTTCAAGTTTTTTTACATCCATATCGCCTTTAAAGTCAGCCCTTACTTCCGGCTTTTTTCCAATTTCATTTAAAAGATCAACAGCTTCCGCACCGGAAAATTCAACATTTGCCCTGGTGGTATCGAAATGTGTATTGTTAGGAATAAATTTACCTTCGCCGCCGACTACTGTAAATAATATTTTCTCAGATGCTCTTCCCTGGTGTGTAGGAATTATATATTCCAGCCCTGTTATTTTTTTAACCATAGATTCAAAACGATAGAAACTTCTTGAACCCGCATATGATTCATCACCTTCCATAATTCCTGCCCATTGCTTTGCGCTCATTGCTGAAGTTCCGCTATCTGTCAAAAGATCAATTATTACATTTTCAGCATGTATTAAAAAAGTATTGTAACCTGCTGTTTTAAGGATTTCAATCCTTTCTTCTTTAGTAGTAAATTTTATCGGTTCAACTGATTTGATTTTAAATGGTTCAATTATTGTCTTCATTTTTAGCCTGTTTTTAGATAAAAACTTAAATTTTTAATTGTTAAAGTTAATTATACTCTTAGCCCTTTTCCATAAAATAAGTTACAATTAATTATTTTAATTATGTCAATCATCACTTTTTTATTGCCTTTTCATTAAACAATCTCTAATTTTTTATATACTATTTTTAACCAAATATGAGGGATATTAAATGGATAATATTGACAATCCTGCCCCAACAGAATCACAGGAACAAGAACTCAGCCACTCAGATAAAATGATCGGGGTCATTACTGAGCCGGCGGCAACTTTTCAAAAAACAGCAAAATTTCCTGTAAAAACAATTGATTGGTTTCTGCCTGTTTTTCTGTTACTTGTTTTTGTTGCTCTGCAACAGATTGTTTTAAAAAGTAATGCAGATATTGCTTATCAATTAAAACAAAAACAAATGGAAGCCATTGATAAAAATCTCAGTAAACAAGTCGAAGCTGGTAATATAACCCAGGAACAGGCAAATCAAAGAAGAGATATGATTGCCGACCAAATGGATAAAATGGGTGGTGGTATTGGAATGGTTATTCAAACAGTAAGTATTCTTATAATCGGATTTATCGTTTATTTCATAATGACGGGTATCTACTTCCTGTTTGCAAAATTTGTATTTAAAGGAGATGGAAGTTACACCGATGCCCTTGTAGCAAACGGTTTAACGGCGTACATCGGTATAATTGCAGTGATACTTATTACAATTGTGGCATTCCTGATGGGAAAATTCATGCAGGATTTAAGTGTTGGCTCTTTGTTGAGTGCGGATAAATCAACCCTTACCGGATGGTTTCTTTATAAACTTGACATTTTTTCACTTTGGGCATACATTGTTCTGGGTATCGGTCTTTCAAAGATGTTTAAGGCTGAATCTGCAAGTAAATATTACATACTTGTATTTGGTGTCTGGTTGATTGGCGGACTAATCATGCATTTTGTTGGTAAGGCCGTTCCATTCCTTGCAGGATTTGCAGGTTAATTTTATTTGCGGGAGAAATTGTTTTACAATTCTCCCGTATTTATTTTTACCCGGTATATTTTTCCCAATAAAAAACTTCAATAGTAAAATTTACTCTTTTTAAGAATCCATATATGTAATTATTACATAGTACGAGAAAAATTTTCGGAAGAAAATAATAAACATTCGTACCAAATTTAATCAGGTTTGTGAATTTTGCCAAAATAATGACTATTAGAATCACCTTTCATACGATAAAAAATAAGCCTTAGATTTTTTCAGGAATATTTTTTTTGGTATAAGAATTGCGACTAATAAACAACTATTTTGGTAAAAAAATAAACCTACAAGATTAAAAGAGGTAGTTGATGTTTAACACAACTGACAAAACAGGAAACGAACCCTTAGAAAGAGATAAAATTAAAAGAGTATTTAACGCGGATATTTCTGAAGAAGAATTTATGCATTCAGATGAAAGAGTAATTGAAAAAAAGGGGTTTCAGGAAAAAACTGATAATACCAGGAAACAATTGAATGATAGAAAAGATAATATCTCTTTAGAAGGAATTAAAATGAGCAGCTTATTTGAGAAAAACGGTCTTGAGGAAGAAATAGATCGCTATGTGGAAGGGGCAACTAAAAAAATAAATTTCTCACTAATTTTAAAACCAGCAATAATTTCAATTATTGCACTGGTTATTTCCTTTTTTATGGACATATCGTCCGTTCCTATACTTGGAAACATTACTGTTGATATTTCGAAATCATTGTTCCCGGGATGGCAGCCGGCAGTTCAATCTTTTGAACCATTCAGATTCTGGTGGTTGCCTCTATTAGTATATTCATTGTTTGTCTTTTTAGCATATCTTGCTTACCAGAAATTAATATTGGAAATAAAGAGAAATCCGGCTTCTGAAACCATAGACAGAGTGATTACCTCTTATACAAGCGTAATAGACAGTATTTCAACAGCGCTTCCTTTGCTTGGTGCAGCACTTCTTTTAATTAGTATTAAATTGGGAGAAGAAGTATTTCTTGGACTTTCTGTCCCTTTCGAAATTAAAGCACTTATAATTTTAGCTCTCGGTAAATTATTTGAACCTGTGCTCGATCAACTGGGAGTAGAATTTCAGAATATTGCAACTCACGTCAGCGATCTTAAAGAAAGATATTTTTCAAGAATACAAACAGAAAATTCAAAAAATATTTTATCTAAACTGACAGGAGTTCACAATAAAAACCAGTCAGGTGAAGTTTCTATAAGAGATCTTGAAATTTACACATCTATTCTGGAAAGAACCTCTTCTCTTAGTGCGGTAATGCTCCAGAATTTTAAGTCTTCACACGAGCTACTTGAAAGAATAAGTAAATTGCCTGCATTAAATTCAGAAAATATTCAAAATATTAACACTATGGCCGATTCAATTACAACTGCTGCGAAATCTTTGAGCGATGAAAAAACTATTGCCGGCTTAAAGCATCTAGAATCAATTGTAAAAAAATAATTGTTATGATAAAAAAAGAAAGAGACAGCAAATTTATAATTTACCAGGTGCTGTACATTTTTGTAATTACAGTCCTGGCAATTAAGGGCGCGGACTTGAATCTCAGCGAAGTAGTTTCTAAAGAACATGCAATTACTGAAAACGTCAGAGATTCACTTGTTGTATTAATTGATTCACTTTATGCACAGGGATCAAAATTTGAAATTAAAGTTGATCCAAATGTTACCGTTGAAAATAAGGAATTAAGGGAGAAACTTGCTGTACTAAACAAGAAACTGCAAGAAACAAAGATTCCTGAAAAGAAAGATAAACCCCTGGAAAATGAACAGGACAATAAGGAACAGACCAAACTTCAGTCACCAATTTCAATATCACAGGTATTTTACCAGAATACATGGAATATGGCTAAGAACGGCGGAAACGTTCCGGTATATGTTTATGATCCAGCAAATATGCAAAATCCAATTGTTGTTATTGGCGCGGGTCAGGAGAATAAATTCGACCTGGAAAATCAAAAAGAAGTTATACTAAAGTATGGCTCCCAAAACGAAACGATAAAAACTACACCAAGAAAGCCGCCCGAAGTTAAAATTGAAAAAGTTACAACAAAAATGGACGGCTCTGATATTTATGTTCAGGACTTGCAGCGAACAACGGTATTCACAGTTACAATACTGGATAACAGACCGGATCAATTAAAAGTAAATTATTCAGGTCCAATTTCAGTTAGCGGACCCTTAAAAGATAATAAGGGTAACCTTGTTTATAATGTTTCATTAAAGATAGCCACTACTGAAAGTAGATTTAATGATTGGCTCGATAAATTCGGGGATCTTAGGGATGCCAGCGGAAGATACAAAACCAATTTCTTCTTTATAGTCGTCGATGAAAAAGCAAATCACAGAGTTCAGGTGGGCGATACTTTCTATTTTACCGATTTCTCAAAATAATAATTTATTAAACTCCAGAAAATAATATGCTAAAAAAATATTTCAGCTCATTACTAATAGTTCTATTAATTATTTTTACACAAAGTATAATTAAAGCACAAAACGAAGGTGGTGAGAGAATTCTCTATTACCAGATGGAACCTCTTGATGACAGCCTCTTTGTAAAAATTCAATCTGAAGTTTTTATAGATCCTCCGGACCCAAAAGCAGAAATTATTGTGGATCTTCGTGATCCGAATAACCAAACAATAACGATAAAAGGAACACTATACCCGTTTCTTGCTTTTACACCGGAGACCCGTGCAAAGATAGTAACATATCCATTTAAGATTAACCTGGAAGAAGATATCAACTTCGGAAGTGTATTTACTAGGGTAGCAGGCAAGATCAGGGTAAATAAAGTGTTCCAGCCCCCTACTTTGTTACAGATTTCATCGACTTTGCATTACATCAATCCTTTTCTTCAGGCATTCGGAGGTGAAAGATTTGGATTTCCATTAAAAAACGATGTAGGAATTTCTTTTGGTTTAGGAACCCGGTACAGTGGTCCACTGGAAACTAATTTTATAGAAGCAAATGTTCACATTCTTGGGATTTATGGAGGAGCTTTTGGTGCCCTTGGTGCCTTGACAGACATTAAAAAGAAAAATAATGCAAATAATCTATATGTAGCTAATGGCGGTTTCCAAATTGGCTATGTTTTCCCGCTTGGAAATTTCTTTGAGGTTAGTTACCAGGAATTATTCAAAAATCCGACAGAGAAACAGAAAACAGATTTTCAACAATATGACATTGATTCGTTGAACTTACATGCAAAAATTTTGCATGATAATTATTTTAGCTGGGAGCTTCGATACCCTATCAGTATAATGGGATCTACAAGAGCAAAATTTTACGTGGCAAGGTTTCTGGATGAATGGCATATAGGATTTACAGGTCGTGAAATGTCACTTGCCGGAAGCACTTTTGATTTCAGTTTTGATGCGATGCCAAGCAGCGACGTAAGACAACCTCAATATGTTTTGAATCTTATGGTAGAAAAAGTTGCCGAAAGCTGGGCGACAAGTGCTTTTGCAATTGGCCCTTCTTTGATTATGTCAAAAAATGATAAAGGAAATTTTGGCGTTATTACAGTTATGGCCAATTTCCGTCTTAAATTGGGAACCTCACTTTAGAATTAACATTCATTTTAATTAGCAAACAGATGGATTATCATTTTTATGATCCATCTGTTTATTAATTTACATACCGCCGAATTTTTCCTATAAATTTTTTGTAGTTTTGCTATACAAAAACACATCTGATTTATTATATGAAACAACAAATCATCCTTTGGATAAGTGCAGCAGTTATTACAATAGTTTATATATTTTTGTTAAGAATGACTGACCCTCAAAAGCCGGTTACGGGAACGGTTGAAATCAATGCAACAAAGGTTGGATTTAAATTTGACAGAGTTTACCGTGGAAACGGTAATTATAAATTAATTATTTTAAGTGAACTAAAGGACCTTGGTGGAACCGTTCAATTTAAAGAAGATGATTCCGGTGCGTATTGGAAATCAGCTCCATTAAAATACGAGGGGATGGTATTAACAGGTTATGTTCCCGCACATAAACCTTTGAGCCAGGTTATATATAGAGCTGAGCTTAAATACAAAGGTGAAACAATTTTAATCCCTGACAAGAAAGGAGTTGAACTGGAATTCATGGGAAGAGTTTCTCCTCAAATTATGTTTTGGTATTATGCTGCATTATTTATTGGAATTTTTATCAGCAACAGGATCGGGCTGGAGTATTTTAATGAGGATGAAAAAATAAAAAAGTTATCGTTTTTTGCATTTATAATGTTTGTTTTTTATTCAATGCTTTTAGTACCGGTTAAAATTACTTATGAATTATCAGCATTTGAAAAAACAATTCCTCAAATTAATCAGTTATTCCCGATGGGTGCGGTTTTGTTAATTGTTTTGTGGATTGCAGGGATTATTTCTTTTTTTAATTTAAAAAACAGAAAGCTTGCAGCACTTGTTGTTTCAATTTTAACTATGGCAGTCTTATTAATATTCAGGACCTGACTAATTTAAAGACTCAATTACAGTTGGATGCAATCTGTAGGTAGCTGCGATTATACTATTTCCGTTTGCAGGATCATTTCCATTATAATCTGTTATAATTCCCCCCGCTCCTTTTATAACAGGAATTAAAGCCATAGAATCCCAAATATTCATAATCGGGTCAATCATTATATCTGCATATCCTGTAGCAATAAGATAATACCCATAGCAGTCTCCCCAGTTTCTGTAGAGTTTAACCTTTTTAGCAAGCTCATTAAATTTTTGCTGATCAAAATATTTACCGATAGTAAAGTGTTCTGTTGCTAGTAAAGTTGCATCCGAGATATTATTTAATTCCCTAACTTTTACTATTGAACCATTCAATTCAGTTAAATAATTATCCCCTATTAAAAATTCTCTTAAAACAGGTTGATTAATTACACCAATTAATGGATTATTTTTATTTGTTAATGAAATCAAAGTGCCGAAAGTTACAGCACCGCTAATAAAACTTTTTGTCCCGTCAATCGGATCGAGAATCCATTGGTATTCAGCATCTTCATTATATTTGCCAAACTCTTCGCCGATTATTCCGTGGTCCGGAAATTCCTTCATAATTTCTTCGCGCATTAATTCTTCGGCTTTTTTATCTGCTATTGTTACAGGGGAAGAATCTGGCTTTGAATCTACACTTATCCCGGTTCTGAAATAGCTGTTAATTACCTTCCCGCTAATATCAGATAAGTGACGTGCAAATAATTTTAAATCATCAAGGTTTTTCAATTTGGAGAATCCTTTAAAATAGATTATTCAATTAATAATAATTGCGACAAATATAATTATTTATTTCAATAATTAAGTTTTTTAGACATTTTAAGAATAGATTTCTTGGTGCATTAAGTAACAATTATTATATTTGTGCTCTGAAATTAAGATCACGGAGAGTTGGTCCCGCAAAGCGGGATAAACGTCGTTCTTACTGATAGCGATTGATGACTAAATAAGATTAAAGTTGCTTGTCCCGCTATGCGGGAAATGCGGCGGTCTTGAAAATATTTTACATATGGAGAGTTGGCAGAGTGGTTGAATGCGGCGGTCTTGAAAACCGTTAAGGATGCAAGTCCTTCCGGGGTTCGAATCCCTGACTCTCCGCAA
>DATFMR010000153.1:0-5794 GCA_035266865.1 Ignavibacteriaceae bacterium | reverse complement strand
ATTTGCAAATATTATTTCCTGGCCCGTTTCATATTACTTTATGAATAAATGGCTTGAGGATTTTGCTTATAGAATAAACATCGGTTTTTCTGTTTTCATTCTAACCTCTGTCCTGTCACTTATTATTGCATTTTTAACAATGTTTTACCAGGCACTAAAAGTTGCAAACTCTAATCCTGTAAATGCACTCAGGTATGAATAATTATTAAGGAGAATAAATGTTTTTAAGTTATCTAAAAATAGCATTAAGAAGTTTGAAGAAGAACAAACTTTATTCTTCAATCAATATAATCGGGCTTGTAGTTGGAATTACCATTACATTATTCCTGTTTCTGTGGGTTTCTAATGAACTCTCGTATGATAAATTTAATAATAAATCCAACCGAACTTACAGGGCTTTGTGGAATGGAAAATTTGGAAATAATGAATGGACTGTGCCTTTAGTTGGAATTCCTTTACAGAAAACTTTAGAAGACAATTTTCCTGATGTTGAAAATGTAACAAGTTTTACAAAATTGGATCTTTTTATCGGGAAACAAAATCCCGTTAAACAGGAGAACATTTATTTTGTTGATAATAATTTCTTTGATGTCTTTAATATTAAGTTTCTATCCGGTGATCCAAATACTGCAATTGCTGAACCGAATTCTATTGTACTTACTAAAGAAACAGCAGAAAAATATTTTTCAACTACAAATGTTTTAGGTAAAACATTAACCAGTAACAATGGAACAATATTTAAAGTTACAGGTGTTGTAGAAAAATTTCCTTCACAGTCGCATTTCCATTTTAAAGCAATTTCTTCATTAAAAGGCCTGAATTTCTATAAACAAAGAGAAGACAAGTGGGGATTTGCGAGTGTATATACATATTTGGTTTTGCAAAAAGGAGCTAACCCAAATTCATTAAAAACAAAACTTAGAACTTACCTCGATAAAAATGTTTTTAGTGATATGTATAAAAATAATGGTGATTACAGTTATTTTTCATTCCAGCCTGTTGAAGGTATACATTTAACATCCGATTTAAAGTATGAACTGGAACCAAGCGGTAACAAATCTTATGTCTATATCTTTTCTACAATTGCATTCTTTATTTTATTACTCGCTACTATAAACTTTGCAAATATGTCAACTGCTTTTTCATTTGAAAGATTGAATGAAATTGGAGTAAGAAAGGTATTTGGTTCACTTAAAAAGCAAATAATTATACAATTCCTTGTTGAGACTCTTGTACAGGTGGTAATTGCATTTGGAATAGCTATTGTACTGTTAGAAATATTAATGCCAGTATTTAATAATTTTGCGCATAGCGAATTATCCCTCAGAATAATTAATAATCCTTCTCAACTTTTAGCAATTGTCTCAATAGGGTTATTTATAACAATCTTATCTGGTGCTTATCCTGCTTTCTATGTTTCAGGTTTCAGTCCAATAGATATTATGAAAAACAAAATAAGCGCCAAGCCACACAAAAAATATTTCAGAAAAAGTCTCGTCGGCGTACAGTTCGTAATTTCGTCTGCAATTATTGCGGCTACTTTTATTGTTAGCAAACAAATCGGGTTTGTTTTAAATGATGACCTTGGTTTTAATAAAGAACACGTACTAATAATTAAGAACACAAGGCTTTTATCAAATCATTTTAATTCATTCAGGGATGAGTTACTCAGTGATCCTGCAATAGCAGATGCTTCAGGAGTGCAGGCTCTCCCGGGAGATAATTTTGATTCGACAATTTTTGAACTAGAACAGCCGGCAAACTTAAAACAATCTTCAATTACATACGATTATGTAGACGAGCATTTTGTTGATGTGCTAAAGCTGAATATTGTATCAGGCAGAAACTTCTCAACTAAATATAAAACTGATTCTACTGCATATCTTATTAACCAGGCAGCTGCTAAAGCATTTGGCTGGAAGGATCCAATAGGCAAATCTATAACAGGAAATTACAAAGGTAAGGTGGTTGGTGTTGTCCAAGATTTTAATTATCAATCTCTTCATCATAAAATTCAACCAATAATTTTTCCATTTTCTAAATGGACGCCCGGCTTAATTGCTGTAAGATTAAAACCAGGTAAAGATCTTCCGGGTATTGTTTCAAAAATTAAAGAGAAGTGGGGAAGTTTTGTAAATAATCGTCCTATGGAATTTTCATTCCTTGATCAGGATTATGACAAACTTTATAAAAATGAATTGCAGATGGCTGATATATTTAATCTTTTTGCAATGCTTGCTTCGTTTATTGCCGGCTTAGGTTTACTCGGAATAACGAATTTAATAGTTAAACAAAGGAAAAAAGAAATCGGCATTCGAAAAATCCTGGGAGCATCAGTATCAGATTTGTTTTCTTTGCTCAACCGTGAATTTATATTAATAATACTGCTTGCCAATATTATTGCTATCCCGGTTGTCATTTATTATATGAATTCCTGGTTACAGGATTTTGCATATCGTATTACAATTGATGCATGGACCTTTGCAATAGCACTGGTTAGTACGTTATTACTAGCTGTTATAACTATTAGCACACAGGTTTTTAAAGCAGCAAAAACTAATCCGGTTACTACATTAAAGGATGAATAGGAAACAAAGAGGGAGCAATGCTAAAAAATATAATAAAAGTTGTTTTTCGGAATATTAAAAGAAATAAATGGCACAGTATCCTCAATATTGGTGGTCTATCTATCGGTCTCGCATGTAGTGCATTAATTCTTTTTTATGCAAGGTTTGAACTTAGTTTTGATAATTACCATTCAAAAGCTGATCGAATATACAGGTTATATAATGAGCAGCCGGGTAATTCATTTATGGGCACCAATAATTTTGCTGTAAATTCTGCTCCTTTAGGTAAAGCAATGGAATCCGATTTCCCTGAAGTTGAATCAACAGTTAATTTTTTGTTCTGGGAAGGTAACAGGTATTTTAGTGTTGGGAACAAAGGATTTTTTGAAAAAGATATTTTAGTTGCTGAACCATCTTTATTTAAAATTTTCGATTTCCCCTTGCTTGAAGGTAATCCCGAAAACGCGCTGACTGAACCTAATAGTGTTGTACTTTCCGAAGATATAGCAAAAAAATATTTTGGCAATATTGATCCAGTAAATAAAACAATAACTTATAATAATAAGATTGCCTTAAAAGTTACCGGAGTTTTGAAAAAGGTACCTCAAAATTCACATTTTATCCCAACAATTATTATCTCTTTTCCGACTATAGAAAAATTATATTCAAAATTTAAGGGAATGTTTGCCTGGGGAAGCAATAGTTTTAAGACCTACATACTTCTGAAAAAGAATGCTGACATTAATAGTCTTGAAAAGAAAATGCCTGCTTTCCTTGACAAATATATGGGAGACTTATTCAAAGAATGGGGCGCAAAAAAATATATCTATCATTTTCAACCACTAAATGATGTTTACCTACATTCGAATAATATAAATTTTGGTGAAGGAAATTATAACGATCTGCAAAGTATTTATATATTGATTGCTCTTGCTTTAGTAATCCTTTTGGCAGCTTGTATTAATTATGTAAATCTTTCGACTGCAAAAGCAACATTAAGGGGTCTTGAGGTTGGAGTTAGAAAAGTTATTGGTGCGGAACGGAAAGAACTTATAAGGCAATTCTTAGGCGAATCATTTATTCTAACTTTGATAGCTGCTGTAATATCTCTTCTCCTTATCGAACTTTTATTGCCAGTATTCTCAGAGCTTATTAGCGAAAGTTTTTCATCTTCAATTATAACGAGTTTTCCATTTCTTGGGTCTTTTACCGGGCTTGTATTAATAGTAGGGCTTATAGCCGGCATTTATCCAGCATTTGTTCTTTCATCTTTTGATCCAATCAGGGTGTTAAAAGGTGCAACACAAAACAGAAAGTCAGGATTTCGTAGTGCTTTAGTAGTTGTACAATTTACGGCCGCAATTACACTAATAGTAAGTTCTGTAGTTATTTTAAGCCAGTTAAATTATATAAGAACCCAGGATATGGGGTATAACCGGGACCAGGTATTAGCAATTAAAATAAATAGTAATGAAGAAAGTGAAAAAATAGAAATACTTAAAAATAAACTTCTTCAATCTACAGAAATTAGAAATGCTACTTTAACTTCAAGTCTTCCTATAAATATTGGTTCGCAATCAGGAATTAGCAGCCTCGATAATGATGGCAATAAAAAAATTGTAAAATCCTATCAATTATACACAGATTATGATTTCTTGGATACTTATGAAATCCCGGTCATAAAAGGCAGGAATTTTTCAAACAGGTTTCCTTCAGATTCTGAAAATTCATTTATTGTAAATCAAAAATTTGTGGATGAATTCGGGTGGAAAGATCCGGTTGGCAAAACTTTTTCACACAACGATCAAACAGGCAAAATAATAGGAGTTATCAAAGATTTTCATATGCATTCACTGCATCTGCCTATTGCACCGTTGTTTGTAAAATTATCTGACAATTATTCTGCTTATTTAAGTTTGAAAATCAGATCTGCTGATATGAAAAATACAGTTTCAGAAATAAAAGAAACATGGTCTGAAATTATTAAAAATTATCCAATCGAATATTCCTTCGTTAATGAAGATTTCAATAAAATGTATGAGAAAGATGAACGATTGAGCGAAGTTGTTTTTTATTCAACTATTTTGGCAATAATAATTGCCTCATTAGGATTACTTGGATTATCTGCATTTATAAGTGAGCAAAGAAAAAAAGAAATAGGAATAAGAAAAGTTCTTGGTGCAAGTGTAACAAATGTAGTAAGTATGTTATCCGGCAAGTTTATGATGTTGGTAGTTCTATCAAATATTTTTGCATGGCCTTTAGCCTATTATTTTATGAAAAGCTGGCTTGAAGAATTTTCATATCGTATAAGTTTTAATATTTGGTTTTTCATAATTCCTGCTTTATTGGCATTATTACTTACACTAGTAACAATAAGTGTATATGCAATAAAAACCGCACTTAAGAATCCTGTGGAATCATTAAGAAACGAATAATATATAGGAGGTCTTGTGTTCAGAAATTATATGAAAATTGCGTTTAGAAATCTCTTCAAATATAAATTATATTCTTTTATTAATATACTCGGTTTAGCACTCGGAATTGGTATAACGATATTGATTTATCTTTATATTAAAAACGATTTTAGCTATGATGGATTTAATAAAAAGGGAGATAGAATTTACCGTGTAATCAGCCAAAAATATGAAAAGGATGGTTCTGCAAAAGGCTATGATGCATATTTCCCAATTCCTTTTGGCCCTGACCTAAAATCTGAAATGCCGGAAATTGAAGAAGTAATAAGATTCAGTACAATAACTACTTTTGTAAAAGGCAAGAAAATTGTTGATGAAAATGATATCCTGATGGCTGACAGGCCTTTCTTTAAAACCTTTACTTTTAATTTTAAATATGGAAGCGCCGAAAAAGCATTAGATGATCCGTATTCAATTGTTCTTACGATTGATGAAGCTGAAAAATATTTTGGCAAATCAAACCCTGTTGGAAAAAGTATTGATGTTCTTCTGGGTGATAAATACGTAGCTCTGAATATTACCGGTGTCATTGAAAAAATTCCGTCAAATTCTTCTCTTAATTTTAAGTTTTTGGTCCCTTATGATCTTTTAAGATTATTTGAATGGTACCGTGAAAGGGAGCACAAATATAATAGCTGGAATTCCCCAACCTGGGTATTATTAAAGAAAAATGCAGATGTAAAAAACCTGGAATCAAAAATGATAGGATTCTGGGAAAAACATATGGGTGATAGATTTGCTGCCCAGCGT
>DATFMR010000152.1:0-3043 GCA_035266865.1 Ignavibacteriaceae bacterium | reverse complement strand
AGAATAAGGGATTACTTCGTGCGCAAAGATGATTCCCCATTTATTATTATTAATTAAATTCTGCGTCCAGTATTTTACATTGTTTAATTCATCAAAGTCATCATAAAAGTTTGATCTTGGAGTATTAAATTGTTCTTCAAGAGCACCTAATTTTTGCCAATCAAGATTGTAAATATCCGGGGGACTTGAAACGTCCCCGCCTGCCCTGGAAGATTCGTAAAACCTTGCTGCTTCCTGTCGAACCTGGGTATTGTTATAGTTAAAAGGATATGCGAGAGTAATTACTTTATGCCCTATTTTTTGTTCAATCAATTGTTTTGATTTATAAAGTTCATAATCGAGTGTACCTTGTGTGTATATATCTCCCTTATCTAATTTAGTGAGATCGTGATGAGTCATTGTGTGAGATCCAATTTCGTGTCCTTCATCAGCTAATTGCTTAAAACCGTTCCATGTTCCGTAACGCCAGATCAGTTCCTGCCCCTGATCAACTAACGATCCGGCTATAACATAAAAGGTCGCTTTGAATCCGTATTTATCAAGGATGGGTGCGGCATTATCTATTTGTGACTTAAAACCGTCGTCAAATGAAAACGAAAAAGCTGATTTCTTATCCCCGGCCCAGGTTTTTACTGAAACTGATCCAACATTCTGCGCTTTTACGAAAGGAATAAAAAACAGAATTAATGTTAAAATAGAAATAATTTGCTTCTTCACAATTCTTCTCTATACCTAATATTCTTAGTAATTATGCATAAAACTGAGATTTCCATTCTACATTGATACATTAGAAATGATATAGCATGGTCCAGAAAATGCTTTTTATTCAAGAATTTAAGACAATTCATCAATTTTATTAATTTTTGTTGTTATAAAGAGGCAAAATGTGAGCCAAAAAATGATGTGATTTCGCACTAAAAAACCCGATTTTACACATACAATTAGAATCAATAAGTTCAGGAGTAAAAGGCGGGAGAGAATACCAGGAAATTATATAGGATAACCATATTTAATAGATTTACTATTGTATAAATATTATTCCCCATCCAAATAAATAAAAAGAATAAATATCATTCTTTTACCCCCTCTATCCGAAAACTGTAACAATCAAATTTAAATTGTTTTATCGTGAAACCGGGATCTTAAAACTATTAGGAGGAGTCATGAAAAAGTACCTGTTTGTTCCTTTGGTAATCACTCTCCTGTTCTCTGTTAGTGTTGCTTTTGGGGGTGTAAAAAAATCGGTCAACAAAAATGCTATAGTTGACAATTTACATGCCGGATTAATCTCCGACAATTATGGACTAAAAGTCAGCTCTGCTTTGGTATTGGGGCAACTGATTTCAAATTCCACAATTGAGGCTGATGATGCTTCTAAAACAATAATTCCGCTCCTTAGAATTATGAATTCAGAAGAAAATGATGAAGCAAGAATTGTTGCCGCATTAGCATTATACAAACTCAATAGTGAAAGAGGTATTTCACTGCTAAGATATGCTGCTGAAAAAGATAATAGTGAAAGATTCAGCAGGATTGGTGCTACATTCTACAACGCATATTATCAGGAGACCCCGGGTGAATAGCATTGAAATAAATATTTAACAGGCTACCAACTTTTGAGGTAGCCTGTTATTTTTAAGATTCACTATTCATCTCTATGAACAATATCAGGTGAAAAAGCCGGAAGACAAACTGCAATATATTCTGCTCCTTCAGGGCCGGGGGTACTGTATTGAACCCACTTTCCTTTTTCTGCAATAACTGCTTCACCCGCTTTAACTTCAAATGATTCGCTTTCGGTTTTTACATTAAGAATTCCATTTAATACAACTGTGTATTCATCAAACTCTGGTCTTTGTCCCGGTTCTACCCAGCCTGATGGACTTGTCATTTTTGCAATGCTTACAGAATCGGTTTTTGTATTTACTCTTCCAATAAATTCTTCAATCTTTTTGGGTTTGTTACCAGCTGAAGTAATTATTGACGGTTCTTTTATTTTTGTAGCCATAAAATCCTTTTTATTAAAATTTATTTTACAGGTTTTAAGTTCAAATCCTGAAAATCAAAACTGAAATCAGTATCAGGCCTGAATTTTTCCATTTTAATTTTGGCTATTGAGCCATCAGGATTTAATGAAAAAGTAACAAATGCATCACCGTGCAAAGTACGGTCATTCCATCTTGCCACAAACGTATCGTATTGCCAGTGTTCAAGATGGCCTGTTAAATCAGGTGTGTGATCGAAGCTCATATAAAGTTTACCGTTTTCTTCTTTTACAGTAACAGTACCGTACCATGCATCTTTATATTTACCGGCATATTTTTCAAGAGGCAGACTTGGTTTTGAATCTTTATTCCTTAATGAATCCATTTCTGCAACTTTTTTATCTGCCCCGTTTTTCCCCATACTTACCAGCTTACTAAAACTTTTAATCCAGTCCGTATCATTTGTATTAAAAAGTTCATCAAGAACATGCAAAGTTACTGCATAAAATGCTGCGCTGGATTCCTGATTTGTTAATACAATAACCCCGATTTTCTTTTCAGGGTCAAGAGTAACCTGTGTTACTGTGCCCGGCAAACCACCTGAATGCCATACAAGTTTATCACCGCGATATTCTTTTATAAACCAACCAAGTCCGTATGCCGCATAATTGGATTTTAGTGCTGACATTCCAGGCGGAGGTGTTCTTACAGGAATATTTATGTGCGGCATCCACATTTGAACTGTTTCCTTTTTATCAAATAATTTATTTCCTGTATCGCCAATTTTGCCGGAATCAAGCTGAGTAATCACCCATTTTGCAAGATCGTTCACAGAAGAAAGAATTCCGCCCGCTGGTGCTGTTGCATCCCAGTCAGTTAATGGAAGTGCAGTTAATTTTCCATCGACTAATGTATGCGGAGTTTCCACATCAGATTTATCCTCAAGCAAAGCAAGCCCTGCCCTTGTTGATTTCATTCCAAGTGGCTTAAATATTTTTTCGGTTACAAATTCCTCCCAGGTTTTTCCTGTAACAGCTTTTATGAGTTCGCCGGCAACC
>DATFMR010000151.1:0-10486 GCA_035266865.1 Ignavibacteriaceae bacterium | reverse complement strand
GCGGAATGATTCATTTATTACTGCCAAGATAAATGTGAAAACAAGAATTAAATAATAATCCGAGACCAGTGTATATATAAAAAACATTATGCTGGTTGCAAAGAGAGAAAGTTTCATTATCCTGAATGAACCAACTTTATCTGCAACTTTTCCAATTACCGGGGAAGTTACCAGTGCACCTATTCCATAAACAGCGAGAACCAAACCTGCTTCCGATTCACTGTAGTTGAAGCGTTTGGTTACATACAAAGCAAGAAAAGGTAAAACCATTGTTCCAGAACGATTAATTAAAGTTGCCCAGAACAATACCCACATATTATGGGGCAGTCCCTTTAAAGCTCTCCATGGATTTATATTTTTCTTTACTTCATTCATTAATATTTAGTGCAAAGAATTGAGGAAATTTAAGAAGGTTAGAGATAATTAAAAAACATAAATTTGATTTTAAAATCATCCTTTTTATAAACCGCTCAACATAAAAAAAAGTCCTCTACGAAAATATTCGTATTTATGCCTTGACACTACGAACCATTTCGTATATATTCGATCTACGAAGTTTATCGTACTATTAGAATGCAAAATTATCTATAGGAAAAATTATATGAAGAAGACGAAAAGCCCGAAACCGACGGAAGCAGAACTTGAAATATTGCATATTTTATGGGAAAACGGACCTTCTACCGTCAGATTTATAAATGATGTTCTCAATAAGAAAAAGGCGGTTGGATATACAACAACCCTTAAGATTATGCAAATAATGTCTGAAAAAAATCTTGTTACACGCGATGAAGAAAACAGAAGTCATATATATTCGGCTGCATATAAAGAGGATGAAACACAAAAAGTTTTACTGGATAAATTTCTTGAATCAGCTTTTGGGGGCTCTGCAAGCAAGCTTGTAATGCAGGCACTTGGAAACAGGAAGACATCTAAAAGAGAAATTGAAGAGATCAGGGAATTCCTAGATAAAATTGAAGGAGGAGTAAAATGAATTTTGTTGATAAAATTTTACCTGATATCCTGATTCACTCACTTGGCTGGACAATAATACATTCCCTCTGGCAAGGCGCTCTGATTGCTTTACTTTTATTTGCATTTATTATGCTTGTAAAAAGTTCAGCGGCAGTAAAAGAAAAAATATCAATACTGGCACTTGGACTAATAGTATTATCATTTATTACAACATTTACTATTGAAATTACAAATTACCAGGAAAAAGCAGAAACAATAGCTTACAGAGGTGCAGTAGTTAATGATAATAATATTCTTCAGGATGAAAGTGCGGGAGATTTAAACCTTGATGATAACCCGGTACTGCAAACTTCGGTGGTATACCAGGTAAGAGATTTTCTTATTCAAAATATTTCATTTTTATCTTTTCTCTGGTTAACGGGTTTTATCTTTTTTGTAACAAGATTTCTGGGAGGAATATATCTAACAAAAAAAATAAAGTATGAAGGAACCTCTTTTGTTCCGGCATCCTGGCAAAACAAAGTTAATTCACTCAGTTATAAATTAAATTTATACAAACCTGTAAGAATTTTGGAATCAATTAAAGTAAGTGTTCCAATTGTAATTGGATATGTAAAACCGGTTTTATTAATGCCGGCTGGAATGCTGAGTGGTTTACCACAATCTCAGATTGAAGCAATAATCGCCCATGAATTAGCACACATCTATAGAAATGACTACCTGCTTAATATAATCCAGTCACTCGGAGAAACAATTTTGTTTTATCATCCGGCAGCCTGGTGGATATCACACAAAATAAGAACTGAAAGAGAAAACAGCTGTGATGATATGGCTGTTTCGATTTGCGCAGATAAAATAACATTCGCCAGGGCACTGGCAAACCTTGAGGAGGTAAAAATGAAAAACAGGCAGTTTGCATTAGCTATTAAAAATAATGGATCATTATCAGCAAGAATAAAAAGACTTTTAGGAGCTAATCAAAATTCAATAACATTTCCGGAAAAAATATTTTCTCTAATTATAATAGCCGCTTTGTTGATGAGTGCAACAGTATTTGCATCAGCATCTTTTAAACCAGTAAAAAGGACAATAGCAGGCACAAAATATTTTACAGCCGTTGATTCTAGCTGGAAGAAAGGGAAGTATAATTTTGTAAACGATAATATTAAGGTTAAACTAAATAACGGTAATATTGAAGAACTTTTTATAAATGGAAAAAGAATACCCGAAAATAAATTTTCAGATTATAAAGAAATGGTTGCAACGACCCTGGATACTCTGAATATTGATTTCCCGGAATTGCCTCCTTCTCCTGAATTGGCTGATCTACCGCCGTATCCTGTTAAAGCTCCTAAACCTGTATTAGCATCTACAACAGAGCTGCCGGAACCACCACCTTTACCGGGAGTGGAACCAAAAGCAGTTGTAGCTAAATTACCTCCACCGCCGCCAGCACCAAAAATATCAATCGAACCGGTTTTGCCGGACTCATTGGAGGATCTAAAATTGATCAAAGAAGAGAAACTGCATCTTGAAAAACTTCAAAGAACTATGGAAAAGGAAAAAGAGTACATAAAGCAAATTGAAGAAAAAATGAAAATAAAAGAACTGGAACTACGTAAAAAATCTAAAGAACTTAAAATAAAATCAGAAGAATTAAAAAGAAAAAATGAAATGTTTCTTGATAAACTAACTAGTGTTCTAGTAAAAAATGATATAGTGACCGCCGATGAGAAATATAGTATAAAGTTTTCAAACAAAGAATTAATTATTAATGGAAAAAAACAATCAGAAGAACTATTAATTAAAACCAAAGGAATTTATAAAAGTGTATGGGGAAATGATATGAGTGATAATGCAACTTTTGAAATTAACAATTGAGGTGTAAAATATTTATGAAAATAAAAATACAATCATCCAGTTATATTTACATTCTACCTAAAAATTTAATCATAAAGATTTTTTTGGGGACTTATTTCAAAATTGTATGTTTACTTGTTCTATTAACTATTCCGTTAACAGCACAACTTCGACCAAAACCACAATTTCGTTTCGAAGATAATTCCGCTCAGCTCTCTTCATATCTTGATTCAAGAGGTAATTCACAAAAGCCCGGTTTCGCCTTTGTAGTTTTTCGCGGTGATAAAGTTCTATTAGAGAAATGTTATGGAATTGCTTCAATGGATAGCCGAAAACCGATTACTGAAAATACTATGTTTTATTCGGCTTCTATAGGAAAAACCTTTACTTCTGCTGCAATTTTAAAACTTAAAGAAGTTGGTAAACTAAAACTGTGGGACAAACTTTCAAAATATTTTCAGAACTTACCGTCCTGTACAAAAGATATCAGAATTTTTAATCTGCTTAATCACACTTCCGGGTTACCGGACCATTACGATTTTATGGGAGAAAATGTGAAATCACTTACTAATGATGATGTAGTAGAATTCGCTGAAAATATAGATAGTCTTTTATTTGAACCCGGGACAGATTATTTATACAGCAATACAGCGTATGTTTTGCTGGCTAAGATTATTGAGAAAGTTTCAGAGCAGTCTTATGCAGACTTTCTTAGAAAAACCTTTTTTAATCCGCTTGGAATGTCGTCAACTGTAGTTTATGATAATACAAAACCAGAAATAAAAAATCGTGCTATTGGTTATAATAATGAAGATGGAATATTTGTTGAGAATGATTATCGGGGTATAACTACCACTGGAGCGGGAGGTATTTATATAAACCTAATTGATATGAAAAAGTGGCTGCTTGCACTTCGCTCAAACAAAGTGCTGAAACCCCGCGAGCTTGAACTTGTATTAAAACCGCCGTTTACTCTTAGCGGACAGAAATCATACATGGCAATGGGCTGGTTTGATGAAACATTTGGTAGCAAAACGCCGGAAGTTGAAGGAATAACTTCTTATGCTGCAATAGGGGTCCTCCGTGGATTCAGGGCAGTGTTACAATTTATGCCCGATTACGACTTGTCATATATATTACTTTGCAATACAAATAATTTTCCTGTTAGAGGTAGTAAAATTGCAGCAGTCTATCTTAAAAAAAATGATTAAAGCTTATATAAATAGCAAATCTACGTAACCTGAATAATCCTTAACTTTTTGCGTATATATATTCAATTAATAAAACAAAAATGTTTTATAAAAGCGTATAGAAATTATATTAGCGATAAAGTAACTTTCACTATCAAAAACTAATCTATTAAAGAGATAAAAGTATGAAATCTATTTATAAAATTTCAGCTAAAGCCGGCAGGCAGTTATTAGTATTTATCATTTTGATTTCCTTTTTGGGGTTTGCTGAATATAATTCAGGCTCTCTTGATAAAGATCAAAAAAATGAGATTATAAAAAAAGTATCGCAATTAATAATTGATAATTATGTTTTTCCAGATGTGGCTAAGAAAATAGAAGAACACCTGGAAGAAGTAAATAATGATGGAACCTTTGACAAGATTACTGATCCGGAAGAATTTGCAACTGCAGTTACAAAAGAGATAAGGTTTGTTAATAACGACAGACATCTTGGTTTACATTTAAATCCGCCTGAAGAAATGGAAATGAAAAACGAAGATCCGCTATTGTCACTGGTCTATCAAAAGCTTGAAAGAGCACAATATAATAACGGGTTTAAGGAAGTCAAAATCCTTGACGGAAATATTGGCTACATAGATTTAATGGGATTCTTTCCCGTTTCTGTAGGTGAAGAAACAGCAGTTTCTGTGATGAAGTTTGTACAGAATTGTGATGCATTAATATTTGATCTTCGGAAAAATGGCGGAGGCAACCCGGATATGATAAGACTAATTTTAAGTTACTTGTTTGAAAATAAAACCCACATAAATGATTTTTACAGCAGAAGAACCGATGCGATTGAAGAATCCTGGACAAGTGATGAAGTAAATGGTAAAAAAATGAGCGACGTCCCTGTTTTTGTTTTGACCAGTAATTATACTTTTTCTGCAGGTGAAGAATTTACTTATGATATTCAGACACAAAAACGCGGAATTATTATTGGCGAAACAACCGGTGGGGGTGCGAACCCGGGCGGTTCATTTGTTGTAAATGAAAACTACAGAATTTTTATACCGACCGGAAGAGCAATAAATCCAATCACCAAAACGAACTGGGAAGGTGTGGGTGTAAAAACTGATGTTGAAGCAACTGCAGAAAATGCTCTCGATACGGCACTTGTTCTTGCAACGAAAGCTGCAGAGAGAAACAAAGAAAAAGTTAAAGACTTTTATGCACAATCTTTTGAAAAAATTAACAGTGATTTTAAAAGTGCTATGAGCCTTTATTCCGAAAATAATAATTCCGAAGCAGATGAATTGATTTTTAACTCGCTTGAAATTGCGTATCAAAACGATTTGCTTAATGAAATATTAACAAACCTGATGGGATGTAACTATCTTGCAAAAGGGGATTATCCCGTTGCAATTGCAATATTGAAATTTAATTGCCAAAAGTACCCGCAGTCAGCTAATACATTTGATAGTCTCGGTGAAGCATTTATGAAAAGTGGAAATAATGAAATGGCGATAAAAAATTACAAGAAATCTCTTGAACTGAATCCGGATAATAAAAATGCGGAGAAAATGATTAAAAGTTTAGAAATGTAAGTAATATTAAAAGCGGCTTCAACAGCCGCTTTTGCATAAATTAGTATACTCCTAGCTTTCGTAGGCTTTCACATCAATCAATTCATTTTTTTCACCTGCATAAACTGCATATTGAAAACCTTTTTTAATTGCATAGCCTCCGACTTCACCATTTTTATTTAGTGCAATAAAACCAACCTGCAGACCGTCATATTTCATGTTCCTGTTCATAATTCTTTCAACTGCAATTTTGCAGGCTTCATCCGGCGATTTTCCACCTCGCATTAATTCAACAACGAGATAGCTTCCGCAGGTACGCATCACAGCTTCGCCAACACCGGTTGAAGCAGCCCCGCCAACTTCATTATCGACATATAAGCCGGCGCCAAGAATTGGAGAATCACCAACACGACCGTGAATTTTCCACGCCATTCCGCTTGTTGTACACGCCCCGGATAAATTTCCGCTGTTGTCAAGCGCAACCATTCCAATTGTATCGTGGTTGTTTTCATCAATTGGTTTGTAGTTATGTTTTTTTAACCACTCCTGCCACACTCTTTTTGATTCTTCAGTTAGAAGATTTTCTTTTTTAAATCCATTCTCTAAAGCATATTGAAGTGCACCTTCACCGACAAGCATAACATGTGGTGTCTTTTCCATTACAAGCCGTGCAACAGAAATCGGGTTTTTAATATGCTCAAGAAAAGCAACCGAACCGCCATTTAAATTTTCATCCATTATGCAGGCATCAAGAGTTACATGTCCATCACGGTCCGGCCAGCCGCCATAACCTACGCTTGTAATTTTAGGATCGGATTCTGTAACGCGTACTCCATTTTCAACTGCATCAAGTGCTCTTCCATTTTTACTTAAAATTTCCCACGCAGCTGCATTTGCCGGAATGCCGTGATTCCAGGTTGAAATAACAACCGGTTTTCGGGAAGGTGGATATTTAATTGATGATTTTTTAACCGGACTGGGAAATGACGGTTTTATCCCAATCATTGCAGCAGCAGATGCAATTGCAGAACTTATTATAAATTTTCTTCTTGTCGGCATCCTGTACCTCTATAATTATTGCAAATTGTTTAATACTTCAATTAAGTTAAATTCATTATTATTAAACCAGCTTTCAAATAATTTATAAGCAATTGAAAATCTTGTCGGCAGTTTAAGCTCCCCAGAATTTAGTTGATTTATTATTTCTTTTCTTGTCATCCATTTGGCATCTTCGAGTTCTTTGTCATAAAAAGTTATTTTTTGAGTCAGCGCCCTTGCATAAAATCCAAGCATAATTGAAGTAGGAAAAGGCCATGGCTGTGATGATTGATATATTATTTCATCAACCGTAATTCCCGTTTCTTCAAAAATTTCCCGGGCAACTGCAGATTCAAGGCTTTCTCCCGGTTCCACAAATCCCGCTACAAGGGCGTATTGAGCTTTCTGCCAGTGAGGCTGGCGGACAAGAAGGCATTCATCATCTTTGTAAACAACAGTAATAATAGCCGGGTCAGTTCTGGGAAAACTCAAATGATCACATTTATTATTTGAACAAATTAGTTTGTGTCCTGCTTCTTCCAAAATTGTTTCGCGTCCGCATTTTCCACAAAACCTGTGATTTTTTTGCCAGGCATCAATAGCATTTGCATAACCTAAGAGCGAAGCTTCATCCTTCGGAAGTAAAACACCGTATCTCCGGATGGATGAAAATATTCCAAACTTACTAAAAGCATTTTCAATTTTTATGTTGTCATCAGGAAGTGAAAAAGAAAAATATATTTGATTGTTTAATTCTCCAATTAATGTATAAGAGTCGGTCGAAATTTTTTGTTTAATGATTTCATCTTTTGTTAGAAAGACAACATAAGGATCCTTCTCTGCATTAAAGAGATTTTTACTCTGCCAGAGAGGAATAAATTTCGTTTCCGGGTCTATAAGTTTTTCACTGATCCAGTTTTCATCATGTCTTTTTTCAACAATGCGATCAAGGTTTTCTGTAGTAAAAAAATTATCTGATGAAATATTTAACATTTTGTTTTTTTATGAACTAAGATTAGAATTTATTATACGATAAACTAAAACACATCATTTTGTAAGCAACTCAAAATTGTATTGCCATTTTAAATATAGACAGGCTAAAATAAGAAAATTATCAGAGAAGTGAAGAACGAAGAATGTTGTGATTTACTGGTCTAATTTATTATTGCGGGAAAGATATAATTTTTCAGCATATCGCCAATAGGATAATAATCTTCGCGGTTATCGGCAGTTATAACAATTACCATCTGGTATTGAGGAACAACAAATATAAATTGATCTGAGTATCCTTCGGCATAGTAAATATCATTTACCGGTAGGCTGCTGACGACTGAATTGGAATTTGAAAATCTCCACCAGAAATATCCATAATCATAATAGGAGTTTACAGAAATTGATTTTGCGGTTGATTCCTGGATCCAGCTTTGAGGAATTAATTGTTGGTTATTCCATTTACCTTTATCCAGGTATAGTTGACCGAATAGTGCCATATCAATCGGGCGGAGTGAAAGCCCGTTACCTGTATTTGAAATGCTATCTGCCGTTGTTTCCCATATGTATTTACCAATACCAAGAGGATTAAAAATTTTTTCAACAGCCATTTGTTCTGCTGATTCCCGCATTTGTTTTTTAATTATACCTGAAAAAAGATATGTGAGCGCGGTGTTATAAACGAATTTAGTACCGGGTTCATATTCAATCGGTTTATTCAATATATACTGGAACTTGTCTTTGCTTCTGTAAAATACCTGGAAATCATTATTTACATCAGAATATGGAAGCGATAATTCATTCCATTGAAATCCGGCAGACATTGTAATTGCATCTTTAAGATTAATTGATTGTTTTGTTAAGCTATTGTTCTGGACTGTATATTCAGGGAAATAACCCAGCAGTGTTTTTATTAATCCCGCAATCTTTCCTTCATTAATAGCTATACCTACGAGTGCTGAAGTAAAACTCTTTGTAACAGAGTATAGCAAATGCAGATCTTCCCTTGAATCCCCGCGGTAGTAATGTTCAAAGATCAGGAAATTATTTCTTGCGATTATAAGGCTTTTAATTTCTCCGTATGTCCCTTTTTCAATTTCATCAGAAAGAAAATTTAATTTTGTGCTGTTAACAAGTTGAGCTTCGGGCGGGGAAACTTTCCATACATCAGAAGCATCCGGTGATACAGGATTAGGTGCGTGTTTATTACAGGAATTAACAAACAGTGTGAAAAATAGTAATAGAATTAGTCTAAAGTTTTTCATAAAAATAAAAAGACCGATATTCCGGAAGTTTAAAGTACCCTGCGTTTAGATGAACATTTTAATGTATGAAATTTAAAATTATAAGAAAACATAATTTTGCTGTAGTTGATAAAAAGAAAAAATTGAATTTATAATTCAAGCACCATATTGAAAACTTTGCGTTTGTATTTAGTTGATTCAGTTCCAGGCACAGTTACAAATCCTAGTGATTTATAAAGATTTACCGCGGCTGAAAGCTTGCTGCTGGTTTCGAGGGTAATGTACTTTGCTTTTTTTGACCAGGAAAAACCAATTATGGCAAGTGCCAATTTTTTACCAGCCTGCCTGCCTTTTGCTTTTTCAGTGACAGCCATTTTTGCCAGTTCATAAGTTGTTTTATCTTTTTTAATTGCAGCACAGGTTCCGACAATTTTTCCATTGATTCTGGCAAAAAAGATTTGGCCGCCTTTTTTAATTATTTCTTTTTCCGGATCATTTAATATTTTTTCGTCTTCAGGTTCTGCTTCAAAATATTTATTAAGCCATTCATAATTCAAATCTCTGAATATATCTTTGTAACCTTTATTATATGATAGTATTTCGACTTCTTTTATTGCTCTTTCTTTATAAGCTAATTTAATTCTTGATTGAAATGAATTTTTGCGCAGGGCAGATTCTATTTTTTCAAGTTCTGAGGATAAATTAATTCCTGTTTCATCCTGCAGGTTTAACACAGCAGATTCAATGTCTTCTTGAATAGGTTTTATTTCTTTAATTAGTTTTTCTCCATCCTTAGTTAGAGAAACAATCCTTTTACGCTGATCAATTATATCCGGAGAGGAATGGATTAGATTTTTTGATTCAAGTTTTTTTAGAAATTGAACAGCAGCAGGATGAGAAATTCCTATTGAAGTGGAAATTTCCTGAACTGAACTTTCACCATTCAAATGAAGAGAAAAAAGAACCGGGAATAACGCAGGTTCAATGCCAGGAATTAATTCCCTGTAGGTTTTTAATATATCACCGGAAAGACTTTCTGTCAGCCTTTTCAGCCTGTGATTAATTCCTGCTCCGCCAAGGTTTATTAATGTTCTCATTTTTCAGTTATTTCATATAAAATATATAATAATATACGTAAGCTTTTATGTAAATAACAGTGGTATTATTCCCTGTGATAGTCTCAAGAACTAGTTAATCCATTTCTAATTCGGATAATAGTTGAGGCAGATCGAGGGGTTTGGTAACCATTTCAATATTGCCTTTTTCATCACGCGGCCAATCATAGACCGGGCGATCTACGTACAATTCAATTCCGTTTCCATCCGGATCGGCAATATAAATTGATTCAGAAACTCCATGATCTGATGCACCTTGTATCGGGTATTTAGCTTCCCACAAATTTTTAAAAGCTTTTGCAAGGTCTGTACGTGTTGGATAAAGAAGTGCAAAATGATAAAGTCCAATTTCGCCTTTTGGTATTTTGGTTGATTTTTCATCGTACCATGTATTTAACCCTATATGATGATGATAATCACCTGCAGCAAGGAAAACAGCGTTATCACCAAACCAGGTTGTAATTTCAAATCCAAGCATATCTTTATAAAATTTAATCGATCTGCTGAGA
>DATFMR010000150.1:0-2961 GCA_035266865.1 Ignavibacteriaceae bacterium | reverse complement strand
CAAAATTAAAGGCGAGGCATCTGTAGAATTCGAAAAGATGTTCCCGGCAAAACAGCCATCCAAAGTAGTAATAAAGACGAAAGACGGGAATGAATATTCAGAATATCTTGAATATCCCAAAGGCGACCCACGTGAACCAATGACATTAGAAGATATTGAGAATAAATTTAATGCGCTTTCGGCAAAATTACTGACGAAAAAGAAACAACAAAAAATAAAAGATATGATTTTTAATTGTGAAAAAATGAAAACCAAAGAATTTATGAAAGGTCTGGTTATTAAAAAATGAGTTTAATATGAGTTCAAATTTAAAGAAAGGATTTGCCGGTAAACGCGGAGATAAAGTTCGCTCAGATTGCTTTGTTGAAATTATCCCACAAAAATCCGGTGGATTAAAAATTGAAATTGCCAGCAAGGTTAAACCTATGTTCGGCCTTTCAATAAAAAAACAAATTACCGAAATGTGTGCATTTCTCAATCTGAAAAATGTGCAAGTTATAATTGAAGATAACGGGGCACTTCCATTTGTGATTGCTGCCAGATTTGAAGCAGCTGTAAAAAGATTAAATCCGGCAGAAGAAAAAGAATTTCTGCTGCCAATAATTAAAACCAATACTAAAAAAACTTCAAAGGATAAACTAAGAAGAAGCAGGTTATATTTACCGGGGAACGAACCTAAATTTTTCCCAAATGCCGGACTTCATAAACCGGACGGAATAATCCTTGACCTTGAGGACAGCGTACCCCATTCAGAAAAAGATTCAGCAAGATTTATTGTTCGTAATGCACTCCGGTCTTTGAATTTTTATGGCTGCGAAAGAATGGTAAGGATTAACCAATTTCCTCAGGGACTTGATGACCTGAAATATTTAATTCCTCATAACGTAAATGTAATTCTCATACCAAAGTGTGAAACTGGCGAGCAGGTTGTTGAAACAGTTCTGGAAATTAAAAGGTTAAAAGCAGAAAATAATATCAAAACTGAAATACATGTTATGCCGATAATTGAAAGTGCTAAGGGAATTATAAATGCTTATGAAATTGCATGCGCATCACCCGAAGTATGCGCTTTAACAATAGGGCTGGAAGACTACACAGCAGATATTGGTACACAGAGGACATTTGAAGGAAAAGAAAGTTTATTTGGCAGGTCAATGATAGTTAATGCTGCTAAAGCAGCAGGTGTACAGGCAATAGATTCTGTTTTTTCCGATATAAATGATATGGACGCATTAAGACAAAGTGTTATTGAGGCAAAATCTCTTGGTTTCGAAGGGAAGGGCTGTATTCATCCAAGACAGATTCAGGTTGTACACGAAGCTTTTGCACCCGAATATGATGAGATTGAAAAAGCCCAAAAAATTGTGTTGGCTTTTGAAGAAGCAGAAAGAAAAGGTCTCGGGGTTGTGTCACTTGGAAGTAAAATGATAGATGCGCCTGTAGTTAAACGCGCTCACAAAACCATTGAGCTGGCATTACTAAATAAGAAAATCACAAAGAACTGGAAAAATGAAATTAATAAAAAATAGTAGCGGAAGGTTAGTCCCTGCAGAAGTCAATGGCCAAAAACAAATCCCTTTTAAAGGTGTAAATAAATATAAACCTGCCGGAGGAAAAGCAAAACCGCAGATAAAATCATGTATTGATTATCCGACAAACGGGAATAAAATTGTCAGGACTTTAAAGGAAGCTTTAAAAAAAGCGGGACTGAAAAACGGCATGACAATTTCCACACACCATCATTTACGAAACGGTGATGTACTAACTAATATACTTTTCGATACCATCAAAGAAATGGGAATTAAAAACATTCGTTGGTTCCCTACAGCTTCATTTCCTGTGCACAAACATTTAATAAAATATCTGGAAGACGGCACAATTCACCACATTGAAGGAAGTATGAATGGTCCTCTGGGCAGATTTACTTCACTCGGAAAGATGAAAGGTATCGGTGTTCTACGTTCTCACGGTGGAAGATACCAGGCGATCCAGGACGGAGATATAAAAGTAGACATAGCAGTAATCGCCGCTCCCACCTCTGATGAATTTGGAAACGCGAATGGGGTAAATGGCCAATCGGCAAGCGGATTGATTGGTTTTGCACTTGGGGATTCTGAATATGCCGAAAACGTAATTGTTGTTACTGACAACCTTGTTCCCTTCCCTTGCATTCCGTGGCAGATACAGGGGAATAACGTAGACTCTGTAGTAAAAATTGATTCACTTGGCGACTCTGCAAAAATTGTTTCAGGAACAACCGAAGTTACAAAATCACCGGACAGGCTCTTGATTGCTGAATATGTAGCGCAGTTTATTGAAGAAGCTGGTATAATGAAAGATGGGTTTTCTTTCCAGGCAGGAGCAGGCGGAACAAACCTGGCATTTGTTCTTTTTTTAAAAGAAAGAATGAAAGCCAAAAATGTTAAAGCAAGATTCGTACGCGGCGGAAGTACAAAATATCTCGTTCAAATGCTGGAAGAAGGTTTGACTGATTATATTCTCGATGGGCAGACTTTCGATCTTGAAGGTGTAAGAAGTATGAGAGAAAACCCGAACCACGTAAATACAAGTCCGTTTACAAGTTACAATTTCCACGGTAAAGGAAATTTCGCATCTATAGTTGATGTTGCCGTTCTGGGTGCAACAGAAGTTGATCTAAATTTCAATGCTAATGTTGTAACACACTCAGACGGATATCTTTTACACGGCATAGGCGGTTGGCAGAATTGTCTATACTCAAAATGTACAATACTGGCAATACCTTCTTTCAGGGACCGGATTCCGGTAATTGTTGACGAAGTTACGACTCTTTGCGGACCGGGAGAATTAATTGATGTAATTATTACGGAAAGAGGAATTGCAATAAATCCTTTGAGAAAAGATTTATTAAACGCTGTTAAAAAATCTTCTTTACCAGTAAAGACTATAAAAGAATTAAAAGCAGAAGTTGATTCAATCTGC